>JAFDVY010000242.1 GCA_018268785.1 Acidobacteriota bacterium | reverse complement strand
CTCGACTATTTTTACGATCACTCGCCGCGCGACGTTCAGGCAAAAGTGTTTCGCGATCAGATGGATCTGGCGAAGGCCGCAAAAAAGCCAATTGTGATTCATTGCCGCGATGCGTGGCCGGATTGCATGAAAATTCTGAAAGAAGAATGGGCGCCGAGCGGGCTGGGCGGAATTCTGCACTGTTTTTCGAGCACCCTCGAAGATGCAAAGCGGGGGGTAGAGATCGGCTTCCAGATTTCCTTTGCGGGAAATTCGACATTTCCGAAGGCGCAGAATTTGCGCGACATTGCGAAAGCTTTGCCGCTTGAAAATATTCTGGTTGAAACGGACGCGCCATTCCTCGCGCCAGTGCCTTTTCGCGGCAAGCGCAATGAGCCCGCTTACGTTGCGGAAGTGGCGAAAATGCTGGCCAGTGTGAGAAACTTGAGCGCGGAAGAAGCGGCTGCCGCGACCTCGGAGAATTTTCGGCGCTTCTTCGGCCTTGCCCGGCCGAATGTGCCCGCGGCCGCGGAGTCCCACTGAGATGACACCGGAAGCCAGGAGAAAAGAAATCGCTCTTCTGACGGCAAAAGAGATATTTGAGCTTGTGCGCGAAGACCTGCTGCTCGTCGAGCAGGAGCTGATGCGGCAAAGCGCGACCGCGTTCGAGCCGGTGAGTGAAATCACGAGTTATTTGCTGGGCGGCGGCGGGAAGCGGATGCGTCCGGCGCTGCTGTTGATTGCGAACCGCTATGCGGGGCGGCGCAGAGAAGGCTCGATCCGGCTTGCGGCCGTTGTGGAATTGCTGCACAGCGCGACGCTGATTCACGACGATGTGATTGACAGCGCAGACACGCGGCGCGGACGCCCTTCGGCAAATTCGCGATGGGGAAATCATCGCAGCGTTCTGGCGGGCGACTGGCTTTACATGCAGTCGTTCCAGATGGCTCTCGAAGAGCGGAATTTCCGGATCCTCGATGTTCTGATCGATCTCACGCAAAAAATGGTGGAAGGCGAGCTGATTCAGCTTGCGAAAATCGGGCGTATCGACGTGACGGAAGACGATGCGCTGAAACTGGCGACGCACAAGACGGCTTGCCTCTTCAGCGGATGCGCGCGCTTGGGCGCGGTGCTCGGCGGACTCGAAGGAGAAGAGGAAGAGGCGCTGGCCGATTACGGAAAATATGCTGGATTGGCGTTCCAGCTTGTGGACGATTTGCTGGATTTCACGGGTTCGGCGAAGCAGCTTGGCAAGCCGGTATTGAGCGATTTGAAAGAAGGAAAAGTTACGCTGCCGCTGATTTATGCGATGGAAAATGGGCATCGCGAAGCACGCGAACTGGTGGCGCAAGTTCTGGAAGAAAAGGAATTTGTGAGCGTGAAGCCGGAACGTTTGGTGGCGCTGGTGAATGAATCGGGTGCGCTGGACCGGACGCGTCGATTGGCGCAGGAATACGCCGCCAAGGCGAAAAATTGTATTAACAGCGGCCAGAGAGACTCGGAGTACGGGCGCGCGCTGCTGACGTTGCCGGATTTCATTCTCGAACGGGAAAATTGAGTTCTTCGATTGAGCGGCCGGCTTCGGAATGCCGGCCCTACAACGGCCTGAACAAACATTGATCGAGCTTGCATGCTGCCCTTCAAGGTTGTTTATCATCCCGGTTACGATTTGAATCTTGGCGAGCACGTATTTCCTTCGCAGAAATTCCGTTTGATCCAACTGATGCTTTTGAAAGAGGGAATCGCCGCTGCGCCGGATTTTGTTTTGCCGGACGAAGCGAGCGATGAGGATTTGCTGCGCGCGCACACTCCGGAATGGATTGAGAAGTTGCGGACAGGAACGTTGACCGCGAGCGAAATCATGAAACTCGAAGTGCCGTATTCGCCGGAACTGGCGAAAGCGGTTTGGCTGGCGGCGGGCGGATCGATTCTGGCGGGGCAACTGGCGTTGCGCGACGGATTTGGGTGCAATCTGGGCGGCGGATTTCATCATGCGTATGCGAATCATGGAGAAGGATTTTGCGCGATCAACGATGTTGCGGTGGCGATCCGGCGATTGCAGTCGGACGGCGTGATTCGCAAGGCAATGGTTGTGGACACGGATGTGCATCATGGAAATGGAACGGCGCATATTTTTCGCGATGACGATTCCGTGTTCACGATTTCGATCCATCAGTTGAACAACTATCCGGCGCACAAGCCGCCGTCGGATGTGGATTTGAATCTGGCGGACCGAGTCGAGGACGAAGAATATCTGGAGACGCTGATTCCGGCGGTTGCCGAATCGCTGGAGAAATTCAAACCGGAAATTCTGTTTTACGTTGGCGGTGCGGATCCTTTTTGCGAGGATCAGCTTGGCGGGTTGCTGCTGACGAAAAGGGGATTGAAGGAGCGCGACAAGAGAGTGTTTGCGGAGGCGCGGAAACGGGGAGTACCTGTGGCGACAGTGTTGGCGGGCGGATATGCGCGGCGAGTCGAGGATACCGTGCGGATTCATGTGAACACGATTGTGGCGGCGAGAGAGGTTTCGGCAGGGAATTGAGGCGTCATTTCCCTCGGGCAAGAGTGCCAATCTGAAGATTGTTCGCTACACGGTGCCACTACACGGGGCTGGTGCGAAGCACAAAGCCAAGCAGGGGCTGGCGATGTAAGAGTCCCCACTACCCCAAAATGTCACACCTAGTGCGAAGCGATCGTGGCGGTGAGGGCGCGGTGGACGGCGGCGGAGAGTTCGGGGATGAATTCGGAGTCGCCGAAGCCATCAGTGCGATAGGCGATGCGGCCGGCTCGATCGAGGACGATGACCGTGGGGAAGGCTTCGACGCGGAAGAGATTGTCGAGTCCGTCGGCAAAGACTACCGTGGTGCGGGGTTTTACTTCTTCCAGGTATGGCGCGACGAGGGATTCATCGTCATCGCAATCGGCTGAGAGAAAGATCACGTTGGGATCGGCGGAAAATTCGGCGGCGGCTTTTTCATAGAGCGGCTCGAGAGCGCGGCAGGGGCCACACCAGGTGGCCCAGAAATTCACGACAACAACTTTTCCTTTTTGCGCGGAGAGCGGGTACTCGGCTCCGGCGGGAGCGGTGCGGAGCAGGAAGTCGAAAGGCTCCTTTGCGGATGCATTGCGTTTCGGCTTGGGCGCGGCGTTTG
>JAFDVY010000241.1 GCA_018268785.1 Acidobacteriota bacterium | reverse complement strand
TCCGATCCAGCATGCCGCCATGGCCTGGCAAGATCGATCCCGAATCCTTCACTCCTGCACTTCTTTTGAACGCCGACTCCAGCAAGTCACCCACCTGGCCCGCCACATTCCCCGAAGCAGCCAATCCCAACAGAATCGGCGTGGGCACATTCACACGATACGAGAGCCACCAGCCGAGCAACAAAGCCCCCGCCATGCTGGCTGCCGCTCCTTCCCAAGTCTTGTTTGGACTCAGGATCGGCGCCATCTTGTGTTTCCCGATTGAGCGGCCCACGAAATAGGCGGCCGTATCGCCAATCCACGTGATCACCAGGGCAAAGAGCAAAATCCACTTCCCAACTCGTCCTTCCAAACCATGCAGGCGAATGGCGTAGCTCAAAGGCAGGGCTACAAACAGCAGCCCGCTGGAACTGATCCCCGCCGCAGGCAGCGCTTCCACCATCGGCCGCTTCGTGGCCAGCGTGATCATCGCCACCCCAATCAAAAAGAAAAAGAAGACATCCTCAACGCGCAAACCCGACAGAAAAACAAACTGAATCGGCCCTGAATACAGAACGCCTTCTCCGATCTCCCGCGGCCGGAGAACCACCTGCAACCACTGCACATAAACAATTGCGACCGCGCAGAGCGCGGTCCAGTATTTGTAGGCGCGGTGTCCAATCGCGTCGCCCAGCGCGAAAAACTCAAATAGCGCCAGCAAAATAACCAGCGCGAGGCCCAGCGCTACCAGGGCGGTCGAACCCTTCAGAATCAGCGCGACAACACCAGGTATCAGGACGACGGCAGTCGCCACTCTCTTCCAAGTCATGCTTTCTTATTTCCCCCGAGAAACCGAACAACGGCCCGAATCGCGCATCCTTCGAGCAACAGGATCGAGTCTATTTATCTTACTTGTAGTTTGAAATCGAAAGGCAGGAAATTCTTGCGCAATCGTCCGCGTTATTCGCCGGCCGCGCGTACGGGTTTGCGGGACTTGCCTTGTCCTATGCCGCCATACCTGCGCTCTCGCTTTTGAAAATCGACAAACGCTTCCAGAAGCCGCGCACGATTGAAATCCGGCCAGAGCGTTTCCGTCACGTAAATTTCGGCGTAGGCTATCTGCCAGAGCAGAAAATTGCTCACGCGCATCTCACCGCTTGTGCGCACAAGCAAATCCGGATCGGGCAACCCCGCCGTGTACATCCGCTCCGCAAACTCTTCTTCCGTGACCGAATGAACAGTTGCGGCCCTTTTTTCTTCCAGAATCCGGTTCACCGCATCCACAATTTCCGCGCGTCCGCCATAGTTCAAAGCCACACACAAAACCATACCCGTGTTCCTGGCGGTTTCCGCTTCCGCATCGCGCGTATCGCGCTGGACGCCTGCAGGCAAATCGTCCGCCCGCCCCAAAAAACGCATCCGTATATTATTCCGCTGAATCAGCGGCATCTCTTGCCGCAAATACTCGCGCAACAGTTGCATCAGAAAGTCGGTTTCCGTCTTTGGGCGGCGCCAGTTCTCCACCGAAAATGCGTACAACGTCAGCGCTTCGATCTTCAGCCTTGCGCAAGTCTCAATCGTGGTCCGCGCGGTTTCCGTTCCTGCTTTATGCCCGGCAATGCGCGGCAAATGCCTTTTCTGCGCCCATCGGCCATTGCCGTCCATAATTACCGCCAAGTGCCGAGGCAATTGGTTCAAATCCAGTTTTTCCAGTAAATACGCTTCTTCCGCTGTGACCGTTCCGAGAGGATGCGAGGCGGCTACATGAAGCGTTTTCGAAGATGGCGTGTGTTGCGACACGAAAAGAGCCTTTTTCCTTTACGCCACAAAGTTAACACGCCCGCTCGCTGCCTCGCAACGAAGTTCCACGGAACGTTTCGTTTCAGCTATCAAGCCGCAGTTTAGCTGGCGGGGTGTGCGAACAAATCGTGAATCGATGTATAGGCAACAACCAGGGTCAGTGCAATCATTGCGATGGTGGAAATCCAGGCGACCCAGTTGAATCCCTTCTTGTTGACATTGTCTCCCATCAAATCGCGACGGTTCACCAGGATCAGCACGAAAATCAGCACAGGCGGCAGAAGGAAGCCGTTCAGCACCTGGGACCAAAGCAGGATGGTATTCGCGAACTTTCCCAGCGCAAGCACCAGAAAGGCGCCGAGAAAAATCAGCGCCGTGTACAGCGCGTAAAAGATCTTCGCTTCGCCAAACTTGCGGTCGATGCCCGATTCAAATCCCAGCGCTTCGCAAACCACGTATGACGTCGAAAGGGGCAAAATCGACGCCGCAAACAAAGACGCATTCAGCAGGCCAATCGAAAACAATAAACTCGCCAGTTTTCCCGCCAGCGGCCGCAAAGCGATCGCCGCCGTTCCCGCATCGGCGATGTCGTGTATCCCCTGCGCGTACAGTGTCGCGGCCGTACAAACGATAATGAAGAACACGATCACCATGCAGCTCACGCTGCCCACGATCACATCGTTGCGAGTCGTCGGATATTGCCGCGGGCCGACTCTCTTCTCCACCACGGCCGCCTGAAGGTAAAAATGCTGCCAGGGCGCGATGGTCGTCCCGACCAAAGCCGCCAGGATGACCGCATATTGCGCGTCGAACTTCGGCACTTGCATGAATTCCCTGGCCCTTGGCACGTACTGCATCAGGTGCGGCGGAAACAAATGCAGCAGGGCAACCAGCCAATCAGGTTTTGCAAGAAACGCGGAGATTACATAGGAAAAGTAGACCAGGCAGAAAGTCAGGAAAATGCGTTCCACCCATTTTGCGGTTCCCTGCACCACCAGAACCCACACAGCGACGGCTGCAATGGGCACGGAAATGAACCGGTTCACCCCCATATTCTCCGACGCCCAGAAAACGCCGGTAAATTCGGCCATCACGTTCCCGAGATTAACCAGCAAAATCGCCGCCATCAGAAAAAAGGTAACGCGAAAGCCAAACTCCTCGCGAATCAGGTCGGAAAGCCCTTTTCCGGTGAACGCGCCCATCCGCGAACACATTTCCAGAGACACGTAGAGCGCAATCGTCATGGGAATGAGCGACCACAGCACGGCATTGCCGTACTTTGCGCCTGCCTGAGCGTATGTGTAAATTCCGCCGGCGTCGTTATCTACGTTGGAAACGATCAATCCAGGCCCAACAACCG
>JAFDVY010000240.1 GCA_018268785.1 Acidobacteriota bacterium | reverse complement strand
GGCCCGGAACGAAAAAATTCTGCGTATTGCGAGAGACTCCAATCTCTCGCGCAATCTCTTCCTGCCAGTTTTCATCCGATAGAAAATGTTGTCCGAGCCGCTGGCGCGCCATGAGGAGGGAAGTGTATCAGGAAGCCGAACTCTGCCGAGCGGCCTGCGGCAACGAGAACCGCGCCACAATCTCCATTGCGTTCTCTCGCGGCGAAGTTCGAGTGCTGTTCAGAGTCAGTTTCGGCAACGGCATCTTCGGCGAATCAAAAACGCCGTCCGCCTTCAGCTTGCGATAGAGTTCGAGCGAAACCAGTTTCTTATGTTGCCGCCGGTCTTGCGTATCCATGCGTCGTTCCAACTCGGCCGGATCGCAAACTACTTCAACAAACAGAACTTCTCCGCCGCGCGATTCCACTGCGCGCATTGTCTTCTCGATAAAACTCTGCCGCACCGAATTTTCTGGATTAAACGTAAAAATCAACGCTGGCAGGAAGGCGGCTTCTTCAAAAACGGAAAGCCATATCTTCTCGCGCAACTCCACAAATGGTGCGCTCCCAAATTCAAAAACGGAAAGCAGCAAGTCTACCGTCAAATGATTGTGAAACAACTTATATCCGGTCAATTGCGAAAGCTCACGCGCTATCGTCAGCTTTCCCGTTCCCGGCAGTCCGTAAAGGAAAATCAATTTCATGATTTCGCAGTATAGCGCTTCCATCCGCCCTGTAGCATAGCCGCTCTTGGCTGCGCTTCTTCTCTCCAGACGCAATATCGGAGCGCTGACGACGCCGTTGCATCTCTGCTTGACGCGCCACCAACTGCTCTTATAGCGTAATTTATGACGCCAACCGCATGAGAATCCTCTTTGTCGCATCTGAAGCTCTGCCGTTTTCCAAAACAGGCGGCCTCGCCGACGTGGTCGAAGCGCTCCCGAAAGCCCTTGTCGCTCGCGGCCATGAAGTAGCCGTCATTCTTCCTCGTTATCGTGGAACAAAAACCACTGCCATCGTTATGCCCAGTCTTACGATCCCTCTCGGCAATCGCCTGCGTTTTCCCGCTGTAGCAGACGGCACGCTTCTCAACGGCGTCCGCTATTTCTTCGTGGACGACCCGCAATATTTTGACCGCGAAGGCCTTTACGGCGGCCCTCAGGGAGACTACTGGGACAACGCCGAGCGCTACAGTGAATTTTGCAAAGCCGCCATCGAAATCGCCAAGCACGTCTGGCCCGCCGACATCATTCACTGCCACGATTGGCAAACCGCGCTCGTCCCCGTTTTTCTCCGCACTTCCTATTCCGACGACCCAGTGATGAAAGATATGCCTGTCGTCTTCACCATTCACAACATGGGCTATCAGGGCCAATTCGCCAAAGATGTTCTCGACCGCGCCGGAATCCCTCAAGCCACATTCACGCCAACCGGAATCGAGTTTTACGGCAACGTGAATTTCCTCAAAGCTGGAATCGTCTATTCTGATTACGTCACCACGGTCAGCAAACGTTACGCGCAGGAAATCCAAACTGCGGAATACGGCTACGGTCTCGACGGAGTCGCTCGCGGTCGAGGCGACCGTCTCGTAGGAATTCTTAACGGCGTAGACTACGCGGCCTGGAATCCCGCAAAGGATCAATACCTCGCCGCAAAATTTTCCGCGAAAGATTTGACAGGCAAACTCGCCTGCAAACAGGACCTCTTCAAAGTGTTCGGCTTGCCCGACGTTCCCGGCCGCCCGCTTCTCGGCATCGTCTCCCGCTTCGCCGATCAAAAAGGTTTCGATCTCATTGCCGAAGTCGCCCACGAAATCATGCGCGAAGACCTTTCCCTGGTCGTGCTTGGCACAGGCGAACGCCGCTACGAAGATCTTTTCCGTGCTCTCGCTTCCGCTTACCCCGATCGCGCCGCCGCCAAAATTGCCTACGACAACGCCATCGCTCACAAAGTCGAAGCCGGTGCCGACATGTTCTTGATGCCTTCGCGCTACGAACCTTGCGGCCTGAATCAGATTTATAGTTTAAAATATGGTACGGTGCCGATTGTTCGTGCCACTGGCGGATTGGACGACACGATCGAGCCGTTCGATTTGGAACACGGTACAGGGACCGGCTTCAAATTTTGGGACTATTCCGGCGGCGCGCTTCTCTATACCATTCGCCAGGCGCTTCATCATTTTGCCGACGAGCGCATCTGGAAGCGCATTCAGTTGAACGGAATGACCAAAGACTATTCTTGGAAAACGCCCGCAGCCGAATACGTTGCACTGTACGACGCGGCCCGGGCGGCAAGAGGTTTGACGCAGCCGGCCCGTAACCAAATGCCTGTTGCAACATCTAAATAACCGGACAAGGAGATAAACGGCCGGCCAGCATCTGGCCAAGCCGCTGAAGGCAAAGAACATGGCGGAAAACATCCAAGCAGCAACGGACGGAAATTTCGAAAGCGAAGTACTTTCGGCCAGCAAGACGCAGCCGGTACTCGTCGATTTTTGGGCGGAATGGTGCCGCCCGTGTCACATGCTCGCCCCAACCGTCGCAGAAGTCGCGAACGAATACGCGGGCAAGATCAAAGTCATGAAGCTCAACGTGGACGAAGCGATGAACTCCGCGGGCCGTTACAACATCCGCGGCATCCCCACGATTCTCGTTTTCAAGGACGGCCAGGTTGTCGAACAGATCGTCGGCGCAGTACCCAAAGACCTGATCACCAAAGCCGTGGATCGTCACGTCGGCTAAACAAAGAACGAGCGAACATTTCGTATAAAGGCGCGCGGACTGGAATCTCTGCGCGCCTTCTCTCTGTTGATTGACCTTCCCCCGCGCCCCTGCTAATTTCTTTCCCGGCTCATGGCGCAGGCTCAACCCACTTCCAGAATTCCCGAGCTCGATGGAATCCGCGGCCTGGCCATTCTTAGCGTCCTTTGCTATCACTACATTTCCATGCAGGGCGTCACGACGGCCGGTAGCCTTGTCGATCGCCTTCAGCGGCTCGTCATCCTTGGTGGCACCGGGGTCGACCTTTTTTTCGTCCTCTCCGGCTTTCTCATCGGCGGTATTCTTCTCGATGTGCGGGATTCGCCGCGCTACTTCCGCACGTTTTATGCACGCAGGTTCTTCCGCATCATCCCCATCTATTTTGCCTGGATTTCCGTTTACATCCTCGTCGCCAGATTCGGTGGAAAATATCTATTAGCCCTCTCGCACTCCGGC
>JAFDVY010000023.1 GCA_018268785.1 Acidobacteriota bacterium | reverse complement strand
GGTTCCGCCTGGCCCCCGTTTTACAACAAGGTGATTGCCGAAGTGCAGCAGAAGAATATCGAAGCCGTGGGCATGCCCAAGTGGAGCGATGCGGATCAAACACTTGCCAAAGCGGTGCAAAAAGAGATTGGCAAGAGTGAACTTGGATTGAAAGAGAAAGTCGAACCGCTTGACGCTCCGGCTGAGCATCTGAACGGCGGCGCTTCGGACGACGTGGGCGACATTTCGTGGAATGTGCCGATGGTCTATATGTTTTACCCCGCGAATATTCCTGAGCTTCCCGGACACAGTTGGGTGAACGCGATTGCCATGGCCACGCCGATCGCGCACAAGGGTTCGACAGCGGGAGCCAAGGTGCAGGCGATGACGGCGCTGGATTTCTTGCTCAAGCCGGAGCTGGTTGCGCAGGCTTGGGACTATTTCAAGAATGTCCAGACGAAGGATGTGAAGTACGAGTCGTTTCTTTCTCCGGACGACAAGCCTGCGATCGAATTCAACAAGGAAAAGATGGAGAAATTCTTGCCGCAGCTCAAGAAGCTGTATTTCGATCCCGGCAAGTACAAGACCTACCTGGAGCAGCTGGGGATAACCTATCCGACTGTTCGTTCCGCGCCATAACTGTCCCTGGCTGACTCGGATTTCGGCGCCTGACCGTCCGGGAAGATTTCTGAAGAATTCTCTTGACAGATATATCCGTTACGGATATATCTGTCTTCGGCATATTCGCGCCGTGCCAGAGGAACACTGTGAAACAGCCGGAATTACCTCCCGAACTTCAATCGCTCCTGCCGCTGACTCCCGCCGTTTTTTATGTGCTCTTTGCCCTGGCTGACGGGCAAAAGCACGGATACGCGATCATGCAGGAAACCAAGTCGTTGTCTTCCGAAAAATTTCAAATGGGGCCCGGAACGCTATACGCAACGTTGCAGCGTCTGCTTGATCTTTCCCTCTTGGAGGAAGTCGACGGCCCGGCAGCTTCCACGGAGCGAGATTCGCGCCGCCGCTACTACCGGCTCACGGGCAAAGGAAAGCTCCTGCTGGAGGCGGAGCTGGAGCGCATGGACACAGCGGTTCGTCTGGCGCAACGCAAGAAGCTGGTTACGCGTGCTGCGGGATAAATCATGACTTCCCTGATTCAATTGAGCTGTTTTTGCTATGAGCGAATGCTGGTGTTTTACCCTCGCGATCTGCGGGAAAAGTTCGGTAGGCACATGGTCGAGGTTTTCGAAGATTTATTGCGGGATATTTCGGCAAGCGGCAATGCTCTGTCATTCGTGGCTTTATGGCGCACGGCCTTGTGGGAAGTTGTGAGCGTAGGAATCGTGGCCCGCATGCAAGATACGTTCGTCATTGCTACGGCGACCTCAGTTCTTCTTTCTTCGCTTATTACCTGGACTTTTTTCTGGGTGCTTCGAGCGTAAAAGAGGAGCTATTCGATTTCGAGGAGGTAAGGATATGCGCGGTCAATTGCCGGCTTCACTTTTTGCAATTGTTTTTGGAGCTTTCGAGACTGTAGGAGGGGTTCAGGAACTCATCTACCGTGGCATTCTGCGGAGTGAGACCGAGCCTTTAGTCATGGGAACGATTGGCACGCTGGCCGGTATTTTTCTTCTGGTGGCAGGGATCCTGTTGCTGATTCGTTCGCCGCACGCGGCGGTTCTCGCACAATCTGCGGCATATATTGGAGTGCCGGTTTTTCTCATTATCGGCGTATGGAAGCATTATGCCGGCTGGCCCATTACGCTGATTGGCATTGCGTATCCGCTTCTTCTCGTTGCACTGACGTACAAATCGCTGAAAAACAGCCAGGCAGCGCACGCATAGCCGCTCTGCTACAATCCCGCGGTGTCTTCTTCGATAGCGCCGCAGGAAATTGTCGCAGGGCCCGCCGATTCCGGCTCGCGGCTGGATCGTTTTGTCACCGCACGTTGTCCGGAACTCTCGCGTTCCCGCGTGCAAGAGCTTATTGATTCTGGCCTGGTCCAGGTCAATGGCTTACGTTCCAAGCCAAGCCACAAGCTTAAGAACGGCGACCGAATTGAAGTTCGGCCCGAGCCACGCGCCCCGCTCAAAGCCGAAGCCGAATTCATTCCGCTTGACGTTCCCTACGAAGACGACGACCTCATTGTTATCAACAAGCCTGCCGGGATGACCGTCCATGCGGGAGCGGGGAATTCGAGCGGTACCCTCGTCAACGCGTTGCTTGGCCGCGGGCAAGCGCTTTCGCAAAGCGGGGATGCCTTGCGCCCGGGCATTGTTCACCGGCTCGATAAAGACACGAGCGGCACCATCGTTATCGCCAAAAACGATTTTGCTCACACCAAGCTGGCAGAGGCGTTTCAATCACGAACAATCCAGAAGACTTATCTTGCGCTGGTGCAGGGAAAACTCACGGGAGAGAAAGGGCGCATCGAACTCGCCATTTCACGCGATCCGAAGCGCCGCATGAGAATGACTGCTCGGCCGGCCGGCAAGTTCGCGAAAGCCCGCTCCGCGCGAACGGATTGGGTCAAGCTGCAGGAATTTGGTCCGGCGACGCTGGTCGAAGTCCAACTCCACACGGGGCGCACGCATCAAATCCGTGTGCACTTCAGCGCCCTGAAACATCCGGTGGTGGGCGATACGCTTTATGGCGCTGCAACGCAGCTGACAGCAGAGCGAGCCAGACTTCCTGCGCTCGGACGGCAATTTTTGCATGCAGCACGGCTCTCTTTCATTCACCCGCGCACTGGAAAACAGATTACGGTCACAGCCCCCCTTGCACCGGAACTAAAACTTTATCTGGAGAAATTGGCAGCCGCGGCAGGCGTTGCAAAAATTGACGCTTCGCTTGCCTGCTTCTTATAATTCATACCCATGCGCCGCACACTTACAGGTCTCTTCGCCGCCTTTCTGATTCTCGCCTTGCCAATTTCGGAAAGAGCGCAGCAACAGCAGCCGCAACCCCCGCCTCCGAATCAACAGGAGACACAGCAGAGTCAGACCACGATCAAAGTTCCCGTCAACCTCGTGGACGTGCTGGCCACCGTACTCAACCGGCGCAACAAACTGGTTTCCGATTTGACCAAGGAAGATTTCAAAATAGTCGACGATAACGCCACACAGGAGATCCGGTATTTCAGCCGGCAATCGGATATTCCTCTGCGCATTGGCCTGCTGCTCGACACTTCCAACAGCATTCGCGACCGCCTGAAGTTCGAGCAGGAAGCGGCCGTCAATTTCATGTATACGGTGCTGCGCCGCGGCAAGGATCAGGCGTTTGCGATGACGTTTGACGACGAGCCGCAAATTATCCAGGCATTCACCGGAGACACGGGATTGCTGCGCGACCAGGTGTTGAAGACGCGCGCGGGCGGCGGGACCGCGGTCTATGATGCAATCTACGAGGCGTGCGCGAAGCAGCTCAGCAATCCGCCGCGTCCGCCCGGGGATCAGCAGGACGTGGTGCGCCGCGTGATGATTCTGATCAGCGACGGCGAAGACAATCTCTCCGATCACACGAAATCGGAAGCCGTGGAAATGGCACAGCGCACCGGCGTGGTGATTTACACGATCAGTACGAGCATCCAATGGGTGACGACGACAGCGGAGAAGGATTGTCGCGCGACCGGCGCCTGCAAATATCATCTGACAGACGGCGACAAGATTTTGCAGGATCTCGCGGAAGAGACAGGCGGCCGCTCGTTCTATCCGTACCACGTAGACGACCTCGATCAATCGTTCCAGGACATCGGCGACGAGCTGCGCAACCAATACCAGATCACCTATAACCCGACGAACTTCGTGCCGAACAACAAGTACCACCGCATCAAGATTGAATTGCCAAAATTCAACGGGTATCAGGTGCGGGCCCGCCGCGGTTACTACGCGCGGCCGAACTCCAGCGATGTAGGCGTGACTGTTGCCCCCTCAACTCCGCCCGCGCAGAAACCATAAGGGAAGTATTACTGGGAATCGCGGAAAAGAATCGCGTCGGATTCGAGATGAAAGCGTTCGATCGCCAGCTTCGATCCGTCCAGTGAGTAGCTGAATCTTGCAATTTGATCGGCCGCGAAGCGAGTCAGTTGCTTGCGGCTCGATCCATCGAGCGGCTGCATCCACAGGTTGTCCACTCCTTTTTCCCTGACCACATACGCGACATTTTTTCCACCGGGCGCGATTTTCACGCCTTCTTGCGCGCGCTGGTCAATGTCGTGATATTCGGTCTGGCGCGTTTCCGTGGAGTCCAGACGCAACATTAGCTTGTGATCGAACTCGCGAACTTCCGTCGTCAGGATCCATTTTCCATCCGGAGAGAGGCTGTACGATCCGACGCCGGTCTTCAAAACAACTTCCGGAGCGCCGCCGTCAATCGAAACGCGCTTCAGGTTATTTCCATCGGCGTGATCCACGTAATAAACCCAGTTGCCGTCGGGCGAGCAGCTTGGTTCCGCTTCGCTGGTACCGTGCGTCAATTGAAACTGCTTGCCGCTGGTAAAATCCGCGCGCCACAAATTTACGGATGCTTTCCCTGAGCGGCCGATGACACGAAGAACCCAGTATTTTCCACCGCCGCAAGATGCGACTTGATTTGGAACTTCCATGGAGTCCGAAAAAACAAGCGATTCGCCGCCAGCGGGATTTACGACTCGGACTTCTCCGCCTTGTGGAACCAGAAGCTTGCCGTCCGGCATCCAGTCCCACCACCAAAAAGCTTGTTTGGAAGATAGAACGAGCGTATGAGCGTCCTGGGGGCTGTTTGCTGGCGCGATGGAAAAGTCGGTGCGGGTTTGCACTTGCGCTGCGACAAAACTTTGGAAATTTGCGGCGATGCTCGGGTGTGCGTAGGAATTTGTGTCCGCCGTGATCGCGCGATACTTGCCTTGCCCGGAGTCGACGATGCCCAGTTGGCGCTGCAAACGCCCGGATGAGGCTTCTGCCGTGGTAATGAGCAAGCCTGAGTTGTCGGGCAGCCAGACGGGATCGTAGGAAACTTTTTTGGGGGAGTTTGCGAAATTCCAGCGGGCGCCTGTGGCGACATCGACGGCCAGAAAGCCGCCCAAATCGTCGGGAGTGGGCTGGACAACGGGAATCGCGATAGTTTTCCCATCTGGCGACCAGGCGAGCGTGTAGCTGTCACTGGCCAGCGGCATACTCTTGAAAAGGGCACGCTCCGGAGTGCCATCACTTTTTGCGATTAAGAGATCGAACGTCGGCGAATCGTGATCCTGCCGAAGGTAGGCGAGACGCTGGCCATCGGGAGAAAACGCCACGGGACTATCCACATCGCGAATAAGCGGTCGCGGAGTGCCGCCCAGGACCGGAGCCTGATACAAAATCGAAATCGTGTGTTCTTCCTCATCGCGCCGGACGAAATACAGATAGCTTCCATCTGGAGAGAAAGCGACACCGATGTAACGAGTGGCGGCCGGAGCGACAATCTGCGTGTTGCTTCCAGTTTGTATGTGGCGCAGGGCGAGCGCTTGCAGGCCGTTTTCTTCCCAGACGAGCGCAAGATATTTGCCGTCCGGAGACATGGCGGCCAGGGAAGTGTGGCCGTTATTCGAGAGGTTTTCGATGGTGAAGTGTTCGAAGGGAACATGAGGCGGCTTTTGCAGGAGCTTGTAAACGCCGAAGCCTGCCGCGAGCAAAACAATCAGGGCGATGAAGCCCGTAATTCCAGCCCCAAGTTTGTTTTGCTTTGCGGCTTGAATGATGGCGGAGCCGCTGCCGGGCGCTTCCACCGAAGTTTCGGTTTGCGACGTGGTCTTCGGAGGAAAGAGAGATGAACTGCCAGCGGCGGGGACTGATGTGGTGGCGATTTTCCCGGAATCGACTTCGCGCAAGAGGCGTTTCAAATCGGCGCGAAGCTCGGCGGCGAATTGATAGCGGCAATCGCGGTCCTTTTCCAGGGCTTTGTTGAGAATGCGCTCGAATTCTGGCGGGACTTCCGGATTCAGCGAGACGGGAGCGACCGGCGTGTTGCGCAGAATATTTTCAAAGACGACGGCGCTCGCGGTTCCGGGGAAAGGATGCTTGCCCGTGATCGTTTGGTAGAGCACGGCTCCAAGGGAGAAGAGGTCGGTGCGTGCGTCGAGCTCTTCGCCACGGGCTTGTTCAGGAGACATGTAAGCGATGGTGCCGACGGCGAGGCCCGGGCTGGTGAGGTGCGTGACATCGAGGTCTTGCATCGCTGTTGTTTCGTTGCCGTGTCCGGGAACGAGTTTGGCGAGGCCGAAATCGAGAATTTTTGCCTGGCCGCGGTCAGTGACAAAAATGTTCGCTGGCTTGATGTCGCGGTGAATGATGCCTTTCTTGTGGGCAGCGTCAAGCGCGTCTGAGATTTGAATCCCCAGTTCAAGAGTGCGATTGAGTGGCTGCGCACCTGTGCGGATGACTTGATCGAGTGCTTTGCCTTCGAGCAGTTCGAGGGCGAGGAAGGTTTTTCCATCGTGTTCTTCAATGGCGTAAATGGTGCAGATGCCGGGGTGATTGAGCGCGGAAGCGGCACGAGCTTCGCGTAGAAAACGCTGGTGGCTTTCCGGATCCTGCAATTTGTCTTCGGGAAGGAATTTGAGGGCGACACGCCGAGCAAGTTTGGCGTCCTCCGCCTCGAAAACAACGCCCATGCCCCCTCCGCCAAGTTTGCGGAGGATTCGGTAATGGCCGATGAGCTGTTCTTCCATCATTTCGCTGGATGCAAGATGTTATCTGCGCAATTAGCCGCGGTCAATTCTGTTGCCGCAGATTTTGCAGAAAAACCATACGAAGTGGCTGGAGGAGGCGCTGAGGATTGTTATCTATCGGCATCCAAAGGGTCTTCAATGCTGCAATAGCTTGAGTGTGAAACCAATGGCTATTTGGAGTTGCACTTCCATATGAGCTGCTAGCCCTTCGGTGCGTAAAAACCTTTGCGGGAGAGGACTTTCTGGTCCTTGTTGTTCACTTCCACTTTGATTTTGCGGAAGCCTCCATCCTTAGGTTTGTTCGCCGGATAGTAGTAGCCGATCTGATATTGAGAGCGGAGCTCTTCGGAGATTTGATCGAAGGCTTCTTCGAGTCTTTTCTCGGACGAGACTTCGATCGTGCGGCCGCCGGTTTCGTCGGAGAGTTTTTTTGCCACGTCTGGCCGCCAGCCGTAGCCCGGATCGTGCACCAGCAAGACATGTACTACAGTGTCCGATCTTTGCGCGGCCTCGATGGCTTCATCGAGGCGGACTTTGCTGCCTTCATCCTGCGCATCCGTAATGATTACAAGAGCTTTTCGCCCTGCCTCCGTGGCGAGCTTTTCTCCGCAAGCCAGATACACGGCGTCATAAAAGTGAGTTCCGCCGGTATTGGATGGAATTGTTCCCGGCGTGACCACGCCACCGCCGCCGACTGCGTTGACCTGAGCCTTGTTGATTGCGCGCTCGATGATATGTTTGTCCTCGGTGAAGTCCGCGAGAAGATCCACGTCGAGGTCGAAACTCATGACCATGGCTTCATCGCCCTTTTTCATGACGCGTTCGAGAAAGCGCGTGGCGGCGTCCTGCTCGGCAGGGAGACGATTCTGCTCGCTGCCGCTGGTATCGATGAGCAACCCAATCGTGATCGGAAGCGTCACTTCCTTACTGAAGAACGCTATTTTTTGTTCTTCATTATCCTGGAAGACCTTGAAGTCTTCCTGCTTGAGGTCGGCCACGATGCGCTTGTTCTTGTCGCGAACGGTGGCGAAAAGGCTGACCAGCGAGACCTGGGTGGAGATTGCGCCGCCCTGCGCGGGCTCCTGCGGGACGGCGGGTGCCACCCCACCGAATGTGAGAGAGAAGGCCGCTACCGACGCGGCAAATCGGGTCAACAAAGGCATGTATACTTTCCTCGTGGGGTCATTTCCGGCTGGCGCCAGTTCCGGCCTGGAAGGTTTCGTAGCTATCGTAAACTGGGATGCGTCTATAGGGGGTTTCGGATGCGTCTAAGCGAGCAGAAGTTCAGGCAAAGAAACCCACGGAGAGGAAGTTTGGCGCGCTCATGGTGAAAAGTCCACGAAAAACGCGAAATGCCGGAGTCGTTTCTGTGGGAGTGACGGTGCTGAGTCTTGCTTGTTTGTTGACCTTGCGTGCACAGGAACCACCTTCCGCCCCGGCTCCTAAACCACAGCCCCCTGCTCCTTCTATTCCACAACCATCCCAAAGTACCGCGCCTGTCCAGAGCACGCCTCCGCAAACACCGGCGTCTCCCACGACAGATTCTGCCGCGCTGTTGAAGTTCCGGGTAAACCTGGTGGTTCTCCCCGTCACTGTCAAGGACTCCACCGGCCATCTTGTGCCCGACCTGACTAAGGAAGAGTTCCGCGTTTTTGACGACAACGTGGAACAAAGACTCTCGTTCTTTACCGTAGAAGCATTTCCGCTCTCTGCGGTCGTCTTGATTGACAACGATTTGAAGGGCAAAGATTCGGAAATGGTGGAGCAGAGCCTGAAGGCCATCGTGGGGGGGCTGAGTCTGACGGATGAAGCGTTTGTCTGCCGGTTTGACACCAATTTCCATCCAGGGAAGGGATTCACCAAGGACCAGGACAAGCTGGTGACGGAATTGCGACGAGTCCGCCTGGATTCGCAGACGGACGTAGGCCCTACGGGAGATCCGTTCACGGCGGGGGCTACGATAAATGGACAAAATGTTTCGGGCGGGCCAGCGATCCCGCAGTCCACGAAGATACTGAAAAACCAGCCGAATAAAGCGCTGGACGATGCAGTGTACGAAGCGGCTCAGCTTTTGAGCGAACGCGGGCGCGACCGCCGGAAAATTATTTTTCTCATCTCGGATGGGCAAAACGCGAAAAACAACAAGAATAGCTACGATACGGTGGTGAAGGAACTGCTCCGCTACAACATCTCTGTTTATGGCCTCGGCGTCGGGCGCAGCTATCTCGACCGCAAATTCAATCGCCTGCAATCGTATGCCCACGATACCGGCGGGGACGTTTACTATGCGGAGAGACGGAATTCGCTGGAAGAACTGTATTCGCGCGTGACGGAGCAAGCGAGGAATCAATACACTCTGGCTTACTCGCCGCAAGGAAACGACAAGAGCAAGGACTACCACCCCGTGGAAGTCCGCGTACGCCGGCCAGGGCTGAACATCATCACTCGCGAAGGCTACTATTCGGCGCAGGTCTCCCGGTAACTTGCAGGAAGCTCGGGATTTTTCTTGACTCGCGCGGCGAGCACCCGTATATCAGCACTAAAGGTTGCGGGCGGAGGCGCCTGCTCCTGCGAAGACAAGCAAGGAGAATCTAGATGGCGAAAAAGAGCAAGAAAGAAGAAATGAAAAAGGGCGGAAAAAAGGGGAAGTAGCCGCGGGTAACCAGTTTTGAAGAAGGGCGCTTTGCGAGTTCGGAGCGCCCTTTTTTTTGTTTCTGCGCAAGCTATTCGCTGGAAAGGTTTTCTTCGTGCGCTGGACAGATGGGCTGGTACGAGCAATTCCGGCACGAAAAGCCCGGTCTTGGCGTGAACGCTCCCGCGCGGATATTTGAAGCGACGTCCTGCACGATTTTCTGCGCTTCGTCGAGTTGCTTCGCGTCGCGCGTGGTTTCCTGGCGTTCGTTGTTCTGCAAATAGTGGAAGACGAGCCGGACCGGATTCAGTTCCAGAATTTCTTTTGCGGCGATGGAATAGATACTGAGCTGAATATCTTTTTTTGCGTCGGCGGGCTTCTTCGGTTTACCCGTCTTGTAGTCGATGATTTCCACTTCCTTCTTGCTCCCGCCGATGGAATTGATCTGGTCAATTCGGCCCGTCAGGATGACATCGTTTTCGACTGGCAGTTCGAACGCTTTTTCCTGCTCGAGGACTTGTGGGGGATTTTCCGGAATGGATGCGTGGAAAGCGCGAAGCTGTTCAAGCCCGTCCTTTTTGTAACCCTCTTCCTGGTAATCATCTTCAAAGCTGCCCGATTTCCATTCCGCTTCGTAGATTCGCGCCAGATCGTCCCAAGGAAGCCGCGTTCCTTTGCGCAGTTGGTCCACGAATCGCCGGATGGTGTTATGCATGACGGCGCCGAAGGTCATCGCCGCTTGCGGGCCTTCGCGGAGGGACCATAAATGGCTGAACAAATATTGTTGCGGGCAACTGCGGTATCCGCTGACCGCGCTCGGACTGAGCGAAAGCGGTTCGGGCGAAGGCGGATGGAATGTTTCGGCCCAGTCGGCAATGCGGGAGAAGATCTTTGCCGGAGCCGCCGAAGCGGGGAACAGTTGCCCTTCGGAATTTTCATTTGAGTGGGAAGATTCGTGCTGCGGCGAAACTCTTGGCGCCAGTTGGCGAATGTCGCGGCGTTTTGCGGAGGGATCCAGAAGCATGTCTTCAATGAAGAGAGGAACTTTGCCTTTTTTCTCGGCCAGCGTTGTCACGGTCAGGCGCTCTTGCGCACGCGTGAGTGCGACGTAAAAGAGGCGGCGCTCTTCCTGAATGTGAAACTGCTCGGCCGGTTCGCCTTCTTTCATCAAAGCCGCGGGAAACTCAAAAGTGCGCGGGCGCTCATTGGCTGGGAATTTTTTTGAATTGACGCGCAAGAGAAAAACTTGAGGAAATTCCAGACCTTTCGCGCTATGCACAGTCATTAGTTGGACTGCGTCGCCAGGCGCGTCATCTTCGAGGCAGATAGCCCCTCCTGCTTGCGAATAGTAGTCGAGATACTCGACAAATTCAGCGAGCCCGCGCGTTTCGCTTTTCGGTTCCCAGGACTTGGCGAATTCAGAGAGGCGATTGACGTATTTGCGGTCCTGCTCGGAGGCACGCTGCGGAACTTCGAGCCACTCGAGAAGATCGGCCAGAATTTCGCGCGCCGTGCGGCGCCTGGCGGCCTTGCGCTGGCTTGCAAGAAAATCGAGCAGCTCTTTGATCGCGCCCGGCGATGGATCGAACGGAAGCTGGCCCTGCGGAAGCTGGAGCAAATCGTAGATCGGTCTCCTGTCTTTTTTTGCGCGCTCGGCCAGTCGAACGATGTCCGCTGCTTGCAGATGCCAGGCGGGAGCCGCCAGAACGCGAGCGGATGCGATGTTGTCGGAAGGCGTGGCGATGAGGCGTAGATACGCGATGACGTCTTTCACCAGCGGATGATCGAGGATCGAAAGCCTCGAGATGACGAAGGGGATCTTACGGCGCGCCAATTCAGAGACCAGGTGATCGCGGTGAGCGTGCTGGCGATAGAGCACGGCGAAATCGCGCCACTTGCGTCCTGCAGAGTGGCTCCGCTCCAGTTCCGAAGCCACCCATGAGGCTTCGGCCTCTTCCGTCTCCAGTTCGATGATGCGGATCTTTTCGCCTTCTTTGCGGTTTGCGTTTAGAGATTTCTTGGGAAAGTCCGCGCTCACGGTGTTCTGTGCGATCACCTGCGTGGCAACGCGAAGAATATTCGGCGTCGAGCGGTAATTTTCCGTGAGTGAAACCCTGAAACGCGCCGAATCTTCACCAGGATCCCATCCCGCAAACCGCTGGAGGAAAAGCTGGAAGCTGCCAAACGATGCGCCGCGAAAACGATAGATCGCCTGATCGTTGTCCCCGACCGCGAAAATGTTCTTGCGTTCGCCTGCAAGAAGCTCCAGCAAACGGAGCTGCGCGATGTTGGTGTCTTGAAATTCGTCCACAAGGATGTAGCGGAACTTCTCCTGAAGCGCGCTTCGAAGCGCGGCATCGGTTTCCAGCAGTTCGACTGCGCCCGTGATGAGCGAGCCGAACGAGACGCGCTTTTTCTCGCGCAGAATTTCCTCGCTGGCGCGATAGGCGCGCGCAATTTCCAGATGCTTTTCCACTTCCTCCAGCCGCTCTCTGTATGTTTCCTCGTCGAGAATCGCGCGCTCGCTGGCGAGTTGTTCCGCAAGGCCCTCTGCAAAGCGCTGGTAGTCTTGCCAACTGACAAGTTCATCCTGGCAACGCGAAAAAAACTCCACGAAATCGCTCAAGAATTGGCCAGGCTCAGCGAGGCGCCGGTATTTGTCGAGCTTGAGCCGCGCCATGTGGCGGCGCAAGAGGATCCAGTGGTCGACTTGATCCAGCATTAGCCGTTCCGGCGCGATATTGGCAATCAGCGATTCACAAAACGCATGGAACGTGTTTAGCGTTACCTCCTTTCCGCGTTCTCCCGTGGCTTTGACGACCCGCGCTTTCATTTCCCCTGCGGCCTTGTTCGTGAACGTGAGCCCGAGAATATTTTCGCCGCTCAGCGAAGAATCGGTTTCGAGCAGATGCCGAATACGCTCCGTGATGACGCGCGTCTTGCCCGTGCCGGCCCCGGCGATGACGAGCAGCGGCCCCTCGTGATGTTCAATCGCGCGCTGCTGCGCAGGATTCATGTTCAACGAAGAACCGCGTGGCAACGGCTCCATATCGAACAGTGTGAGGTTCTGAGTCACTTCAGCAGGGTAACGCGAATTGCGGCTTGGAGGAAATTCCGCTCGAGTTGCTCGGTCAATTTATCTCTGCGATTTTTTTCCGGCGGCCACATCGGCATTGAACGCGGCCGATTGATTCCGCGGAACAGTGAGCGATTCCCAGGAGTCGGAGCCGAAATGTTTTGCGAGGAATACGATTTGGCCAACGTGATAGGGGTAGTGCGCGATTTGCCTGTTGATGGCTTGCATCACGGAGTGCGCCTCGCCACGAATGTAGACGGTCTTTGTAAGATCGGCGTCCGCGAGCGGTTCAAGCGCCGCGAAAACGATGTCCCATCCCGCGTTCCACTGCCTCAGTAGCTCTGCCCGCGTGGTCGCGGGCGCTTCAAATTCGGTATCGCGGTTGCGATCCGGTTTCTCGCCGTCGGTGGTCAGGAAATCCGTCCACCGCGACCGCATGTTTCCGGCCATATGTTTTACGACGATCGCGACGGAGTTGGATTCCGCGTCGAGCGTTTCAAACAACGCTGAATCGCTGCATTGCGCCATGGCCCGTTCGGCAAGGTTTTTGTAGTAGCGCAAGACTCCGATGGAGTCTTTGAGGTAAGAATCGGTGCGTTCGTGTGCCATAGGCGCTGATTGTATCCTGTTTCCAAAACATCTTGACTATTCGCTTTTTATTCGCCTATGATGCTGCGGTTCCGCGAGTGGCAATCTTGGGGAGGAAATCATGAAGATCGGTGAATCAATGCTGGGCGAATTCGATAGCGAGATGCAGAACACGCGGAAAGCTCTCGAACGGGTGCCTGACGACAAATGGAATTGGAAGCCGCATGAGAAGTCCGGCACTCTTGGCTGGCTTGCAGCTCACGTTGGCACGGTGCCGGAGTGGATTACGATGACACTCACCACGCGCGAGCTGGACTATGCCCCTGTGAACGGCCCCTCTTACCAGCCGCCAAAAATAACGAATCAGAAAGAGTTGCTGGCGGCGTTTGATAAATGCGCTGCGGGCGCCCGTGCGTCGCTGGATGGAGTCAGCGACGCGGACATCATGCTGAGCTGGAAGCTGCTTGCGGGCGGACAGGAGATTTTCACGATGTCAAGGCTTGCCTGCTTGCGCGGCATGTGTTTGAACCATCTTTATCATCACCGTGGGCAGTTGACGGTATACCTGCGGTTGCTCAATGTTCCCGTGCCTGGACTCTACGGCCCTTCTGCGGACGAATCGTAGGACTGCTCGAATCCGGCAGGGCCAGCGCAGCGGCGAATTCCACAACTCGCTATAATGGTGTTTCGCCCTGCCGGAGGCACTTATGGAAACCCCAGTCATTCTTTCTGCGGTTCGCACGCCCGTTGGAAAATTTCAGGGCGGCCTCGCCGCATTCTCCGCGCCTGAACTTGGCGGCAAGGTGGTCGCAGAAGCGGCGCGACGCGCTGGCATTGATCCAAAACAAATTGACGAAGCGATTCTCGGAAACGTCGTGCAAGCGGGGTTGGGGCAGAATCCCGCCAGGCAGGCGGCGCTGAAAGGCGGCTGCGATCCGCGCGTTGCCGCGATGACCATAAATAAGGTCTGCGGTTCCGGACTAAAAGCAGTTGCTCTCGCTGCGCAAGCTGTGCAAACGGGCGAATCGGAGATTGTGGCCGCTGGTGGCATGGAATCCATGTCCAACTGCCCATACCTGCTTCCAGGCGCGCGAACTGGCTACCGTCTCGGCGACGGAAAACTCCTGGACTCGATGATTCACGACGGCTTGTGGGACGCCTACGAAGATTTTCACATGGGGCTCACCGGCGAGCTGGTTGCGGAAAAATATGGCATCGGCCGCGAAGAGCAGGATCGTTTTTCCGTTGAATCGCACAAGAAAGCGGTGAACGCCCGTAAATCCTGCTTTTTTGAATCGCAAATCCTGCCCATCGAAGTGCCGCAGAAAAAAGGCGACCCGCTAGTCATTAAATACGACGAATCGCCGCGCGAAGATACTTCCATGGAAGCGCTCGCCAAACTGAAGCCCGCGTTCAAAAAAGACGGCACGGTGACGGCTGGCAACGCGCCCGGCACAAACGATGGAGCAGCCGCGCTGATCGTCACCAGTGAACGCGTCGCGCAAAATCTCGGCAGGCAGCCCATTGCACGCATCGTCGCCCAGGCCGTCAGCGGCGTCGAACCAAAATGGGTCATGATGGCGCCGGTGGACGCCGTCGAAAAATTGCTGAAGAAAGCCGGCTGGGATCGCGATAAAGATGTCGATCTCGTTGAACTCAATGAGGCATTTGCTGTAGCCGCTATCGCTGTCACGCGCCAACTGAAACTAAATCCAGAAAAGGTAAACGTAAATGGTGGTGCCGTGGCGATCGGACATCCCATCGGCGCAAGCGGCGCGCGCATACTCGTCACCCTGCTCTACGAATTGCAGCGCCGCAACCTGAAGCGCGGCATCGCAGCTCTCTGCCTCGGCGGCGGCAACGCGGTCGCCCTCGCCATCGAACGTTTCTGAATCCCCCATGTAGTGGCCGATCTTCAGATCGGCACATCTCTTCGCAAGAGGCGCAGTCTTGCAAAAGGCGACATTCGGCTTTCGCGTTCACTCCGGCTGGGCCGCAATGGTGGCGGTTTCGCTCGAGAAGGGCGAACCGGTCGTTCTGGTGCGCCGCAAACTTCTCCTCGTCAAAACGTTCAGCTATACCTTCCGCCAGCCATATCACACCGCGGAAAAAATACCACCTGTCGAAGCCGCCGAATTTGTCCGCGGTGTGGAAAAAGAATCGCGCGAGCTCGCATTGGCGGGAATCCGCGCCGTGCAAAAAGAGTTGAGCGTGCCCAACTACAAAATCGCCGGATGCGCTCTGTTGCTGGCTTCCGGGCGCACGCTGCCGGAATTCGAGAAGATTCTCGCTTCACACGCGTTGATTCACACCGCGGATGGGAAACTGTTTCGCGAATCGATCCGGCATTCCTGCGCTCGCGCCAAACTATCGCTCACTGCCATCAAAGAACGCGATTTGCTCGCCGAGGCCGCAAAACGCCTCAAAAAAAGGCCCGAGTACCTGACTCGCAAGGTCGCGGACCTGGGCAAATCGCTCGGTCCGCCCTGGACCCAGGACGAAAAATTCGCAACTCTTGCCGCGTGGCTCACGCTTGTGCAGTAGTCGATTCCCCGGATGCCGGCCGCAACTCCGTCGCGCAATAGGGGCAAAACTTGTCCGTCTCCGCAATCTCCCTCTTGCAATTCGGGCAGGAGGGATAAAGGTCACACTTGCAGTTCGGGCAAAAGTTGAATCGTGCCCCGACGGGATTGCTGCATCGCGGACACGGATAAGCCAAAGGCTCGCGCACCAGCAGATAAATGATCATCCCAATGATGCCGACCGAAGTCGGGAGCATCAGCAGCACAAACCACGTCCACAGCGCGGAATTCATCCCGCGGCGTTTCGCATCGCGATTCACGTAGCCCAGCAGAAGGATGCCGCCTGCGAAAAAAATCGACGCCAAAGTGATGATGCCCGAGATTGCCAGCACCGATAGTCCCATCTCGTTCTGCATGTCGGCCGGCCGCGCGTCTGGCGCGTAAACCATCACGCTCGCGCCAATCGCAATCGCAATGACGTACAAAACCAGGCAGAGTACCTTGAGCCATTTCGGAATGATGCGGAATTCGTCCGAAAAGCGGAACGCTTCCTTTTTCCGGCGCAGACGAATCAGCCGCATGCGTTCATTCCACGAATCGCCAAAACTTTGTCCGATGCTCGGTCCCGGTGTGCCCATTTCTTTTCCTCTTTCTGTCCCTCTGCGCTCAATCACTCGGTAACGTTCGTGCGCGCCCACTTCTGCAGCAAAATCGTTCCCGTCGCCACGATTCCCGGCACCAGCCACCACAACACGACCCCTGCTTGCCAGACGATCCTGGGCAAGCCCAGTTGGCCGCCCGCCCATTCGAACCCGCGCCAGACAAGAGGGGCGCTAGCCAAGCCAAGCAACCAGGAAACTCCGGCAATGGCCCAAAGAAAGAAGCGTCCGGGATTACGCGCCGGCAATTCTTCCGCGCGGAGCCGCACTCGCAGTTGCGTGCGCTCCGCAAGATTTCTCGGCAGCTCGATGTTCATTGCGCGGAAAGCGGAAAGCGCGCTTTGCGTTTGCGCGTCAAGCGCGGTACACGCTTCACATTCGGCGAGATGCGCGGCGAGCCACACCTGCTCCTCGTCGGAAACGCTTTCGATACGCCGCTTGGCCATCAATTGTTGTGCGCGTTCGTGCAGTTTGCCGTTCATGCCGCTCCTCCTTGCATTGTTGTGCGCAGAGCTTCGAGTCCGCGATAGAGGCGTGACTTTACGGTCGAGATCGGCGTGCTCAATACCCCCGCAATCTCGTCCAGTCGCATCTCTTCCTGAAAGCGCAGGACCAGCACTTCGCGGTAGACAGCCGGAATTCTTGTCAGCGAAGCATGAATCCCTTCGCGCTGTTCCTCATTCAGATAGGATTCGAGCGGCGTGATTCCTTTTTCGTCCTTTACGTCGAAGGTCGTTTCGCTCTCCGGATCCGCGAGCGCTTCCAGGCTCTGCGGCTTCTTGCGCCGGTGCCAATCGAGCACAAGATTTCGCGCAATCGTGAACAGCCACGCTTCGAATTTCCACTTGCCGTCGTATTGCCCGCCGCGCTCCAGCACGCGCACCCAGGTTTCCTGAAAAAAATCCTCGGCGCGTTCGCGGCTTCCCGTCAGGTGCAACAAGTAGCGAAACAACCGCAGTTGGTACTGCTCGATCAGCAGATCGAGCAGCTCCGGGTCGCGTTGCTTCAGGCCGCGTGCGATGGACTTGGTGTCATCCGTCATCAGGCTGGAAAAGCGGAGCCCCGTCGTGAGGCGTGCCGCCCAGGGTGTTGTAAAGGTCGCGCTCATTCTACAGGGGATACGCCGATGCGTGCCAAAAAGACGCATTCGTCGTAAGTCTATGTAGCGCTGGGTTTTAGCCCAGCATCTTGCCTTTGGATTGCGCCGGAGTTTCGTCTAAACTCCAGTTCCATGCTCTATTGCCCCCAATGCCGCGCCGAATACCGCGAAGGCTATTCCTCTTGCTCCGACTGCCATGTTCTACTTGTCCGCGAGCGTCCTCACAAGGAAGACCAGCAAGATACCTCCGAACCGGGCGACCCCAACAAAGACCCCTTCTGCGCATTTTGGCAGGGTGACGATCCGCGCATCCATGCAGAATTGTGCGGCGTCCTCGAGGAAGCCGGAATACCGCACAAGACCGTTTACCGCAAGGACCATCTCTTCAATCTTGCGAACTACCCCACGTTCCAGGTCGGCGTCCCCGCTTCGCGATTTGAAGACGCGGAAAATGTCATACGTGATGCCTTCTCTTCGGATTCGGATGAGTCTGGCGCTGCCGACACGCTTGCAACGCCTCGGCTTATTCCCGAGTCAACAACCAGAATTAGAAAGCTGCCGGAAATTTTGTCTCCCGAAGAGAACATCCCTGGGCCCCAAGCGCCTGGTGATTCTTCGGATTGGTTCGAACAAGACGCAAACGTCCTCGTATGGTCCGGCGACGACGAATACATCGGTTCTGCAATCCTTGGTGCGCTCAACGAAAACGACCTCCACGCCCGGCGCGATACCCGAGATGGGGCCATGCACGTCTACGTCTTGCCAGCGGAACAAACCCGCGCCGTCGAAATCATCCGTGAAATCGTCGAATCCACTCCGCAGGAGTAGCTTCCCTCGACCTTCTCAGCGTAGTAAACTCCGCTCATGTTCTGCCCTTTCTGCAAAGCAGAGTATCGAGCAGGCATCGCGCGTTGTTCCGATTGCAGCATTCCCCTCGTAGACGCAATTCCGAAAGATGAATCCGATCCGAATTTCATGGCCTTGTTGTGGAATGGCGAGAGTTTGCCTTTTTTGGAGGTTATTTGCGGAGAACTCGACCGGGCTGCAATTGCTGTAGCGACGCCTCGTGTAGAAGTCCTCCTGCGAGATCCTGCAGACCGCTATCACCTGAAACAGGTGAAGACATTCTCATTCGTCCTCGGGGTCTTCAGCCGCGATCTCGCAGCGGCGAGGAAGATCTTGGAATCGGTTGCCGGGAAAAACCTCCCTCCGATTTCGCTGCCGCCTGTCGGCGCCTATCCCAAACCGTTTGATGAGAGTACGTCTTTGGCTCACTCCGCGAATTCGGCTGCGCCACTGGAAGCAATTGTGCCAATCTTATCCTCCTCTGATTTGCGGCAACTGGAATTCTTGGAAGCCAGTCTGGATGGGATTGATATCCCATTTCGTCGAATTGCAATGGAAAATGGCGGCTACAAAATCCAAGTTCTCCCCAAGGACGAGAACGCAGCACGGCAGGTAGTGGGAGAAATTGACCGCGGGATTTCGGCGCAAGCCGCCGCTGGGAATGTGGAGGCCGCGCTACTGCATGACGAACCACCGACCAGCTATTTCCTTGCTTGGCTGCTTCCAGCCGCCTACTGGTTTGTGTTTGACAGATTTTTTCGTATCAGCAATGCATCCAATTCGAATTTGCCGGTATTCGTGATTTTGTTCACCGTAACCGTAATGGAAGCAATCTCCGTGATTGGGTCGTTTTGGATGGTTTATCAGGCCTTGCGCTATGAAGTTAAGCCCTTACGCTATTGCGTCATGGCGCTGATTCCGCTTACTTGTGTTTGGTATTACGTTGAACGCTACAGCGTCCGCAAAGGCGAACAACGACTGCCAATCTCGGCGCGAATTCGCTCCGGACCGCCGACCGCTTCTTGACCTCGCATTCCATGCAGTGCATTCTGTCACCCCGTAGAGTTAAACACTTCCAGACGCATTGAGGCCTTCTTTGGCGAATACTTCCATAGACCAGATTCGAACCGTCGCCGTGCTCGGAGCCGGAACCATGGGCAATGGTATCGCTCACGTTTTTGCGCGCGCCAGCTTCCAAGTGATTCTGCGCGACGTGGAGCGCAAGCATCTGGATCGCGCCATGGACACCATCGGCAAGAATCTAGACCGCGAAGTGAAAAAGGGAAAACTCGACGAAGCAAGGAAGGGAAGCACATTCGCTCGCATTCATCCCGTGCTGGACATGTCTGCGATTGCCGTCGCCGATTTCGTCGTGGAAGCCGTGCCTGAAAAAATCGAAATCAAGCGCGCCGTTCTCTCCGAAGCGGACCGGATTCTCCGCGAAAGCGTTGTGATTGCTTCCAACACGTCTTCGATCGCCATCACCGCCCTTGCTGCTTTGACCAAACGCCCGGAACGCTTCGTCGGCATGCACTTCATGAATCCCGTGCCCGTCATGCAACTTGTAGAAGTCATTCGAGCCCTGCAAACGAACGATGAAGCTTTCAACCTAACGATGGAGCTTGCCAAAAAGCTCGGCAAAACTCCCGTCGCCGTCAACGACGCCCCCGGCTTCGTTTCCAACCGCGTGCTCATGCCGCTCATCAACGAAGCCGCGTATTGCGTCATGGAAGGTGTCGCCACTCCCGGAGCCGTTGACGCCGTCATGAAACTTGGTATGAACCATCCGATGGGCCCGCTCGAACTCGCCGACTTCATCGGCCTCGATGTTTGCGTGGACATTATGCACGTCCTCCTCGACGGCCTTGGCGATCCCAAATACCGCGCCTGCCCCCTCCTCAAAAAATACGTCGCCGCCGGCTGGCTCGGCCGCAAGTCCGGCAAAGGTTTTTATGGTTATCCCACCAAGAATTGACTGGAGTCATATCCGCGTTGAAACGCAGCAGAGAAGAGCGTTGATCTGGATTGAATCGCGGCTCCTAGCCACTGTTCATCGCGCACATTTGCAATCTGGCGGGGGCCTTGCTTATGGAAAAAAAGCAGAAGCCAGCGAAGAAAAAGCATTCGGCTTCTCATGCGAACGCGTCGTATCCAGACTTCGCGGCTTTGAGTCGGAAGATCTTTGGCAGGCGGAAGATGAAAATCACGGGTACCGAAATCGTGTCTGAAGGACGCGGAAAATACTGATAAGAACGTTCGCCCATCCAACTTAGCCGAAAGGCGAACAATAGGCGAAAATAATGTTTGCCTTTTCTTCGCCTCTCTGCTAACTTCCTCCTCGGCGTTTTCAACAGGTGCCCGATGTGCTCCCCTTCGACCCTGGCTATAAGCTGTCCGGAACATGCTAGGCTCGAAAGCGAATTCCAGGAGGCGCGCGACAGAATGCGAAACCTGATCCGGCTTCGCAAACTCTTGCCCTTCGAGGAACGGCAACTGGCGGACCGAATGGCCATGGCCATCGCCCGCTTGAAGGAGCATTTGGCCGAGCACCGTTGTCAGCGCTGGTAGCCGTGGTCACCTCAGATTGTCATCCTGAGGGCATCCACGAAGATGCCCGAAGGACCTCAACCTAGGATGCTTGGCTACCAGGTCCATGTAGCGCCGGGCTTTAGCCCGGCATTGCAACACCCAGAAAGACCTGGCGCGGAGGTATAACAAATGATAAAGTCCCTCTTCCGCTATGTCCCTGGTAGTGCGGTCCGGCCCCTGACGAATTTCCCAACTTTCCTTTACCGAGGTATGACATGGCAGACGAAAAAGTAAAACTCCTGGAAGCGGCAATTTCCCAAATCGAAAAGTCGTACGGCAAGGGCAGCATCATGCGGCTCGGCAGCAAGGACGTTCTTGTGCCGGTCAGCGTCATCCCGTCCGGCTGCCTTTCGATTGACGCCGCGCTCGGTGTCGGCGGGTTCCCCCGCGGGCGCGTAATCGAAATTTACGGCCCGGAATCCGGCGGTAAAACCACCCTCACGCTGCAAGTCATCGCCGAAGCGCAAAAACTCGGCGGTCAGGCGGCGTTCATCGACGCCGAACACGCGCTCGATCCGGTCTATGCGCGCAAGCTCGGCGTGGATGTGGACAATCTTCTCGTCTCTCAGCCCGACCACGGCGAACAGGCACTCGAAATCGCCGAAACCCTGATCCGCTCCGGCGGCGTGGACGTTGTTGTCATTGACTCCGTCGCCGCTCTCGTTCCCAAGGCCGAACTCGAAGGTGACATGGGCGACCCCTCCATGGGCTTGCAAGCGCGCCTCATGTCACAGGCGTTGCGCAAACTCACCGCGATCGTCTCAAAGTCCCGCACCTGCCTCATCTTCATCAACCAGATCCGCGAAAAAATCGGCGTCATGTTCGGCAATCCGGAAACCACCACCGGCGGCCGCGCGCTCAAGTTCTACGCATCCATGCGCGTCGACATTCGCCGCATCCAGGCGATTAAAGACGGCGACAGAGTCGTCGGCTCGCGCACCCGCGCCAAAATCGTCAAGAACAAAGTCGCCGCGCCATTCCGCGAAGCCGAATTCGACATCCTCTACGGCGAAGGCATCTCGCGCGAAGGCGATCTCGTCGATCTCGGCGTGGACAAGGGCATTCTCGAAAAATCCGGCACCTGGATCAGCTTTGGCGGCGAACGCATGGGCCAGGGCCGCGACAACGCGCGTGTCTTCCTGAAAGAAAATACCGATATCCGCGAAAAACTCGAAAACGCCCTGCGCAAAAAACTCGAAATCCCAGGCCCAAACTCTAACGCCGCTCCCAGCGCACCGAACGGAGCAAACGGCGTCCTTCACAACGAAAAACCCAACACTCACGCTGCAGCAGCTTCCGCCGCCGCGGCACGCCCGGCAAAGCCCGTCAACGGCAGATAGTGCGCTGCACTCGCTCTTCTGAAGGGCGCTCCGGATCTCGGGGCGCCCTCTTTCTCGTTGAATACGGGTGCTCTACTTTGCGCTACTTCCCGCTGTATCGGCCAGTCGCGCGATATTCCTTATGAACGGCTTCGAGAAAATTCTCGGTGGCCGGCCATCCATTTACGGTCACGCCGAACTTTGCGCCGATGCGCCGTGCGATCTGCCAGGCCATTGTCGTACGCACGCCAGGCTCAAGGTTGTCCCGCCTGCTGAAAAAAGTTTCCATCAAGCGTACTTCGTCCAGGGTGAGCTGGCTTGTATCGTATGCGGCCGCGGTCGCATCGCGCTGCGTTTCCAGAAATGGCTTTTCTTCTGTAACCGCCTCTTCGCGCACTACCACCGTTCCCGCCACGTAGTCGCCGAGCCGCTTGTTCTGTTTGCTGAAGAATGCGCTCGCCACTCCCACTGCGTACAGCCCGGGCATCTGATCCACGATTCGCAGAAGATTTCGTGCCACAGCGTCGTACGCACTGATAGGGCGTCCGTCGTCCTTCATGACTCGCAGCTTGGTGTATCTTTTCCCCGGTGTTTGCCCATTCCAGAGAATCTCAAACAACGCAAAGTAGCCAAGATTGACGAGAAACACCGCCAGAATCAAGAAAGCTACGACCCAAACCCAGGCCCTCGAGCCAAAAAGCGCGAGCCCGGGAAGAATCACAAGAGCCAGTATCCAAAGGAAGAAGACTGCGACGAACTGAATCGCCGAATCCACGAGCGTCGCCAGGAACCGGCTGCCGATTCCTGCCAGCGGAAAATCAAGGGAACTCTGTTCCGCAGTCTCGATGATAAGCTTGTCCGGAAGGGAATCCATGATCTCCTCTCGCTGGCTGGAAAAAAGAAAAGCGCACTGGAAACGCCTGGAATATCTCGTGGAAGCCAGCAGGCAGCGTAGCATTTCTGCGTTGCGCCCGGAAGAACTTCAAGAGCTTGCTCTTCTCTATCGACAGGTTGCTTCCGACCTTTCCACGGTGCGCGAAGACCCTGCCAGCACGCAGCTGGCGACCTATCTCAATCGCATTCTGGGGCGAGCTCACAACCTCATTTACATGGGTCGCAAGGCCTCTACCAGGGGAATCTGGAATTTCTACTGGAACGTGTATCCCGCGGTATTTCGCGAAACTTTCTCGGATACGTTTGCGGCCTTCACGATTTTTCTGGCGGCGGCCGCCGTGGGCGTGCTGCTCAGCATCGCCGATGCCAGCTTCCTCCGCCACTTCCTCGGCCCACAAATGATGGACACCATCGAACAACACAAGATGTGGACAGATTCGATCGTCTCCGTCAAGCCGGCTGCCTCAAGCGCGATTCTCACAAACAATATTTCCGTTTGTTTCGCCACGTTCGCCCTCGGTATTACCGCAGGAATTGGCACCATCTACATGATGCTTTTGAACGGTCTGCTCATCGGCATCATCGGCGCGGCTTGCTGGCGCGAGGGCATGAGCTTGTCGCTTTGGAGTTTCGTTGCCGCTCATGGATCCCTCGAACTCCCTGCAATCTTCATTTCGGGCGGCGCTGGAATCGGAATTGCACGCGGGTTGCTCTTTCCTGGGCAATTGCCGCGCCGGCTTTCGCTTGTTCTCGCCGGCTCGCGTAGTGTTCGCTTGATTCTGGGCACTGTTCCTATGCTGATTGTCGCTGGTCTGGTGGAGGGTTTTATCTCGCCGAGCCCCGTCTCACCCGTGCTCAAGTTCTCGCTTGCTGCCGTACTTGGCATACTTCTTGTCCTTTATCTCAGCAAAAGACCGCCGAAACCTGCGGTCTCTTCAACTCGCGCTAGCTTGAATACTATCGTCGCTAAATAAGCCCGCGCTCTTTCGTTGTCAGGTAGTGATTCACTACGGACGTCGCCAGCTTGGCTGGTTCGACCTCCAGCGTCAAAGCGCCATGCTGCCGCAAGGTACGCAGCAGATAATCTCTGCGATGAACCACTTCCTGAGCCGCCGCAAACCGGTACATATCCTTCGCGCCTTCCGGCTTTATTTGTAGCAATTCCCGCAACTCTGGCTGGCTGATTACCGTGAAGAGAACCATGTGCCGCGTTGCGATTCGAGAAGCGCTTTCAATTACGTCCGGAATTGCTGACGTTTCGCTCAAGTCCGTCAGCCAGATAACCAGGCTGCGGCGCTTCTGCACCGTGAGCAGCATTTCCGCCGCGCGAATATGATCTGCTTCCGATTCTTCGTTGCGAACTTCTGCCAGCGTTTCAAGCAGTGCGCGAACGTGCCCACTGCCTCGCCCGGGCGGTACGCGATGCTTCACCTTGCGGCCGTATGCCATCATCGCGACTTGGTCGCCAGAATATAGCGCGACTTGCGCTATGGAAAGGGCTGCGCCCACCGCGTAATCAAGCTTTGTAAGGGCTCGTGTTCGCGCGCGCAGCAGTCTCCCCGTGTCTAACACAAGCCAAACCGTCTGGCTTCGCTCCACCTGATGCACTTTGCTGATCAATTTTCCGCGCCGCGCTGTTGCAGTCCACGAAATATCCCTCCACTCGTCGCCTTCGCGGTAGTCGCGCAGGCTTTCAAATTCACGCCCTTGCCCGCGCTGCTGTTTATGTCGCTTTTCCAGGGCAACTTGTTTGCTCCGGATCAGAAATAGGGTGTCTCGTTTTGCTTCGTCGAGGTTGGGATAGATACGCACACCTTGCGGTAGCGCTGCTTCGAATCGTCGTTCGGCAATTCGCCATGCGCTCTGGCATCGCACAGTAACGCTTCCAAACTTCGCGTCGCCGCGCTCCGCGGGCAAAATGTCATATTCATTGTGTGCTTTTTTCTGCGCTTCAACCTCGATGGAAACTTCAGGAACTTCGCCCCGCAGCTCTCGCGGCGCATCGTCCACTAGCCATGCAGCCATACTGCGCGGTCCGCCATTGGTAAGTTCAATTCGCACTCTTGAAGCAACGGTGAGTTGCGGCGGAGAACTCCACGCGCGCGTGACGACAATCTGCTCCGGCGTTGGGATTCGTTTCGCCAGATCCCAGCCCCAGATTGCAAATACTGCAATATCCCATGCAAACATTGCAAAGAAAAAGCGGTGGTCTGCCCAGCCCGGCCCGAGCCACACCAATCCTATGAGCAGCAAAAGAAAAAACATTCTGCCGAACGCGAAAGGGAATCGCCCCCTGCTTTTTCCGCGAGCGGACACCGTCTTCGGTACGAGATTGGCCGGATTGTTCATTTAGGAACTTCAACCACTGCCACTACTTCACGTACTACCTGATCCGCTGTCATTCCTTCCAGGTCGGCTTCGGGTTTCAACACAAGCCGGTGCCGCAGCACTGCTGGCGCCGCAAACTTGATGTCATCCGGAATCAGGAAGTCCCGTCCTTCGATTGACGCCACTCCCTTCGCGACCTGCATCAAACTGATTGCCGCACGAGGGCTCGCTCCCAAACTGACTGCCGGCCAGTTCCGCGTCCTCGCCGTCAGCGCCACGATGTACTGAAAAAGCTTAGGTTCTACGCGAACTGCGCTCACTTCTGCGCGCGCTTTCTGCAGCGAATCGGAGGGCAATGGCACGAGCCCCGCATTCTGCAATTCCCTCGGATCGAAACCTTCTTGAATGTTCTTCAAAATTTGGACTTCCTCGTCCGCTTTCGGATAGCCGATTCCAATTTTCATGAGGAAGCGGTCGAGCTGTGCTTCAGGTAATGGATACGTACCCTCAAATTCCACGGGGTTCTGTGTCGCAAACACAGAAAAAAATCCCGAGAGCGCATGACTCGTTCCGTCAATCGTGACCTGGCGTTCTTCCATCGCTTCCAGTAGCGCGGATTGCGTGCGCGGCGGCGTGCGGTTGATTTCGTCCACAAGCAGCAGGTCCGTGAAGATGGGGCCACGCCGCAAAGAAAAGCTGCTTGTCGACAAATTAAATACGTTCGCCCCAAGCACGTCAGCGGGCATCAGGTCCGGCGTGCATTGAACACGTTGAAAATGTAGCTGAAATATTTGTGCCAGCGCTTTCACTGCCAGGGTTTTGGCCAGCCCTGGCACTCCCTCAATGAGCGCGTGTCCCCCGGCAAGCGAGACGAGCAACAGATGGTCTTGCGCTTGCCGTTGCCCTACAATCACCTTCGACATTTCGTTCCGTACGTGTTCCGCCACTTCCGTTGCGTGACTCATCCCCGGGACCTTTCTTCCGCCGGCATTTTCCCCGGCTCAAGTTTCTGGCTATACCAATAAAGTTGTTTTACCAGCGTCAGGCACTCTTTTTCTTCCATTGCATGTCCGCGTTTTGCCTGCTCACTTTTTTCCAGCACCGCCGCAATCTCTGAGCGATTCCATCGCAACGCTTCGCTCGCGCTCTGCGCCAATTCCTTCGAGCTGGCAGTGCCCGGCAATCCCAGCGTCCGCAACAATTGAAATCGCATTCGCTCGTACATGATTCGCACGGCTGTCGTTCCCGCGTGCGCTTCCTGGTAGAGGTCGCCAAGAGTTTCCACAAATTCCAGCGGTGGCAATTTCGACGTATTTTGAGGGGCCCTGACCGGCCCCGTCCTCCGCGAAAACGTCAGTACAACGGCGAGAAACACAATCCCGATTTGCACCAGGCCCCAGGGCGCGGGCGTTTTTGCAAGATAGGACCAGAACGAACTCTCCACCCCGTGAAAATATTCGTCCCAGTAGATCTGGCGTCCGTCCGGTTCTCCCACCGAATTCAGAAAAAATTGAGCATTGTTTGCATCACGCAGTCCGCCATTCGTCATCGGATAGCTGTCCGCCCACCAAATCACCTGTCCTTTGCCAACGGATATTGTTACCACCGCCGCGGTCGTTTGATTTCCATACACGATCATTTCGGATTTTCCCGATGGCCTCCACTTCTCGGGCGGGTTCATTCGTATCTCTTGTGCATCGCGAACGAGTGGGGAGACTTCCACGGGATGGAACGTTTCGTAGGCTGCGAACTTCTCTCCCTCTTCGAATTTCTGGGCGTCCGGTAGGAATTCTGCCACCTTTGCTCCTGTTGCCAGAACCGTTCCTCCTCGTTGCAGGAACATCCGAATCGTCCGCTTGTCCCCTTCAGTTGGTTTTTGCGAAGGCTCCGCCAAAATCAAAACTGCGCCTTCCTCTGCGGCCTTATCCGGCAATTCCTGCGGCTGGCTTTCCCATCGTTCCACGCGGTACCCCATCCCTTGCAAAAACAAATATCCCGCTTTCGTGCCGCTCCATTCCGCCGAATAGCTGGATGCTCCACCCGTCCCATTCGCGTTTTCGGGCGGCGAAACAAGCACAGAGACCACCACGAGAATGACCAGCAGCACCCCCGCGCCGAGCACCAGCTTTCGTTCACTTCTTTCAAGCCCTAGATGCAACCCATCTTCTCCAATTCCAGACGCGCATTCGACCAGTCTGCCGCCGTCGCTTCCCGGCATGCATACCAGATCCGTTCGAGCCGTGTTGTTTGCTCCCGCAAAATCCCGCGTTCCACAGGATGGGCGTCCAGCATGTGCAGATATTCCCGCGGTGTCCGCGTTCGATCCTGCGAAAGTAGTCGACGATCTTCCAGTTGCGTGATTGCCGCCCAGTAACCGCAATGCACCGCTTCGCGGTAATTTCCACGCTCGGCGGCCGCAAGCGCCTCCTTTAACCAGAAGCGCGCTTCTTCCGTCACAGGTTTCGTTTCGGCTATCGGAGCGACTGCGATGGCACGGCCTTCCAGCATCCGCAACGCCAGATATCCCAAAGCCAAAAACGCAATCACCAGCACGGGCCAAAATACAATCTTGCCCAGAGTGGGCGGTACGTGCAGTGATGAAAATACTTTCTCTGCGAGACGTTCCAACCATCGGGCGACGCGTGCATTCCATTGGTCCAGGAAGCTTGGCCCATTCAATTTACTGAATTCGGATCGCGCAAAAACCTTGTTGAGCTCCTGATGGGCTCTTTCGCCTTGCGCATCCTTGGTTTCTCGCTCTAGATCTTCAGCGGCTCGCAACATCATCTGCAAGCGACGCTCGGCTGAGTTCGCCGCTTCTTTTTTGCCGTCGCCAACTCTCTCGCCTTCCTCGCACGCGCGCCGCAGATCGTCTGTATACACAAAGATGTTTACGTTGCCCGCTTGAACGTTCCAGCTTTTGGGCAGAGATTTCCCGATCCGCCCAATTTCCGCGGGATCGTCTTTTGCACTTTGGATTCTCTCGGAATACTGCTTCAGCAGTCCTTCGTATGCGGAGAGGTCAATCGACTCCTTGGCCGGAGCTTCTTCTGCGTTTACAACCACTGTTTGACCATGCGCGGATGGCGCGCAAACAGCACAAAGCAGGCCCGCGGCGCAGAGCCGGGAAATCCTGTTCCGCAAATTCGCGCGCGGCGCAGATTGTCGCAAGCGCATCTTGCGCTTATGCAACAGAAGGCGCATTGCTCGCCGGGTTTGCGGGAAGTTCCAGCGAAGTCATCAAATGCTGCAAGTCAAATGCTTCCTTGCGTACTCGCAGATTGTAATACATCAGGCACATTGCAATCGTCCCGATCGGCCCGACCAACACCTCCGCCAAAAACGTTGCGAGATGCTGTAGCACGGCCATCCACATCGGCACGGTCTTCAGTTTCATAATTCCGATTGCCACCGTAATCGGCGTTACAAGAACCGCGCTTACTACCATGCCGATAACGAACACAAGGACAAAGATCAGGAAGATTTGCAGGCCGAATTCTTTCGTCAAATCCCAGCTTCGGCTGATGCTCCCTCCCACCGTTTCGTCTTCCAGCATCAACACGTTCGTTGTCATTGCCGTTTTTACGAGCAGGAGGATTCCGGGAATAATCAAGAACACGAACCCCGCTCCGCACATCAATGCGGTCAGAAGAATCAGTCCGATTAGACTCCATAATTTTTGCATGACTGGCCGGTAGGAGCCTGCGACCGTCGGCTTTCTGCCAAGATATATCTCGGACACCGCGATAATCGTTCCGCCCTGGGAAGCGCTTCGCAGGACGAAGTCGATCAGCCCAGCTCCGATTGAAGCCAAAATTACCCCTACAAAGAATTGCGATCGTGCTCCCGGCCTTGCCGCCACTCCAGCCAGGCTGGCCCTCTGGTACCATTCGATCCCCACTGCGAACACGAATTTGATCAGCATGGGCACTGCAAGGATTCCCGTCAGCAGCAAAAAATTGTTCTTGTAGAGGCTGAATGTGCGATCCAGAACCTCTCCCAAACTCATCGGACGTATGTCGGTTGCCGCCACTCTTAGCCCTCCACAAAGCTCTGCCTGCGAACTAGACGGGCATATAATCAGAAAATTACTCCCCGCGCAAGCTCAGGAATCACCATCCCCTCTCCCCGGCACCTCTCTTTTTTTACGGAGCATACCTGTCCGGCAGGACAGGTATGCCGCATAACGCACTTTGGCCGCGAGTTCTATTTCTCGCGGCAAATCCTGCCCGTATTCTCCATCTGTTGACGCGCCAATTGCTTCAATTCGCGCACAAAGGGAAGGAAGAATTATGAAAGCGATAAAGATTGCAGCGATTTGCCTGCTTTTTGCCGGTTTCACCGCTGCCAAAGAGCACGACTACCAAAAAGGAACTCTGCTTCGCATGGATTCCAGCTCCTGCGGTTCGCAGGAAAAGGGAAGTAAAACCGTTGCTGGGGAAATTCTTGGTACCGACGCCCAAAACCGCAAAACAAAAGAACTTCTCTGCCAGGAATATATCCTGCAGACCGATCATGTCATCTATCGCATCCGCCCCATCGACGACAAGCATCCCGTTTTGCTCCCCATCGGCGAGACCGCACAATTCCGCATCAACAAGGACAAACTCATCCTCCGCGTTCCTGAGTTGAACGACAAAGAACGCCAATACACGGTAGTCTCCATGACTCCGCGCGAAGACAAGCCAACTCCAACGCAATCCGCCAGCAAGAATTGAGACAAATCCATCGCCAAAGGGCACTCGACAAGCTCGAGTGCCCTTTTTTGCCTTCCTCTCTGCCCCTTTGAACAGCCCCCGGCCCTCTCTCCTGTCCCCCCGGCCAGCCATTCAAAATAAAGCACATAGCTCGTACTAGCCCGATTTCGCCATTGTTCTTCCTAACCTTTTCTCACTAAACTATGTCTCAGAGTGAGAGACCGTGTTTCGTTCGGCTACACGGACTCCGCCTGTGCGGCATCTAAGTTCTTTGTTCTAAACACGCCGCAATTTGGCTGCACGCATGCTTTTCTTTTGTCGCTTCGCGCGGCACTGCGCGGATGCAACGGAAATTCGTTGACTCCGCAAGCCTCATGAAGTACAAAGCGCGATTCGCCGATAGATTAGAGAGACCAGAGGTCGTTCGAATGACTCAGCCCAGCGGACTCGGAAAAATTTCACTCGCAATGTTCCTCTCCGCTTGTTGCCTGCTTCCGGCTCCTGTAGTCTCTGCCGCCACTCCCGCTGCCAAGCCGCGCCCGTCTCGCGGTTCTCGTCATCGCTATGTTCCGCGCGAAAAAGCCGTCGACCCCACTAAAGGCGACGTCGCCGATTTCGATGATCCCGTCGTTCGCGCCGCTGCCGTCGATGCCCTCGGCAAATACAATGGCTCAGTCGTAGCCGTTGAGCCCACCACAGGCCGCATCCTCACCGTCGTCAATCAGAAAATGGCCTATTCCGATGGCGCGATTCCTTGCTCCACCATCAAGCCCACCATCGCCGTCGCCGCTCTTCAGGAAAACGTCATCACGCGCGACACCATGCTCAAGGTCGGCCGCCGCAAGTACATGAATCTCACCGAAGCCATGGCCCATTCGAATAACGTTTTCTTCGAACAACTCGGCCAGCGCATGGGCTTTGAAACCGTCTCAAAATATGGCCGCCTGCTCGGCCTGGGCGAACTCGCAGGTTACAACCTCGCCGAGGAACGTCCCGGAGCTTTCCCCATGCAGCCGCCGCACAAGGGCGGCGTCGCGCGCATGTCCAGTTTCGGAGAAGGAATTCAAGTCACTCCCTTCCAACTCGCCTCGCTCGCAGCCGCATTCGCCAACGGTGGCACGCTTTATTATTTGCAGTATCCGCAACCTGCCACGGCCGGCCAGGATGCGCCTGTCTTCGAGCCGCGCGTGAAGCGCGAACTCAACATCGCTCCTCTGCTCCCTGAATTGCGCGAAGGGATGCTCGCCGCCGTTCTCTACGGCACCGGCAAGCGCAGCTATGACACGGGCGGCGAGGAACTCCCCGCCGGCAAGACCGGCACCTGTTCCGACGAGCAATCCCACGTCGGCTGGTTTCTTTCCTACGCCGATGAAGCCCATCCGAAAATCGCGCTCGCCGTTCTGATCCGCGGCCGCTCCTCGCTCATCAAGGGGCCGCTTGCCGCAGGCGTAGCGGGCCGCATCTATCGCCGCCTCCGCGAACAAAATTATTTCGCCAGCCTCCCCGCCCCCAGCAACGCTCTTCGCTCCGGCCACTGACGGCTTCGCCATAATTCAATTCACGCTAATTCTGGGGATTTCCTGAGATTCTATTTCCGGCTTTCCTCCTGAATGTACCTTTACGCTCAACTCAAATCACATCCAAAGACTGAAGACTGAAGACTGAAGACTGAAAACTGAAAACTGAAAACTGAAAACTGAAAACTGAAAACTGAAAACTGAAAACCATTTCTGCCCATGGCACAGGTTCTTATCCATAATTCCCCTTGACTCATGCTCGATGTTCGATATAGTGATACTCGACTGCCATGCCCAAGCGCACACTCGATCCTCTGCCTTCTGCCGCTTTCCAAATCCTCCTCGCCCTCGCCGGCGATGAACTCCATGGCTACGCCATCATGCGTCAGGTCGCCCAGCAGACTGGCAATCGCATTCGCCTCGGCCCGGGCACACTCTACAGCTCCATTCGTGTTCTGCTCGAAAACGGATTGATCGAAGAATCCTCCGTGAAGGAAGCTGAAAATTCGGCGGACGAGCGCCGTCGTTACTACCGCATCACCTCGGGCGGCCTCAAGCTCGCTCGCACGGAAGCAGAGCGGCTCGCCGATGTTTTGCGCCTTGCAAGATCGAAAAAAATCCTAAGGGGGCGTTATGTCTGAAAAGCTCTATGCTTTCTTCCTGCGCCTTTTTCCGGCCCACTTTCGTGAAGAGTACGGCGACGAAGCCCTCCAACTCTTTCGCGATCGCGCCCGCGATGAACGCGGATTTTTTTCTCGCCTCCGCCTCTGGTTCGACCTCTTCTTCGATATGACCGTTTCTCTTCCGCGCGAATATCTCCATCTTCCCGCGCCGCGCGCCGTTCCTTCCCCGCTTCGTCGACTGCCGGGCATTCCCGCATTTCATGTTTTGCAGGATGTGCCCGTCCGTCCCGGCGCGCTGTTTTTCGGAGGAATACTCTCCTGCGTCGCTCTGACAACCTGCTGGGCCGCACTCAACCAGATTCATCGTCCGGAAACTCCTAACTCTTCATCGTCTGCACGGCCTTCTTATGCGTCCGCGTCTGGTCGTTCCGGCAACACGGCTTCAGCCTCACATCGCCGCCTCAGCGCGTATGGCGCAAATCGCTCTTTCATCCCTACAGACCCGCTATCCGATTCCGAACGCAAGCGCATCATCACTTCGCTCGCGGACAATGTGAAGCAACACTACGCGGATCGCGTCGAAGGACAGAAGGCCGCGGACCTTTTTCTAGCGCGGGAAAAGCGCGGCGAATATGACGACATCTCCGATCGCGCCATGCTTGCCGCCGTCATGACGGACGAGCTTCGCGAGGCAACCGGCGACCGCAATCTCACGCTCGACTATTTCTCTTCTCCGCTGCCCCAGCAGCCTTCCGCTCAGTTGCCCGAAGTTCGCGCCCAATACCGTGAAAGCATGAAGCAGCAGAATTGCACGTTCGAAAAGGTTGAACTTCTGCCGCGCAACATCGGCTATCTGAAACTCAATTCATTTCCCGATCCCGAAGTCTGCCGAGTCGCAGCAATGGCCGCTATGACCTACGTCAATCACGCCGATGCCGTCATTTTCGACCTGCGCGAAAACCGCGGGGGCTATCCCGCAATGGTTCAATTCCTCGGCTCTTATCTCTTCGACCATCCCGAATATTGGTACAACCCGCGCGAAGCCACTACCGAAAATTCCTGGACGCGTTCGCCCATCGAAGGGAACAATCTCACGGACAAACCCGTTTTCATTCTCACCTCGAAAACCACGGCTTCCGGCGCTGAACAGTTTGCTTACGATCTAAAAATGCTCAAGCGCGCCACAATCGTCGGCGAAACCACTGCCGGTGCCGCGCACTCCGGCGTCTTCCATCGCCTCGACGACCACTTCGGCATGGGCATCCCCGAAGTCAAAGCCATCAATCCCTATTCCGCCAACGACTGGTCCGAAGTAGGCGTCTCTCCCGATATAAAAGTTCCCGCCGCCAACGCCCTCGACGCCGCGCTAAAACTCGCCCACGCCAAACTTTCCAAAAAGTAGCCGGCCAGCGCTACAATCAACACATGAGCCCCAAATCAGCGGAGCTTTTCAAACAAGCCCTTGAGCTTTCCATTGAGGAGCGCGCAGACCTCGCCGCCCAAATCCTCGATAGTCTCGATTCCTCCGCCGATCTGGAAGTCCAGGCCGCTTGGCAGGCCGAAATCGAACGTCGCATGGCTCAACTCCATTCCGGAGAAGTGCAAGGCCTATCCATCGAAGAAGCTAAGCGACAGGTTCGTTCTACCCTCGAATGACAGGCAGACAATTCATCGTTCACCCCGCTGCTATTGCTGAAGCGAAGGAAGCTGCGGATTGGACCGCGAACAGAGTCCGCGTGTAGCAGAACGGTTCATCATCGAGTATGAACAAGCGCTCGACATGATTCATGACGCTCCCGACCGCTGGCCTCCGTATGTGCGGGGAACGAGACACATCAAAACTCCCAGCTTTCCATTTCTCGTCATCTACCACACCACGGCTTCTCGAACTCATGTACTAGCGGTTGCGCATGGTCACCGACGGCCCGGCTATTGGAAACGCCGCTCTTAGTTCTTCGTCGCAACAGCCAAGATCGCTTGCCAATTCAAGATTGCATTCCTCAACAATCGGGCTCCCCACTATTCATGCCGCGATACATCGGATTCGAAATTCACGAAACGCCCTTTCCCGCCTGCATATCCAAAATCGCAGTCCACAGAGTATTTCGTTTCGCATCTCATCTGCCATTATTCCGAAAGCCTTTGTTTGTGGATTAGCGCTAGCTGCTCTGAAGTCCAGTGCCCCGAGAAATCGCCGTACTGCCCGAGCATTTCTTTGTCGTCGTACATCTTTTTCGTCAAATGAAAATACTTAACGTTGGCATATCCCCCGGAATGATCCCAGGCCTTGCGAGATTGCTTGTCGTGATACTCGAATTTTACGTTGTCTGCGTAATGCTCCCTGTTCGCCCAACTATCCATGGCCGTCTCGTTCGACACAGGCTTACCGGAGGCATCGCGCTTCAGGATGGTTTGCTCATGCAAAACGCCGGGAATCTCTATTTCATAGAAAGTCTTGTCCAGAGACTCGCTGAACGTGATTGCTACAACCTTCACCCGGGATGCTTGTTGCGACGAAGTTTCATACGCGCCGTTGAGAAACTGCTCGATTGAGTTCAACGCTGCACGTTGCGCGGGATCCGCTTTCTCGTCGATGTAAATCGTCGCGTAGAGCCTGCTCTTGTTCTGGTCCACTAAATTTCCAATTACCGCAGCGTTTAATCCATCAAGCCGGGTCTTTCCATAACGGCCGCTCCGGATGTGAACGAAATCCGCCGCCTCGCATGTTCCATGCGTAGGTGCGCCATTTTTCTGGCAAGGGCACGCGTGGGCAGTGCACTGGCACTGAAAGATGGCCACACCTTCAAGGTCGAAATCTGAAACAACAGCGGCAGAGTGATTCTGCTGCGGAGGGAAAAGGCAGACAATTCCGAAGAGGAAGGCGCTCACATTAATAAGAAACTGTCTACACATCTGAACTCACACTTTCGAAAAACGCTACTCTTCGCCTGTTTCCACGTCAACTCAAAGCGATCCGTCGCTTTGAAGGCGCTATTTGGACGTGGAACTGGGTCCCTCGCGCTGATTTAGTATCGCTTCCCAGTTCAGAATCGCGTTCCAAAGCAAGCGATGATCTCCTCGATTCATGTCCCGATGCATCGGATTGAAATTGAAGCTCACCACATGCCCCTTGCCTACAGGCATATCCAAAATCGCGGGGCGCCCGATCAATCCTTGCTCGCCCCAAACCTGCCCGCTTACCAATAACGGCGCTCCATCCCTATCGCCCCACTCCATCACTATCCCGCTGCGATCTTCCGGTCCATCCAAACAGGAGGTGCAGTACGCCATCCGCAGCCACTTTCGCGGCGCATCGTACAAAGGAAAGTTCTGCCGGAACACATAGGTCTCTTTTGGATAGCCATACGCAATTGGATGTTCCGGCCGGACAAAGTTCACGCGCACATGAGCGCCTGGCGTTCGCGTCACTGCATTTTGCGATTCCTCTGCCGCGGCCGCGCCTCCGCCTTGCGAACTTCGCGGTACTCCGCCGGCAACTCGTCGCACGCCTCGCACAATTCCCCCCTCCAGCGCCAGCATCGAACCGCTTCCCAGCGTCACCAGCAATCCACCGTCGTTCACAAATTTTTCAATCTGCCCAAGCCCTTCATAACCGATCCCGCCGGTAATATCGTCCGATTCCGCAGGAGTCCCAAAGCTCGGCGTCTTTTCCGTTTTCTTGAACGGCATCGGACTCCACTTTTTTGGCAATCCCTGAATCTGCTCTGCCAGTTCCAAATCAACGTGTCCGTACAAAAGTACATCCACTTTCTCGTGCAATCCGCCAGCGCGAATATCCTCGTCGCGCAAATAGACATACGGCACCTTGCGCTGATCCAGAATGTAGCGAATCCATCCAATCGAATCCGTATCCGCCCACGGTACCCACACTCCGATCCGCGGCGCCGGCGCTTCGTGCTTCGCCACGCTTGGTTCCTCGCTCGCGCTTACAAACGACAGCCCCGCGTTGCCAGCGGTCTTACGCAACGCATCAGACAATCCATCTTGTGCCGGGAAAATCCATGATCCGGCTGGGAGCTCCATTCCACCTGCAGAAAATCTTCTTTCCGCAATTTCTACCTTGAATTTCGCCAGCGCGTACCGCGCCGCGAGCATTCCCTCCTGCCCTGTATCTCGCAACAAAAATACCGGCCCCTCGCCAGATACCGTACCTGCCGTCTTCGGCACTTCCGTTACCGCTGTTAGTGTTGCCGACCGGATTGTCGCGTCTGCCGTTGCAATCGCGCTCAGGTGATAGTTGCTCACAAAATTCCAGGACAAATCGTCGTACGGTTCGCCGCCATCCTTCGGATAGTGCTGCGGTGACAGCAAATCCACTGCATAGTTCCTGTATGGCTGATCCAACCGCACCACAAACGTCCCTGCAGGGAATTCGCCTTCCTTCACTCGAATCGTACCCTGTGCGCGCCCAACCTCGATGTGTTGCCCAAGCAGTCGTGCCACCAGTTGCGCCACCCGCGCCGGATCGCCTTGATCCGCTGGAATCAGGAACGCATAGGGCGCTTCGTGTAAACCCTTCTGCCAGGAATGAAAACTCTTCGTATAGAAATTCCTAAGCATCTCTTTGGAATTTTTCGCCGCAAAATCGAGCGAAGCCAGAATCCCCGTCTCGTTGTAATTCACATTGTCCCGAGCGGACCACACAAACTCCTCGGGCGGCGGCATTGGACGCCACCACTCGCGCGTCGTTTCGCTCTGCTCGATCCTTCGCGTCATGGTTTCGGCGCTGGAATTCCCAAACGTCTCGTACCCCCGCCCGATCGCGTTGTGATTCATCGCCACGGAATCCAGATACAAGTGGCTGAACGCCTCTCCAAAATTCCAAGTCGAAACTCCTGGCATTCCCTGCGCCGTCATCGCCTCCACGTCGTGAAAACCCTGCTCCAGAAACTCCGTGTACGTAATCGGATCGATGTTCGGGTTGTACGGACCCGTCCCATTCCACGACATCAATAGCGGCACTGCCTCGTGCAAATCATGCACGACTGTCGGATGCCATTCATGAAACATCCGGTGAACCGCCTTGGTGGTTTCATGTGTTTGCTGGTGCGCGTCGCGGTTGATGTCCACGAACGCGTACTTCGACCAGTACGGCGGCGATTGCCGCGGCAAATTCCCATAGTCCGTTTTGCCCTTCAAGTACGTGTAAAACCAGTCCGTCACCTTGTCGCGCCCATCCGGATTACAAACCGGATTGATCAGCACCACCAGCTTTTCTCGAATCCCTCGAATCATTGGCTGCTCAGATACCGCCAACCGGTACGCCAATTCCAAAACGGATTCTGTCGAACCAGTTTCATCTGAATGTAATCCCGCATTCAGGTAGTAAATCGTTCGCCCGGAAGCAATTAGCTTCTCCGCCGCGGCTGCATCTGCTTTTCGCGGGTCTCCCAGAATTGCCGTCGCATTTTTCAGTTGATCCAGGTTCTCCATCCCCGCTTCATCCGCAATCGCGATCATTACGATGTCACGACCCTCTTCACTCTTTCCAATCGCGAAAAACTTCACGCGCGGTGAGGTCGCCGCAAGCGCCTGAAAATATTTCTCCGCCTGTTCCGAATTCACCAGTTCTCCCGGTGCGCCCATAATCCGCCCAAAAAATTTCTCTGGAGAGGGAACCGTGTTCGATGAAGGAACGGAAGAAACCCACGGAGACAAAAACCGCGCCTCCGTCGTCGCTTTCGCAATCGCTTCCGTCGTCCCTGGCTCCGGCGTATCCGCCGCGGGATTCTGTCGTTGTGCATTCGCAATCTGCGCCAGACTCATGAACAAGAACAGCGGAAGAAATCGCTTCATCAAAATCTCCTGGAATCTCAGACAAACCGGTGCGCGGGGAATTTACTATCTCTGGCAAATTTTGCCAATTCATCCCGGCAAACTCCCCCGGGTGCTCTTTCGGAAACAAGAAAAATTCGCGCTTTGACCTCTTCTTTCCTTGAGACTAAACAATAGTGTGCGGTAGTCTGAAAGAGCATTCCGCGAGTGGCGTCTGGGGGAAGAGTGAATCGCAAGTTCATCGTTATTCTTGTGGTGGTGTTTCTCGCGGGCTCCGCCACACTCGCTTACACCTTTCAACAGCGCCTGAAAACCACTGCCGACCTCGACAGAGAAATCAAACTCGCCGGAGAAGTAGCCGCTACCATCCACGAAAACACTGTAGTTCCCACGGATCAGCGAGTCCGCGCTGGAGATAATTTCGCGTCCATCCTGCAAAAATTCGGCCTCTCCGCGGATGAAGCAGCCGGCGCTTCCTCCGCCGCGCAACGCGCGTTCAATCTCCGCCAGGTCCGCGCAGGAAATACGGTTACTGTCGGCCGCTCCATTGAAGGCCAGCTCCGCGAAATTGACTACAAGATCGACGCGGATCGCATGCTCAAGATCACGCCAGAAAACACAGGCTACATTGCGCAGATCCGCGAAATTCCCTCGCGCACAGAAATCGTCGCCGTCAGCGGCACGCTACAGGATTCGCTCTTCAACGCCATTGAGGACGCCGGCGAATCCGCCGAACTCGCCATGCGTCTTTCGCAAATTTTCGGATACGACCTCGACTTTTACACCGACCCGCGCAAAGGCGACTCGTTCCGCGTCGTTCTCGAAAAGAGAAAATACGCGAACGGACAGACCGCCGCCTACGGAAAAATCTATGCCGCCGAATATGACAACGGCGGAAAAAAATATCAGGCGCTGCTCTTTCACGATCCCGCAGGCCAGCCCGGTTACTACACCGCAGACGGCAAATCCCTGCAGAAAGCGTTTCTAAGGTCGCCGCTTAAGTTTGGCGCGCTGGTCACATCGCATTTCAGCAAAGCGCGGTTCCATCCGATTCTGAAGACGTATCGCGCACACATGGGAACTGATTATGGCGCGCCCATCGGCACGCCCGTGCAAACGATTGGCAGCGGAAAAGTTGTTTTTGCCGGGCGCAAAAATGGCGAAGGAAACATGATTCAGATTTCCCACGCCAACGGCTACGAAACGATGTACCTGCATCTTTCCAAGATGTTCGTTCGTGGCGGCGAGCACATTGAAATCGGCAAAACCATCGGACTGGTCGGCAGCACCGGGCTTTCCACCGGACCGCATCTGGATTTCCGCATTCTGCAGCGCGGGCAGTACAAGAATTTCGAAAAACTCGGTTTGCCGCCTTCCGATCCCGTTTCCAAAAAAAACTGGCCGGAGTTTGCCGAGCTGCGCGAAAAGTGGCTGCCGCTTCTGAAGAATCCCGAGCTTTTGCAGGCAAACGCGGCGAACGGCGCGGCGCCGACCGCGTCGCGCTGATGCCCTGCTCCCAAGCCGCCAAAGAAAAAGCAGATCCCTCGCTTCGCTCGGGATGACATTCGACCTTGCCATTTTCCTGTCTCAGTAGATGACGGGCATGCGGGCGTAGTCGACACCGCTTGATTCTTCTTGAACGCGCAAGACGAGCAGCGTGCGGTCGTCATGAGGCGGGGCCGAACCACTGAATTGATCCGTCGCGAGCAGAATAGCGCCGGAAATATCCTCGACAGACTCGCGCGGTGAAGTTTTCGCCAAGATGGAAAGCAGGCGTTCGTTTCCAAATTCTTCATGCTGAGGATTTTCCGACTCGGCAATCCCGTCCGATGCAAAGACGACAAGATCGCCGGGAAGGAGGTCCAGCACGTAGACGTCGTAGTCCATGTCCGGGAGCAGGCCGAGTGGCACTCCTTCAATGCGAATTTCTTCGGCTCTTCCGTTTCTGACAAGAATCGGGTGCGGAGCGCCCGCGCTGGCGATGGTCAGGCGGCGCACGTCGGCCTCGTAGAGGGCAAAAGACATGGCGACAAAGCGTGCATCCAGGCGTGCCGCATACAAGCGGCCGTTCAGCATCTTCAGCATTTCCGCAGGCGGACAAGGATGTTCCACCACGTGCTCGCGCAATATTCCTATCGCCAGCGATCCGAAAAGAGCCGCCGGGGTTCCTTTCCCGGAAACATCGCCAAGCACGAGCGCCAGCTTCCCGTTTCCGTAGGGAAGAAAATCGTAAAAGTCGCCGCCGAGTTCGCGCGCAGGTTCATAGGATGCCGCAATATGGAGCCCCGGAACTTCCCGGGCGCCGCGCGGCAAAAGCTGGCGCTGAATTTCGCGGGCTGTGTCGAGTTCGCCGAGCAGGCGTTGTTCGTTGCGGCGGGCATCTTCGTAGAGCCGCGAATTTTCAAGCGCGATGGCAATAAACGAGGAAAGCGTGGAGAGCATGCGCTCATGTTCGGCTGTAAACGAATTCGGACCCGCGGATTCGAGATCGAGCACCCCAATCAATCGGTCCTGGAGAAGCAGAGGAACGACCAGCTCGGAGCGAACACGTTGGCTGGTCTCGCAGTGAATGTAACGCGGATCCAGACGAACGTCGGGGATGCTGATGGTCTTGCGGGTTTCCGCGGCAGTGCCCGTAATGCCTTCCCCGAGCTTTACGCGAAACCGCGCAGGGATAGTGTTCTCGTAGTGCATGGCAAAGACGCCTTCGAGCAGTTGCGCCTGCTCATTCCAGAGCATCACCGTGAAGACGTCATAGTTGACGAGTTTCTTGACGCGTTCCGCGATGCTGCGAAGCAGCGTTTCGCGATCAAGGATGGCCGTAAGCTCGCGGCTGACCTCATAGAGCAGCGCGAGAGTTTTGGCTTGTTCAGGGAAAGAGACAAAAAGCGATTGCGGCACCGGCTGTTCGGCGGTGAGCGGGGCGGGCGCGAGTTTGGCGGACTCTTCCATTGGCCTGGATGACCGTGGTCTATTTTGACTTAGATGCGGGGGGATGCAAGCAATAGACAGGGGAGAACGACCCGCCGGCCCTGATTGTGGAAGAGAAATCGTGAAAGGAAGGGTGGCTGGTTTGGTTAACCATAATCCGACGCCCTCCCCCGGTTTTGTGTATGTGTTGATTCTAAAGGGGGATAAAGTCCTTTGTT
>JAFDVY010000239.1 GCA_018268785.1 Acidobacteriota bacterium | reverse complement strand
GACCCGAGATTCCCACTGACTGGCGGAGTGGACGTGAAATATGGTCTGAGCTCCAACCTCGTCCTAAATCTAACGGGCAACACCGATTTTGCCGACACGGAAGTGGACCTGGAGCCGTTCAACATCACTCCGTTCAAAGTGTTCATACCCGAGAAGCGCCAATTCTTCCTCGAAAACTCAGGCGTCTTCAATTTTTCGTTGGGCGATCGGGACCAGTTGTTCTTTAGCCGGCAGATCGGTATAGATCCCGTCACCGGGAATCAGGTTCCGATTAACGGCGGCGCCAAGCTGACGGGTCGCATAGGACGCTTGGAGCTGGGTGTCATGGATGTGGACACGCGTTCGAGCGGCTCAAACCCGTACTCGAATTTCGCAGTCGCCCGCCTGAAGGAGTCTCTCTGGGCCGGTTCGTATGTCGGTGTGATGGGCATCGACAAGCGCTCGGGGGATGTTCTCGACCGCTTCAATCGGACGGGGGGCGTGGACACGCGCCTCGTGTTTTTCAAGGACTGGTTTGTCGATGCTCACGCGGCGGGTACCCAGTCGCCGGGAAATCTCAGCGGAAACAGCGATGTTGGCGCCTCACTGACCTACCGCTCGAACTGGGTCGAAGGAATCGTCGAACGAAGGAAGACCGGGCCGAACTTTAACCCCGAGGTGGGTTTCGTCGAGCGTCCAGACTCCAACGAGACCTACGGCGATGTAACGTTCAAGGTCCGGCCAAGCGTTCCCGGCGTCCGTGAACTGCAATTTGAGGGGTTTATTCTTCATGCGCCGGACACGCTCGGCCAAGTCTCGACGCAAGAGTGGCAGAATACTTTCCGGGCGGAATTCCACAGCGGCGCTTACACGGACGACGACATCGTCGATGTATTCACGCAGCGGATCACGAGCCCGTTCCACATCTACAAAAACGTCTTCATTCCCGTTGGGCTATACCACTTCACGCGTCACCAACTCACTTATGGCTCGGGGCAAGATCGAAAATTCACATATAACTTTTTTGAGCGGTTCGGTAGCTATTATGGTGGTGCGCTTAACGAATTTCGTGTACGTGCCAACTATCGTCCAACTGCAAAATTCTCGATTTCCGCTTCACAGACCTGGGACCGGTTTCATTTGCGGCTGCCCAATGGGAATTTCTCGGTCGTTTTGGCAAGTGTGCAGGGCAACTACTCGTTTAATCGCTTCCTTACGTTCACAAGCATCGTTCAGATGGACACCTCGAACACCCAGGCGGTCAGCGCAAATCTCCGCTTGCGCTATAACTATCGTCCCGACAGCGACCTGTACATCATCTACAACGTCGGAACGCAGTTCGCTAGCATCGCTCCAGCCAATCCTCCGCAAGTGCGTGAAAGCCGGTTCGCGATCAAGTACACGTATTCCTGGCAACGATGAACATGAACTCGCCGCGCAGCGAGGGACCGATACGCAAGACCTTGAGCGCTACTTAAGCCAAATATCGCGAAACGCCATGGGTGAGCTGGGGTACGACTGAATGCCGATGAACCCAGACGGCTGACCTCCTAACTGTGGTGTCCCACGCGCGGTGTCCGGGTTGTCGAAAATTGTGGTGACTTGCGACGCACCGGACTGCGTGTTCGTCAGAGTCACCTCGTAGTGATTCCCGGTGACCACGATGTCGTATTGAAACCAAACGCCCGGAACCAGAGGCGGTCCAGGCGTGTACTGCTGCAACCGCGCGTCATTTCGACCCAGGTGATAGATGAAATCCCCGGCTGGAACCTTGTAGATCGCTCCGGTTCGATTCTTCCAAAGACCGTCTGGCTCAGGTTTCCGGCCGTAAAAGTCCTTATTCACGTCACCGCGGGCGTTGTCGTCGATCTGAACCTCAAACCCGGAGATGACCGCGCTCCACGCGGGATTCCCGCCGACTTTTTCGGCGTCGGCCCGTGATGCGAGGTCTGCGGGAAGGCGCAAACGAGGATCGCGGAAACGTACGAACACGCCGCTATTGTTGTTGTTGGGATCGAAGCATTTGAATTGCAGCCGCAAGTGGAAATCGGCGAAGGCCTTGGTAGCGAAGTACAGCAAAGCGAAATCCGCCGATCCGTACGTTACGATCTCTCCATCGATCAGAGCAAAGCCTTGCCCATTTTTCGCGTCCGCACTCTTCCAGGAATTAAACGTATTTGCGGTACCGTCAAAAAGCGCGGTGAATCCCGGATCAATAACGCGGGCCGGCGGCTGAGGCAAGACATTCGCCGTGAGCATGTCCGACGTGCGGTGGGCTAGGGCGATGCCAGTGAGCATCGGATTGGGCGAACCGAGTGCAGGAAAAATGGCGGGACTTGCGACGTAGCAGTTCGTGGTGTCGTGGATTCTCCCGAACTCATTGGTCACGGATGTGGCCGGGTCAGTGCCCATGAACAGGGTTCCAGCGTCGTGGTGTGTGGTGCCGAGGCGGTCTCGGCGGCCCGGATATGGATATGCAACCTTGATCTGGGCTGCGGTGGTGTTGGCGGGCATGTTGATCGTGGTTCCATCGTTCGCGAGGATGTCGAACGGCAGTTTGTTCGCAAACACGGCCGCTACTTGATCGGCGAGCGCGTCCATCGCATCCCACACTTGCTTGTCAATTTGCGATTGCGCCGTCGTGCTGGTGCCGTCGCGGACATCCGCCATCGTCACTTCGGCTGCGGGGCGGCCGAAATCCGTGACTGTCGGGGACAGTCGAACAAAACTGTCCGGATTGTGAGTGGACATTTCGCCGATGCCGCGCACGGTGATGACGACGTGCGTGTCCGTGGCGTTGAGGAGTCCTTCCAAGTGTTCAATGTCGGGAACCTTCTGGAACAACTCCGCTTCAGAGTTGTCTCCGAGCTTGCCGAGGCCGGAGGCCGTAATCTGCAGATGGGAAAAATGATCCACGCCATTGAGGGTGATCTTGCCTTTCACGAAAAGGGCGGAAACCTCCAGAGACTTGCGGTCGGACGGCGCGAGAAACGATAGCGCCGCGATTGGGATGCGGATTGTGAGGTTGGAGCGAAGATGGGCGACCAGGTTCGTGCCCATCCGTTGAGCCGCGCGCCCGGCAAGGGAGTCCCTGAAAGTGCTAAGGGCGAGGCGTGTGCTCTCAATTGTTCCTAGGGCGATGATGACGGATCCTTGATGGCCGTCGGTGCTTGGCTGCGTGAGGGAGATAACTTGTTCTGCGCCGGTCGCATCCTGCACGCGAACACCGGTCGCGCGCACCCAATC
>JAFDVY010000238.1 GCA_018268785.1 Acidobacteriota bacterium | reverse complement strand
ATGCGGACCTCTACAAAAATACGAAACTGAGTGAGCGCTTCATGCTCCAGTTCCGGGCCGAGTTCTTTAATATTATGAACCACACCAACTTTAACTCGTTCCAAAGCACGCGGCTCGGAAGCAGCCTGTTTGGAAAAATAGGCAGCGCTCGCGACCCGCGAATTGTGCAGCTCGCTTTGAAACTTAATTTCTAAGTTCTGGCAATTGGCTCTCTCGCCGCATGGAGTTCGCCGGCGGGAGAGCCAATTGAACTGTTTCACTGCATGCGTTCGTTTTTTTTACTTTGCTGAAGGGACGAGATGCGCACACCGGGTTAGCGGCGCGCGCGTCAAAAGCGGTTCTCGGAGAAGTTCTTGGAGTTAGTCAGGGGGGAGAAAGAAATGTTCAAGCGTTTGGGGTACGGGGCAGTTTGTTTGTTATTTTTGCTTTGCAGTCTGGCGATTGGAAGCGCTGCGCAAAACGTGACCGGTTCGATGCAAGGAACCGTTCTCGATCCGACAGGAGCAGCCGTTCCGAACGCTACGATCAGCGTTACAAATGCGGGACAAAATATCGTCGTTCGCACGGTAACCACGGACGAAAACGGGCAGTACTCCGTTCCACTCCTTCCCGTTGGACGCTATTCCGTTTCCGCGGAAGCCAAAGGGTTCAAGAAGGCGGTTCGCAACGGCATTGTGCTCAATGTCAGCGACCGTCTGGGCATCAACTTCACGCTTGAAGTCGGTGTGATCACCGACGTTGTTTCCGTGCAAAGCGACGCGGTTCATGTGGACACGGAAAGCGCCACGGCAAGCGGCGTCATTTCCGGCACGCAGCTCAAGGAGCTTTCGTTAAACAGCCGCAATTACGCGCAACTGGTTCTTCTGGTGCCGGGAGCTTCCGACTCTGGAAACGCCGATCAGATTTTCCCCGGCGCAACCGCGCCGATTGGCACGAACGTGGTCTCGTTCCAAATCAACGGGAATCGCCGCGAAGAGAACAACTGGCAGGTGGATGGCGCGGACAATGTGGACCGCGGCTCGAACCTGACCCTGCTCTCTTTTCCGAGTATTGACGCCATCGCAGAGTTTCGTGTCGTTCGCGGCGCATACGACGCCGAATCGGGACGTTCCGCCGGCGCGCAGGTGAACGTTATCACGCGCTCAGGGACCAGCGATATTCACGGCGGCCTCTATGAGTTTTTCCGCAACGACGACCTGAACGCGAACAGTTATTTCAACAATCTCAGCAGTCTTCAGCGCCCAAAACTTCGCTACAACAACTTTGGAGGCACAGTCGGCGGCCCCGTTTACATTCCAAAGCTATATCCGCAGCGCAACAAAACTTTCTTCTTCGTTTCGGAAGAGGCTCGCCGCATTATCACGTACACCAATCCAACTGCCACGGTTCCGCTGGCTGGCATGACGAACGGCCAGTTTCAGCATCCGGTTTGTACGCAGTGGAACTACGTGAATGGCAACCCCAGCACTTGCGGCGCCTACGGTACAACCGTTTCCAACATTGATCCGATTGCGGCGGCTTACGTTCAGGATCTTTTTTCCAAATTCCCCGCGCCAAATGCTCCCACGATCAGTCCGTTTGCCAGTACGGCTACTTTGGCAAACACGTTTAACTTCCGGGAAGACATGGTCAAGATCGACCACGTTTTCGGGCCTAAGTTGACTGTCAACGGAAAATTCCTGCACGACACCAATCCGACCATTGAAGCGGGCGGTCTCTTCACCTCTTTGCCCGTGAACGGCATTGCCACAACCGCAACTCATGCTCCCGGCCGTCAATACAATATCGCGGCAACGTACATTCCCACGCCCAAACTGATCTTCGAAGGCGGCTACCGCTACTCTTACGGTGCGCTACTCAGCTCGGTGATCGGTGCGGAGAACTTCAGTCAGTCCAAGGACGTTCAGACCGCACTCGGCACGAGCTTGCCGTTCCAGAATCTGCTCGGCCGCGTCCCTACGGTGGGATTCGCAGGAGGCGGAACCGGTATCTCCACGTTCGGTCCGTACAGCGACTACAACACCAACAACACTGTTTACGGCAACGCGACCAAAGTGATGGGATCGCATACGCTGAAATTCGGCGCCATCTTCTATCACTACAACAAGCATGAGAATCAGCTCTCGGGGAGCAACAACGGGTCTTACTCGTTCGATGCAACCAACATTCCAAACGCAACGACTGCGGGAGGAACGATCTGCGGGAGTGGCGCTCTTCCCGCGTGCCCCTCAACCTATGAACAAAGCTTTGCCAATTTCCTGCAAGGCAACGTCAGTTCCTTCGCGCAAGCCTCGCTGGATGTCACGGCCAATATTTTCGACAACCAGTTTGAATACTACGGGCAGGACACCTGGAAGGTGCGTCGCAATCTCACGCTGACCTACGGAATCCGGCACTCGTTTTTCCGCCAGCCGACCGATGCCAGCGGCCCCGGTGGCACGAGCCGCCTCGTCAATTTCGATCCGGCGTTTTGGGATCCAGCAAAGGCGCCTTGCCTTGAGTCCAATGGCAACCTGGACATAACCTTGCAGAATGGAGTGCCTGCTTCCAGCGCCTGCAATCCGAATTTCAATCCTCTGAACGGACTGATTTTCGCCAATCCGCCGACTTTCAATGGTTTCCCCGGCACCAAATCGCCTTTTGGCAGCAAAGTCGGCAAAGAATTTAACAAAGCCATCGCGCCGCGCCTTGGCATCGCCTGGGATCCATGGGGTGATGGAAAAACTTCCGTTCGCGCGGGCTACGGCATGTACTTCGACAACGGACTGGAGTTCGGCAACTCCGAACTCAACGTCGGTTTGAGCCAGGGCTTCCTGACCAACCTCAGCATCAGTGGCACTTCGATGTCTAGCCCGACGGGAAGCACAACGACGACGGCACCGGGCAAAACCGCGCCGTTCTCGATTCAGTCCAGAATGCCGATCGACTACAAATCGCCGTATTCCCAACAATGGAGCCTCGATGTGCAGCGCCAGATTGGCGCTACGTGGCTCGTGGACGTCGGCTATTACGGCAGCAACGGGATTCACCTGCCTGGTTTCATGGATTTGAATCAGGCGCCGGTCTCATCCTACGTGAACTGCACCGTGGCAACCCCTTGCTTTGCAGGTCCCGGCTCCACGAATGCAGTCTCATTCACAACGACGCCGCAATGCCCCAATGCTTGCATCAACAGTACGGCGAACTCCAACAAGCTTGCCGTTCTCCGTCCCTATACCGGATACGGCCCGGGCGCTTTCTTCGTTGATCTCTACACATCCAACTACCACGCGCTTCAGACCGAGAT
>JAFDVY010000237.1 GCA_018268785.1 Acidobacteriota bacterium | reverse complement strand
CGGACAGCGGAGTCGCCCTTCATTTCCTTGATTCGCGCGAGCCAGTCTGGGCGCTCCTTCTTTTCCATGTGGGGAATGAGTAGTTCGAGCACTTCGCGGGCGTCGCCGACGAGCGCGGAGTCGACTTTCACGTTTTTGTTGATTTCGGCGCGGTCGATCTCGATGTGGATTTTTTTGGCGCTTTTGGCGTAGGTACGCAGATCGCCAGTAACACGGTCGTCAAAACGCATACCCACGGCGATCAAGAGATCGGCTTCCTGAATTGCGTGATTGACCCACGCTTCCCCATGCATGCCCATCATGCCGAGGTTGAGCGGATCGTTTGCGGGAAACGCGCCGATGCCTAGAAGAGTCATAGCGACCGGAAAGTGGCCAGCGTGAACGAATTCGGAAAAAGCCTTCATTGCGCCGGAGATCATGATGCCGTGGCCGGCGAGGATTAGCGGGCGCTTGGCAGCGTTGAGAAGCTCGATGGCGCGGTCGAATTCAGCTTGATCGTAGCTTCCGCGTTTGCGCTTGGCAGGGAGCTTCGGCGTAGATTTGTCCCAGGCAAATTCCGCCGAGGCTTGCTGCGCGTCTTTGGTAATGTCCACGAGAACCGGGCCGGGGCGACCGGAGCTTGCGATTTGAAATGCTTCGCGCACAGTGCGAGCGATGTCTTCGGTGCGGGAGACGACGACGTTGTGTTTGGTGATCGGCATGGTGATGCCGGTGATGTCAATCTCCTGGAATGCGTCGGAACCGAGCAATTTGCTGCCGACCTGGCCGGTGATGCAAACGACGGGAGAGGAATCGAGCATCGCGGTGGCGATTCCCGTGACCATGTTGGTTGCGCCGGGGCCGGAGGTAGCCATGGCGACGCCGACTTTGCCGCTGGCGCGCGCGTAACCATCGGCCATGTGTGTGGCGCCCTGTTCGTGGCGGACGAGGACGTGATGGAGCTTCGATTTCCCGAGCGCGTCATAGACAGGAAGAATTGCGCCGCCGGGATAACCGAAGATATCTTTTACATCGAGACGTTCGAGCGTCTCGCAAAGTATTTCTGCACCAGTGAGCTTCATAGTGTCCTTCCTGATTGAACCGATGGCGCTCCGCCGGACGGAACGAGTGTCACGGCGCCGAGCGAAGAAGACGAAACGAGGAGCGCGTATTTGGCCATCACGCCGCTGAGGAAGCGCGGCGAGGGCGCATGCCAGGTGGAAAGGCGCTTTTGGATTTCTTCGCCGGAGATTTCGACGTTCAGTTCGCGCTTTGGAATGTCAAAGGAGATGATGTCGCCATCTTGCACGGCGGCGATGGGACCGCGGCGTGCGGCTTCGGGTGCGACATGTCCCGCCATGAGGCCGTGTGTCGCGCCGGAGAATCTGCCGTCGGTGAGCAGCGCGACGGAATCGCCGAGCCCCTGGCCGACGAGCGCGGCGGTTACGGCGAGCATTTCGCGCATGCCGGGGCCGCCCTTCGGGCCTTCGTAGCGGATGACGACGACGTCGCCGGCTTTGATTTGTTCTTTTTCAATTTCGGCAAAGGCAGCTTCTTCGTTGTCAAAGACGCGCGCTGGGCCGCGGAAGTTCAGCGTGTTGTGGCCGGCGACTTTGATGACGCAACCTTCGGGTGCGAGATTGCCTTTAAGAATGACGAGGCCGCCGGTTGGCTTGAGTGGATTGTCCTTTTTGCGAACGACTTCCTGGCCTTTGGTTTCTTTCGCGTCGGCGGCTTCTTCGGCTAAAGTTCTGCCCGTAACCGTGATGGCGTCGCCATTGAGGAGGCCTGCTTCGAGCATGCGCTTTGCAACCAGGGCGGTGCCACCCGCGGCGAACAAATCCGTAGCGACGAAGCGGCCGCCTGGTTTGAGATCGGCAAGGATGGGAGTTTTTGCGCTCACACGGTCGAAGTCTTCGATCGAAAGGGGAACTTTTGCTTCGTTGGCGATGGCAAGCAGGTGCAGCACGGCGTTGGTTGAGCCGCCGGTTGCGGCAACGCCCGCGATGGCGTTTTCGATTGCAGTTTTTGTGATGATTTTGGAGGGGGTTACATCTTTTCGCAGGAGGTCCATCACCAGTTCGCCGGCGCGTTCACCCGAAGCGGCTTTACCTGCGTTCGTTGCTGGAACGCTGGAGAGACCCATCGGGGCGATACCGAGGAATTCGCAGACGAGGGCCATGGTGTTCGCGGTGAATTGGCCGCCGCATGCGCCTGCTCCGGGGCAGGCCTGTGTTTCGAGCGCAGTGAGCTGCGCATCGCTCATGGAGCCGCTTGCGTGTGCGCCGATAGCCTCGTAGACGTCTTGAATTGTTACCGGGTGGCCTTCAAAGCTTCCGGGAGCGATGGAACCGCCATAGAGAATCAGGCCAGGAATATTGAGGCGAGCGAGAGACATGACGCCGGCGGGAATTGTCTTGTCGCAGCCGACGAGAATGATGAGCGCGTCGAAGAGATTCCCGCGCGTGACGAGTTCGATGGAATCGGTGATGACTTCGCGGCTGATGAGCGAGGCCCTCATTCCTTCCGTGCCCATGGTGATGCCGTCGGAAATGGAGACGGTGTTGAATTCGAGGGGAGTGCCGCCGGCTTTGCGGATGCCGTCTTTTACATGTTGCGCGAGTTCGCGGAGATGGTAGTTGCAGGGGCCGATTTCGATCCAGGTATTGGCAACGCCGATGAGCGGCTTTTTGAAGTCGTCGTCTTTGAGGCCGCAGGCACGCAACATGGCGCGCGCCCCCGCTCGATTTGGACCGTCAACTAGCGCACTGCTGCGCGGTTTAGAATGCGAGTCACTCACCGTACTTGTCTCCCCCAACAAACCCTTGGAAAAGCAAAAGGCCATCACCCGGTCTGGATGATGGCCCGAATCTCTTCGGTTTTGCTTGGTTATGCTGCCATCACCCGATTGGAACTCCCCTAATAATGACGGGGCAAATTCGTACGACCGGAATCGCCGCAATAGCGACGAATGTTTGGTTGCCGATCGTGATGGCGCTTCGATTCATTGCGAAGAATCCTCTAGCGCCATGAAAGTACCAGAGTGGGGCAGGGAAGTCAATCAGTCCAATTAATAGTTATGCATCATAAAATAAGAATTGCTTATTGGGAAAATATGCGGCTTTACGTTCCTAGAAATAAAAAAGGGCCGGATCCTGGCTCCGGCCCTGTAATCCATGAATGGTTGCGGGGGTCAGATTTGAACTGACGACCTTCGGGTTATGAGCCGGAGAAAGCAATAGCCCGTCTTTGCTTCTCAACAACTTACGTATGTGTTGATCGACCTATTTCACGCCTGTTCCACGGTAGTTTG
>JAFDVY010000236.1 GCA_018268785.1 Acidobacteriota bacterium | reverse complement strand
ACGGCTTGCTCCCCATGCCGGTCAGCAGAGCGTCGGAACCAAATGTTTCTTTGTCGAAGAAACAGCCTGTAGTCAGATTCGCGTAAAGCTTCTGGTCGTAATCCTTATAAAACTTCTGGACCTCGATCCCCAGTTCTTCAAATAGTTCCTTCGCAACGCGGCTGTAATCACCTGGGCTCTCAATGGACTGCGTTCCTCCATTGGCCAGCACCATCCGCCCATCTACTTCAAATTCATCACGGCGCGCATGGCCGCCAAAATCGTCGTGACTATCCAGTAGCAGAATTCGCGAGTTCTTCCCGAATCTCTTTTGGTAGAAACGCGCAGCGGCGAGACCGCTGATTCCAGCGCCGACGACAACCAGGTCGTATGCTTCGCCTGTGTTTTCCGCCGCGCCTAGCGACTCCCACGCTTTGCCATCCCGCAGCTTGTGGGCAATCTCGTAGACATTCTGTTGATCTCCGCGCAAACCCGTCAGCCTTGGGGGATATTTCGCCGGGCTTTTTTCCTGGGCATGCATGGAGGGAGCATGCATCGCCACAATCGCGCCGCCAACAGCAACTGCCACTCCATCCAGAAAATCGCGTCGCGTGATGGGACGGTCCATTCCCAATTCACGGTCGCGCTGTTTATCGCCCATTGTTTTTCCTCGAAACGCCACAATCTTACACAATTCTAGTAAGGTTTGCCTCTGTCTCCTGTCGCTGCGATTTGGTTCCTGGCCGTGAATTCGCTATCTTGATTTATACTCATACGCCGTGTTCACTGGCATCATTGAACATCTCGGAGCCATCGCCAGCCTTTCCTTTGCGAAGGGTGGAGGCCGCATCACAATTCACGCGCCCGCGCTCGCTGCTTCCCTTTCCGTCTCCGGAAGCATCGCCGTAAATGGGTGCTGCCTCACGGTTGTCGAATGTGACAAAGAATCCTTCTCGGCCGATCTTTCCGCGGAAACGCTGGACAAAACTTCGTTTCGTGCACTGAAACCGGACGTGCTCGTCAATCTTGAACAGCCACTCACCGCCGGAAAAGAGTTCGGCGGCCATTTCGTTCTCGGCCATGTGGACGGTACGGGCAAGGTAGCCGCATTAGAACCGGAAGGCGAAGGCTGGCGTTACTCCGTGAGAGTTCCGGATGAAATGGCGAAGTACGTCGTGCCAAAAGGTTCCATCACGATCGACGGTGTCAGCCTCACCGTAGCAAACTGGCACGCTGGCATCGCGGAAATCGCGGTGATTCCCTACACCTACAGACACACCAACATTCGCGACCGCAAACCGGGCGACACGGTAAATCTCGAAGGCGACGTCATTGGAAAATACATCGAGCGCTACTTGCGTGCACGCACCGAGGCAGCACCAAAAGAGCCACTCACATTGGATAAATTAATTTCGCAGGGATTCTAGGCAGTTACCCTTCGCGCCCGCGCGCGCCACGAAAATACAAGACCAATCCAATCGCAATCGCCGCGATCGTCGTTCCCGTCACCTTGATCACGAATAGCGTCCGGTTCGAAGAATCCCCGGGTGGAAAGACCGACACTATAATCGAAAGAAGCGTCACGCTCATCGCCACTCCGCACGCGATCCATACACCCGCTTTGCCTCCGGGAACCAGCACGGCTTGCGGATTCGTCTTGCGATCCGGGCGGTTCGCTAATTTTATGGCCGCGGCAAACATGTACAGGAACGGAATGAAATATAAAATGATGGTGATATCCACTACAACTTGATACGCGCCCCGCGTCGTCTCATTAATCTGGCTAAGCAGCAGAACCGCCGCGGACAAAATCGCCTGCACTAGAATCGAAATGTACGGCGTGCGCCATTTGGGATGAATTTTTCCAAACGCTTTCGGCAGGTAGCGGTCTATTCCTACAACGAATGGCACGCGCGCAATTCCGGCCACGGTGCTTCCGACTCCTCCTGCATTTCCGACCGTAACCAGCAGAGCCGCCAAAACGCCGACAAATCCAATTTTTAACGCCACAGACCCAATCGTTATCGCATGGAACACCGCGCTCTTCGGATCGGCCTCAGCTGCAGGCACCAGCGAGAGCAATGAAAATGTCCCAGCGATATACATCGCCGCTATCAGGACAGCGGCCGTCAGCGCCGCACGCGGCAGCGTTCGCCGCGGGTCGCGGATCTCTCCGCTCATTGCGGACACCAATTCCAAACCCGTAAATGCAAAGGCAATCTGCGACCAAAAGTTCACCGTGTCCCAATTCCACGTCGGCATCATGTTCGCCCACGTGAAATGCGTCACACTTCCATGCTTCATGTAAAGCACGATCGCGATTCCTACGAGAATCAGCAGCGGCGTATACGTTGAGACGCCACCTGCATTTTGCAGCCACTTGCCGATGTTCAGGCCAATGATGTTCAAAAGAACTGCAACCAGCAGCAGTACGAGCGAGCCGATCAGCAGAAACATTCTATCTTGGGCAAGTTCGGCGCCTTTTCCGCCCATTACGTACGCGCTCATCGCCGTGCTGGCCAGCAATAATCCCGGAAAATAAAAAATTGTGTACGTCCAATACGCCCAGCCAGCCACGAATCCGTGAAAGTCTCCAAACGCCTCTTTTGACCAGACGTAGAGTCCGCCCTCTTCCGGAAAGCGCGACGAAAGTTCGTTGATTACCAGCGTCATCGGGACAAAAAAGAGCGCGGCAGCCAAAACCCACAAACTGATTGAAGAAGTTCCATTGTGCGCAGCGGCGGCGATCCAGCGCGGTCCCAAAACAGTAGCAATGTTAAAAAACAGGACGTCCCAAAATCCCATTTCACGGCAGAGCAAATTACGTGGGTCGGAAGAGCCGCCGGTCTGGCTCACAGAGTCACGTCCAGAGCGGGAATGAGCTCATCCTGCGCGCGGAAATTGCGTAGAAGGGGATCACCGGAATTTGCAAACTCCGCCCACGATTCGAATACCAGCGCTTTGCCCTCCTGAAGAAAAACAATGTTATCGGCAAGCCGCCGCGCAAGATGCGTATCGTGCGTCACCACAATTGATGTGCGGTGGAATTTTTCCTTCAACTTCAAAATGATATCGCCCATGTGCGACGCCATGATTGGATCAACCATCGTGGTCGGCTCGTCGTAGAGAATCGCCTCCGGATTCTGTGCCAGAGCTCGCGCAATCGCCACAGCCCTCTTTGTTCCTGTCGAAAGCTCGCTGGGAATCTTGTCGAGCACGTCTTCCACTTCGAGTTCGCTTGCAAGCCGCGCGACATATGCGTCCACATCCTCGTCAGTCAGCCCAGGCTGGCCTTCGAATGGATAGGCAATATTTTCCCGCACCGTGAGCGAATCAAAAAGCGCGCCAGATTGAAAAACCATCGTCACCTTTCTGCGCACTTCGTAAAATTCCGCTTCCGAAAAATGTGTCACGTCCTGCCCGTCAATCAAAATCTGTCC
>JAFDVY010000235.1 GCA_018268785.1 Acidobacteriota bacterium | reverse complement strand
CGTCTAGAGGCCCAGGACATCGCCCTTTCACGGCGGTAACGGGGGTTCGAATCCCCCTGGGGACGCCATATATACTTCCGAGGTATTCCGAGGAAGGCCGAAAAACCCCGGAAATACCGGGGTTTTTTTATTTCCGGGCTCCGATTCGTTCCAAGGCTTTCCGAAGGAATGTGCCCCCAATTTGGGGGCATTTTTGGGGGCATCTCGCTTGTGCCAAACACGAGATGCCCCCAGATTGCCAAAAACCGGAGGATTCTCATGGCCTTGAACGACCGCGCGTGCAAGAACGCCAAGCCCCGCGAAACCAGTTACCGCATGGCCGATGCGCAGGGGTTGTATCTGGAAGTAATGCCGAACGGCTCGAAGTACTGGCGTTGCAAATACCGATTCGCCGGGAAGGAAAAGCGCCTCGCGTTCGGCGTGTATCCGACGATTAGCCTCAAGGAGGCGCGGGACAAGCGCGACGCAGCACGCAAGCTGGTCGCCAATGCCGTCGATCCGAGTGCAACCAAACGCGCGGCCAAGACGGCGCGGACTGGCGCGGACAGTTTCGAGGCCATCGCGCGCGAATGGCTGGAGCAAACAGAGGCCAAGCGCGTATCGACGACCAACGACACGATCAAGGCGCGCCTCGAAGCCGATCTGCTGCCTTGGCTCGGCAAGCGGTCGATCAATGACATCAAAGCACCGGAATTGCTCGCGACCCTGCGCCGCGTGGAAGCGCGCGGCTCGCTGATCGTGGCGAAGCGGCTGCGCCAGATCGCTGGGCAGGTATTCCGCTACGCCGTGGCAACCGGCCGCGCCGAGCGTGATCCGTCCGCCGACCTGCGCGGCGCTCTGAAAAGTCCCGGCGCGGAAAAACACTTCGCTGCGCTCACGACCCCCGCGGAAGTCGGAACGCTCATGCGCGCAATCGACGGATATCAGGGCCAATTCATCACGCGCTGCGCGCTGGCCTTGTCGCCGCTGGTGTTTGTGCGACCCGGCGAACTGCGCGCGGCCGAATGGCAGGAGTTCGATCTCGATGCCGCCGAATGGCGCATCCCCGCGGACAAAATGAAGATGCGGCAGGCGCATATCGTGCCGTTGTCGTCGCAGGCGGTCGCGATCCTGCACGACCTGCACGCGCTGACCGGCAACGGCATTCCCGCCAAACCCGATGCGCCGCGCTACCTGTTTCCCGGCGCACGCTCGCACGCGAGGCCGATGAGCAACAACACGGTCAATGCCGCGCTGCGCCGCATCGGCTACACCGGGGAGCAGATGACCGCGCACGGCTTCCGTGCGACCGCGCGCACGCTGCTTGCCGAATTGGGCTGGAAACCCGATGCCATCGAGCGCCAACTCGCGCACAAGGCCAGCGGCCCGCTGGGCGCGGCCTATGACCGCGCACAATTCCTCGCCGAGCGCCGCAAGATGATGCAGGCATGGGCAGACTATCTCGACAAGCTGCGCGAAGCGGAGAAGAACAAGATCGTGCCGATCTTCAAGTCGGCCTGACGGCGATCCCGCTGCCCCGGCGTTTGTGTGTACCATTGCCCCAAACGAAAAAGGGACAGCCACGGGATGACGGGCAGCAATCGGCACATCGGCGCGAGCGTTCGCGAAACCTCGCGCGTTACATGCGCCAACGGGAGCGCAAATGTCCCGTCTCACTGACCTGATCGCGCAGGCCAGATCTAAAGACCCGCAAATGGGCGCTGACCTGGAACGCGAGTTCCAGGCGTTGTCGTCGCGCCTGCCGTTCGGGCTGAATTTCGAGCGGCATCGGCCGGAAGCGGTGGAATTGGCGGGCCGGCCTGTGCGCAAGAGTGACAAGGTGCGCGTGTTGCCGGAACGCGGTTCCACCCGCAAGGGTGACTCGCGCCTGTGGCGGGTCAGGAAGATCGACAAGGCCCGCAACACGGCGGAACTGGAATTGTTGGATGCGCAAACGCCGAGCCAAACCGAGGCCGCACTCGATGACTTGATCGTTGTGGCGGAGTTTCGCGACACGATTTATCCGGGCCTGAAAAGTACAGGCCGCGTTTCGCGCGGTGGCGACAAGCCCTGCCATACCGTCATCAATGGCGAGAACTACCATGTCCTCAAGGCCCTGACCTGGACGCACTGCGGCAAGGTGGATGCGATCTACATCGACCCGCCGTACAACACCGGCGCGAAGGACTGGAAGTACAACAACGACTACGTCGAAGCCGACGATCTCTACCGCCACAGCAAGTGGCTGGCGATGATGGAGCGCCGGCTGAAGATCGCCAAGGAACTGCTGAATCCTGCGGATTCGGTGCTGATCGTGACCATCGACGAGAAGGAATATCTGCGGCTGGGGTTATTGCTGGAGCAGGTGTTTACGGAAGCGCGGATTCAGATGGTCTCGAGCGTAATCAGTCCAAAAGGGTCAGCGCGCCGTGGGCTTTTCTCACGCGCAGACGAGTACATCTTTTTTGCGCTTATTGGAGATGCATATGTCGGAGCGTCCTCTACTGACATGCTACGTCAGGCCGCTTCGACAAAATCCCCTGTGCGTTGGAAGTCGTTGCTGCGGTCAGCTGGAAACGGACTCCGTACTGCGAGACCAAACCTTTTTTACCCCCTGTTCTTTGATGAAACTACCGGCGCGTTCATTGGCGCTGGCGAAATTCTGACGAGGACCGAGGATCGTTCAAGCATTAGGCCGCCAATCGGCAGTGTTTTGGTTTGGCCTTTAGGGGAGGATGGACGCGAGCTCACCTGGTCTCTTGGGCGTGAGTCCATGCTTACAAATCTATCGAATGGCTATGTCCGCTTCGGTCCATGGAATGGAATTAGCCGCACTCCGTACTACCTGACGAGCGGGCAAATTCGCGACATCGAATCAAATAGCGGCCTACTCACAGTTCTAGGCAGGGATTCAGATGGAGCGCTGGAACTCGCATATGGAGAAGCCGGCAGACAATACCAGCCCCTGACCGTCTGGAATCGCGTTTCCCATTCGGCAACTGAACACGGGACAGGCACAGTCAAGTCTCTGCTGCCCAACCGTAATTTTCCATTTCCAAAATCCCTATACGCCGTCGAAGACGCGCTCCGCTTCTTCGTCGCCAACAAACCCGAAGCTGTCGTCCTAGATTTCTTCTCCGGTTCCGGCACCACTGCCCACGCCGTAATGCGGCTGAACAAGCAGGACGGCGGCTGCCGCCAATGCATCAGCGTGACCAACAACGAAGTCGGCGCTGACGAACAGAAGACGTTGCGCGAGCAAGGCTTGCGCCCCGGCGATGCAGAATGGGAACGACTGGGTATCTGCGACTACATCACCAAGCCACGCGTGCAAGCCGCCATCACCGGTAAGACGCCGGATGGCACCCCGATCAATGGCAACTACAAATTCACCGACGAATTTCCGATGGCCGACGGCTTTGCGGAAAACGCCGAGTTTTTCACTTTGACCTACGAAACGCCGGTCGGCGTGAGCTATCAGACTGCGTTTGCG
>JAFDVY010000234.1 GCA_018268785.1 Acidobacteriota bacterium | reverse complement strand
TCCTTGATCGATTCGCCGATTACCGTCGTTGTGTCGAACGCCACCGCTGCGTGCAAGCCGGGCGGGAAACTCTTCGAGAGGCGCAGTAGCTCCGCCTTCACCGCTTTGTCCACATCCAGAGCGTTTGCTCCCGGCAACTGCGTCACGCCCAGGCCCACTGCTTCATGGCCGTTGTATCGCAAAACAGTGCCGTAATTCTCTGCTCCTAATTCAGACCGGCCAACGTCCTTCACGCGAACAATCGTTCCGTCCGTGCCCGTCTTCAAAATGATGTTGTCGAATTGCGACGCGCTCGTCAGTCGTCCAATTGCCCGGACGCTCACTTGATACGCTTGTCCCGACGGCAACGGCGGCTCTCCTACTCGTCCTGCGGCGACTTGTACGTTTTGTTCCTGCAATGCCGCCAGAACGGTGCTGGCCGTCAGGCCGCGCTGCGCCATCCTCGCCGGATCCAGCCAAAGACGCATCGCATATTTTCGCTCGCCGAATACAAGCACGTCGCCCACGCCTTTTACGCGCTTGATCGCATCCTTCACATAAACATCAAGGTAGTTGCTCAGGAAAAGGCTGTCGTACTGCCCCTCAGCGTACGCGCCCGCCCCGAGGACGAATCCGCTCGCCTGCTTTGTAATGATGACTCCCGTGTTTTTCACCTCCGCCGGCAGGCGGCCAAGCGCCTGATTGACGCGGTTCTGTACGTCCACGCTCGCCAGGTCCACATTGCGCGTCACGTCAAACGTCACGGTGATCTGGCTCGTTCCATCATTTCCGCTCGAGGAGGTCATGTACTTCATCCCCTCGACGCCATTGATTGCTTGTTCGAGCGGCGTCGTCACCGCGGATTCCACGGTTTGCGCGTTCGCTCCTATGTAACCGCTCGATACGATCACCTGCGGCGGGGCAAGCTCGGGAAACTGTGCAATGGGGAGTGTTGGAATTGCGATTGCGCCGCCAAGGATGATCAGCAGCGCGCATACCGTAGCGAATACGGGACGTTCGATGAAAAAGTCTACAAACACGCTTCGGATTCCCCCGGACCTGGATTCAATTCAACTTTCGTGCTTGTTACAGGTAATTCGTATCGCGTGAAGTTAAGTCGTCGGCATTTTATTGCTGGCTGGCGCAGGCGTTTGTTCTGCCACGGGCATTCCATCCTGCAGGAACTGTGTGCCGGAAGTAATCAGATGGTCTCCACTCTGCACTCCGCTCAACACCGGGTAGTCGTTGCCAAGAGGCTCGCCTACCTTCAATACTTTTTGCCGCGCAAATGTCCCGCCCTGTTCTTTGGATGCGACAAACGCGAAGAACTCACCGTTGATCCGAACAACGGACAGAACTGGCACGACTGGCCCTGTCGAGGAACTCCACGTTACTTGCGCCCGGACTTGCTGGGCGATTCTCAGCTTTGCCGTGGAATTCGCCACCAAAGCCTTGGCCAGGATCGTCTGCGTGTCTGTATCCACTTGCGGCGATATGAACGTCACGCTCGTTTCAGCAACCGTCTTCTGGTTCTCATCCACCAGCCGCACCGGCAATCCCAGCTTCAAATCCTTCGAGCGGTTCACCGGCACATAGATATACGCTTCCAGGGCGCCCGGCTCGTCCACTGTCGTCAACAGAGTGGAAAAGCTCACGCTGTCGCCCACGCGCACCGGAATATCTCCGACGATGCCATCCATCGGCGCGCTTACCTGGTAGTAGTGCAACTGCACTTTCTGTGTGCGAACCTGCTCATCCAGCGCCCGCAGTTGCGCATCGGCTGCGTCGTACGTCGTCTGCGCGTTATCGTAGTCCTGCTTGCTGATTACGCCTGCATCGAAGAGCTTCTTCGCGCGCTCCAGCGAAATTTGCGCAAACCGCTTGTTCGCTTCTTGCGCCGCGCGGGCCGCTTCCTGGCTGCTTACGGTCGCTTCCTGTTTCAGCGGATCGATTTGCAGCAGCGGCTCACCGAGCTTGACGTGATCGCCGGATTTCACAAAAATTTTTACGATCTGCCCTTCCACCTGCGGATTGATCGCCGACGAGTGCCGCGACTTCAGCACAGACAGAAATTCGCTCGCTACCGGTATCTGTTTGGTTTCGACAACTTGCGTTTGCACGGGCATCGGCCCGCCTGCCGCCGCTGCCGTGTTCGCCGCATTCTTGTCCCCGCAGCCGGCTGCAACGGCCCCCAGGCTCGCAAACAGAACCACATAGCCCGCTAAATTGCTGTTAAATCTCAACTTCATGATCGTCCGCATCCCCTTGACCTTCGGCCAACTATCTTACGACACCCATCCCCTATCTTGAACAGATGCTTCAAAATGGCATCCGGTTAGACGCGTGCAAAATCGTTTTGGTAGAAAGTCGGGAAGTTGAGTTGTAGGGGCCGCTTTCCGAAGCGGCCCGCTTCGCAAGCGAAAGCCAAGGCTCAGTAAAAGTCGTCTGGATTGATCTCTTTGCTGTTCAACCCCAGTTGCAGCAGTTCCACATTCGACGACCGGTCAAACACTTTCCCTGGGAACAGCCGCTTCATCAGAAGCCGGAAGACGCCGTAAATCAGCCCGCCTAGCGCGGCCATCACGCAAATCCCGGCCGCCGCATAAAACACCGTCTTCAACACCAGAAACCACGACGGATCGGTCAGCGTCGTCGAAGGTTCATTCCAGGTTATCGCCGTCTCGTAGCTGATGTTATGGCGTAGCCGCATGGCCAACTCCGGCGTGCTCGGCGAAAGCACAAGACTCAGCATGGACGCATTGCGTTCCACCGTCGTCCCCGCGTACTCAGGCTTCGCCGCGAGAATCGGCTGCAAATGGCGCAGTTGCTGCTCCGCAAGTTGTGGCGTCGGATAAAGCACAAGCAGCAAAACCTCCTGCCCACCTTTCCCGTTGGCGTATGCAGCCAGCATCGCCTCGGCCTCGGCGGCTGACTTCGGTCCCAAACTCAACTCCGGCGCCAGCGCCGCGTATTCCGTTCGGCCCAGCGCCTTTACTGCGGCTTCATAGCCCTCCGGCCCAAGCGAATATCGTTGCGTTCCTTGAATCAGGCTATTGGACGGCAGGAACGACCGAATTCCCGGCAAAGGTGTCTTGTCTGCATGGCCATCGAGCGATTTAACCAGCGCCCGCAAATCCGCCTCGGACGCCACATTCTGAGATTCAACGCGAAGCACCAGATTTCCCGATAGCATCCAAAGCCGATTCTCAGAAACCGCCGCGTTGTTCCCTACAAGCGACGCCATCATTCCCGGATGCAAGCCCGCCGTGTACACCTCATACGCCGAGGTCGGATCGTGGAATTTCTGCACCCAAACCTGAATCTTGTTTGCCCCTGATACGTACGAGCAGGAAAACGCCCCCTCTTTCCCGCCTGCTTCCTCTGAGAGAGCGGCGATTTCCGCCTTGTCAAGACAAACGGACTTGGCCCAGTCGCCGAATTGGGCGGGAAGGAGCTGCTGCGCATCCGCGGGCAATGACCGCGAAATCGCGAGCAGAATCAGG
>JAFDVY010000233.1 GCA_018268785.1 Acidobacteriota bacterium | reverse complement strand
TTCCACCAGTACATCCCCGCAAACCATGGCTTTTCGTAAAAGGCGCGAAAGATCTCCTCGTAACAGCGCGCCTGTAGTTCGAGAGACAGTTCCTCGGGCGGTTCGTCCCACGGATTTCTGTTTCCGCCTGCCACGCTGGGAAAGCCCACTTCCGTGAAGATCACCGGGCGCTGAAAACGCTTTTGCACAGCCTCCACCCGGCGCACCAACTCTTCTGTCGACAGGTTGTCCGGAAGCGAATAGTACTCGTCCATTCCGATGTAATCGAGGGCGTCCCAGAACTCGACGTTCTCGAATTCATCGCCGAAGTTTGCTGCATACACCAGCGGCCCGGAATACAACTCTCTCGCTCGTGCGATGAGCGACCGCCAGGCCTCCGCATCCTTCGAAAGTTTGTCGAACTCAACTCCCACGCAGAACAGGTCGGCGTGAATCTCCGTCGCCAGCCTCGCATAATGCTCGAGGAAAATCCGGTACTGCGCGAACCACCTCGCTCTGTCCTTTGTTTCGGGAAATTCGAGCGACCCGGGATACCCGTTTCGCACAAACAACTGCGGCTTCAACAGCACCTTCATTCCCGACTTGTGGGCCAGGTCGGCAACCCGCGTCACGCCCCCGTCTCTCTCCCACCCGAGGTTGAAGCGAAGCCGTGCGGAACCCTCCGAAGCAAACCCATAAGGCACAATGGCAATCGCGTTGACCCCGTACTTCTTCAATTGCCTGAGCCTGTCGTTCGCTCGGTCCGAACCATAGATGTCGGGATATTCCGCGGTGAAATTCACACCCTTTTGAAAAAACAGCTTTGCACCGGAATTCTCCGTTTCGAGGGCGGGTCGCGTTGTGCGCGCGGTGCTTGCCCTCCTGTCCGGTTCCTGTATCTTTCGGATAGGCGGTATCCGCCGGATTCCCCAAAAGCCAAGCAGCAAAACCGCTGCGACGACTGCCGCGCGCAAGAAAAACCCAATCTCAAATCGCCGCCCGTTCACGCAAGCACCCACTCGGCATCTTCTGCGGTGCGTTTCGTTGTAAATGGCTTGCTCCGCGCAATCTCATACCCGACGAGTCCGAACACTGGCAAATACTCGAGTGCCAGGAGCAGCGGCGAATCCCGAAACGGTTGACCCGCCGCGTACGGCACTACTGGCGCATAACCAAGGACCGAGGTCACACTCATCAGCAGCCACGATGGCTTGGGATAAAAACACAGGTACGGAACCATCCATGTGAAATACCAGGGAAACGCGTTGGGAGACACGAGCAGAATCCCCCCGGTTACGATCAGTCCCGCGCGCAACGCAGGCGTTCCCGCAGCTAACACGTACGCGAGAAGCAGCAAGACGACACCCCCCGCCACAATCTCGGCCGTCTGCTTCGATGAGACCCACAGGCGAATCAGCCGGAATGCGCTGTCGTTGTTTTCCCAATCTTTCGAAAAATTCGAGAGCCCGGTAAACAGGTGCGTCCCCGAAGAAAGAAACGGCAGGTACAACACCATCGCCACCAGCCCGAAGACCCAGGCGCGCAGAACTCCCGCTTTTCTCAGAAACACCGGGAGCAAGACAAGCGTGAAAAACTTCGCGAGGACCGAAAGCGTCAGCCACCCAAGGGAAAGCCTTGGCCAATTCCGCGCCAGAAAGAGAAAGCCCAAGAGCAGTGCAAAGATAGCCAACGAATCGACGTGCCCGCTTAACGCGAACGAGACGACAACCGCGGGGTTCCACGCGTACAAAAGCACCCGGTGCAACTTCATTCCGGTATGCGCCAAGAGGCCCAGCAACACACCTATGCTTCCTAGGTCGAGCAAGGTAAACGTGACTTTGATTTGAGGGACGCTCCGTAAGCGGCGGAACAGCAACTCACTGAGAGGCGGATAGACCGTCGGCGTCACTGTCCCGGCGGTAAGAGGATGCTGCGGATTTTCGAGCGGCTTCAGCTCACGCATCGCCGGATACACTTCGTAGGGATTGAGGTGCGCTCGCTGTACGGCGCCGTCCCATTGATAGCGATAGACGTCGTCGGATATCGCGGGATCCGCCGGCAGAAGGAAAAGTCGAAAGCCCACCGAAGAGAGCAGGATGACGGACAGGGCGATCCAACCTAAACTAAACCGTTCGACGAGATAACAGCCAATCAAATACAAAATCCCCGCAAGCAAAATCAGCGCGACAAACTCCGGAACGTGCTCCTGCAAGCTCTTCGTCGTTCCGATCTCGCCGAAAATCAAACTCAAGCCCGCGGCCAACCCGAACAACGCGAGTGTAGCGATCTTCGGCTGATTCTTCGGGACCGCCGGCTCCATCGCAGCCGTTCGTTCACCGCTCGCTCTTTCTGAGTGTCCGTTCATGAAGCCGGCGCGCCGCTGGCCCGAGTCGAACGCAACCCTTGTCCACAGTCCTCAAACGTCAACGCATGACGTGCGATGGTATACAGGATCTTCGTTCCCGCCCCGACCGCGCCCCGCACCGTTCCGCTGACTTTCGAGCGTCCCACGCGCGAGCGGTAGCGGACGGGAACTTCCTGGATGCGCAAACCGGCGCACGCCGCTTTCATTTGCATCTCCACCGTCCAACCAAATCCACGGTCCCGCATGCGCAGGGAATCGAGCGCATCGCGACGGATTGCCCGAAAGGGCCCGAGGTCCGTGTAGCGAAACCCGAATCGCCATTGCACGAGACGAGTCGCCAAGCCGTTCCCGAAACGCTGCTGGAACGAGAGCGCCTTGCGCGATTGCGCAAGCAACGTCCGCGAACCCACCACGAAGTCCGCTACATTGTCCGCGATCGGCGCAACCAACTCTTCCATCTCTTCGGGATAATCGCTGTAGTCGCCGTCGAGAAATACCACCACGTCTATCTCCGGTCCCAACGCCTTGATCCCTCGAAGACAAGCCGCGCCATATCCTCTCTCGCTTTCGCGCAGTACCCTCGTGCCAAAAGACTTCGCGACTTGCGCCGTGCGGTCCGTGCTCCCGTTGTCCACGACAATCACTTCCTCCGCAACCGAAGCGGGAATGTCGCGAAGCACCAGTGCGATCGCCTGCTCTTCGTTGAGCGCGGGAATAATGGCGGCGACGCGAAGATGCCCCACCGCGCGGTTCATGGCTTGCTCGTTCCTTGGTGCGTGTCCAGAGAATTCAGCGACCAGCCGTAATCGAAATAGTGCACGGCGGGCGGATGCGCTTTGATCGCAGCGGCTACCTCCGCCGGCGCGTACCGCGCGACGAACTCGAGCAGTTCGCTCCCGGAAACCGTCGCCTTGGCGCGGGCCCAGAAGCTGCTCTGCCCGGTGAAATCCCCCGCATACCATTTCAAGATCGGCGAGAGGAACAGGTCATTGCGGGCCGCGTCGTAACGCAGACCTCGCTTTGGATCTGCCAGGAAGCCGCGCGCGTCTTCCGCAAGCTGTCCTTCCAGTTTCTCTCGCGTGTAGGCGAACCTCTGCAGCTTCGGGCAGCTGGCCGAAGCGCAGACGATGGCGAAGTGAATGCGCGGATCGTGCAGGTCCCGGCCGTGCTTTTCGATTGCGTCC
>JAFDVY010000232.1 GCA_018268785.1 Acidobacteriota bacterium | reverse complement strand
ATTGGATTAACTCTGCACGAACCGCTTGTTCGCCGGCAAGGCCAAGTTTCGCGGTTCAGTCCGCTGCTTTCGCGGCCGGCTTGGAGGTCTCGCCCTTCAGGATTCCAACGCGAATTTGTTTTTGTTTCTCGTTCGCCGCATCGTCTTCGGAAATCTCGAAGAATGTCTGCGGCCCGCTTTGCGGTGTGGAACGGGCGACGTGTCGAATCTTCAATCCGGCAAAGCCGAAATATTCGTCATAGGGAAACGGTTTCGTTCCGCTTACAAAGTTGTCGAAAAACACTTTGCACGAAGTTCCGGCAGTCTGCGAGCAGACTAGTTCCAAATCCTCGTGGTCGCGATACGGCTTTCCCATCTTGCCGAACTGATCGTTCATGGCGCGCATCATGTCGTCCAGGCTGCGCGTGTTGTTCGTTTGCTGGCGAATCCACAAATCGAGCAACACGCCGAGTATGGCGCCTTTTGTGTAATACGAAACGCTGTTTTCTGGCCGGTTGTAGACCGCTGAATTCTCGAGCCAGGTGTCGAGGCTCGATTGCTCCGCGCTCTGCCACGCGTTTGCGGGCCGCGCTTCGATTTCGGAAATCTGACGCCCCAGGTCGGCGTAAAACGCGTTCTTGTTCCAGATCCCCGTTCGCGTCAGCGCATAACGTTCATACGTGCTTGTCACGCCTTCCGCAAACCACAGCGCCTTTGTGTACTGCTCCTTACTGTAGTCCACGGGAACTAACGAAGCCGGCTTGATGCGCTTCACATTCCAAAGATGAAAGAACTCATGGGCGGAAACGGCCAACAAGGAATTTTCATTAGGCGCCGCAATCGCCGTGGCATTGGCATGTTCCATTCCTCCGCCGCCCATGCCTTCCCCAACATGAAAAACAAACAAGTAGTGCTCGAACGGCGCACCACCCATCAGTTGAAGTTCATAGTTACAGATTTTCGCAAGCTGTGTTTCAAACTCTTTGTGCTTGTCGATTCTGCCATGCACCGCGACCGAAATCGGGGAGGAGGGCCCGGAGAGCGCAATCAAATCGAATTTGCCAATTTCCAGAGGACTATCCGCGAAGGCATCGTAAGTAGCGGGTAGAATAGACCAAAACGTAAGACTACCGGATCGCGTTACAGCAGAGAGACCAGGTGTCACCAGGTTCCATTCAGGGAGGAAATCAGTAATGCTCCCCTGGAGTTCCTCCGTCCGACGATCAGGAAGATACATGAGGATCATGGCGGGATTGATGAAGGCGTGTTCGGCGTTGAGTTGCGTGGCGAAAGGGCCGGGTTCATCCCAGAACGTATCGTAGGAAATGGTAATGGTGCCGGCTCCGGTGATTCGCCAGGTTTGCTTGTCAAGTTTTTCGACTGGCAGCGCGCTTGCACCGTTGGTGGCTACGAGTTTTTGCACGTGGGCGCTGAAATCGCGGATTTCATAGAGCGCGTTCCACGCGGGCATTTGGACGGTGAGCGAACCCTTCACGTCGGGAACGATCATTTTGATGTGGAATGTGTGCAACTCGGGATGAGCCAGCGAAATTTCGTACTGGATGGTTGAGTACGAAGGAGCAGCAAAAGGAAAAGCGAGTAAGAGAAATGTAACGAATCGAAGAGGAAAAGAACGCAGGAGAGCAATCACCGCGCAGAGGCTCCAGGAGCCGTTTCAACCGGCGAAGATAGTTTTTCAACTAACTTTTGGCACAAGCCGTCGAAGCTGCCGTTGGACATGATCAAGAAGAGGTCTCCACTCTTTCCATTGGACGCGAGATGCTCGGAAATGGCTTCTGCGCCGCCGAGCACTTTAGCATCCACGCCAAGTTTGCGCACGTCTTCGGCGACGGATTCCGGGTCGAGGCGATTGTCATCGCCAAGCTGCGTGGCATTGTGAACGCCGCCGAGAATCACTTTGTCGCCCGTGGCAAGCGCCTGTGGCAGAGCTTCCTGAAACACTTTGCGGCGCATGGAATTGGACCGCGGCTCAAGAATCGCCCACAAGCGGCGGCCAGGCCAGCGGCCACGAGCGGCGGCAATCGTGGCGCGAACTGCCGTGGGATGATGCGCAAAATCGTCCACGACCAGAACCCCCCCAAATTCGCCTTTGACATCGAGCCGGCGCTTTACGCTTTTGAATGTTTTCAGCGCTTCCTGAATCATCTCGACAGAAATTCCGCGGCCTTGCGCAACGATGATGGCGGCGAGCGCGTTCAGTACATTGTGCTTGCCGGAAGCGGCAAGGTGAAATTTGCCGAAGAGCTTGCCAGAGCGAAAGAGTTCAAAGTGCATGCCGTCTTCGGACGCGGCCGGCTCGCTGGCGGTCCATTCGTTTTCCTGTGAAAAGCCATACGTATGCACGGGGCAAAACGCTTTTTCCGCAGCAGCACGCAGGGCGGGGCCGGAATCTTGCGCGTCTCCCCAAATCACGACGCGGCCATTTCGCGGAACCAAATTCACGAGCCGCTTGAAGGCTAGCTGATAGGTTTCGAAATCGCGGTAAATGTCGGCGTGATCGAATTCGAGCGAAGTGATGATGAGATCATCCGGATGATAGTGAAAGAATTTCGGGCCGCGATCCCAGAATGCGGTTTCGTATTCATCGCCTTCGAGGATCATTTCGCAGCCGTCGCCGAGGCCGTAGCTTTTACCAAAGTTTTCTGCGACGCCACCAACGAGAAATGTCGGTTGCTTTCCCGCTACATGAAAAATCCAGGCGAGCATAGCGGTCGTAGTGGTTTTGCCGTGCGTGCCGCTTACGACGATGGAGTGTTTTCCAGGCAAAAAGAACTCTTCCAGCGTTTCGGGCAGCGAGCGATACGGGATTTTCTTTTCCAGCGTTTCTTCTAGCTCGGGATTTCCGCGTGCGATGATGTTGGCGACGATGACGAGATCGGGCGGCGGCTGGAGATTGGCTGCGGCAAAGGAGTGGTTATACTTGATGCCGAGCTTGTCGAGAAACGTGGAAGCTGGGGGATAGACGCCGGTATCGGAACCGGTCACGCGGTAACCGCTCTCCTGCAACATTCCCGCGAGCGGTGACATGGCCGAACCGGCAATCCCAATGATATGAATGTGCTTGTTCATTTCCCTTTTTCCACGGGAGTAACGGCTGTCTCGAGAAATTCGAGCGTTCCTGAGTCTTCGGCCGTCAGGCGCGCGCGAATGCCGAGCGGAATCGTCAGCATGGGCCGCGGCGTATGGCCAATGGCGGCACCGTAAGCGATGGGAATTCCCAATGGCTGCAGAATTCGTTCGCAAACTTCCCTTGCGGTCGGACTTCCTTTCAACGGCGGGTCACATTCGGGAAATTCGCCGAGAACGATTCCCTTTATGTTCCTGAATTTGCCGGCCTGCGAGAGATGCATGAGCGCGCGGTCAATTTGCCAGGGCTTCATGCCGCGGTCTTCGAGCAAAAGGATACTGTCCGTTGTGTCGAGTTCCCACGGCGTGCCAAGCGTTGTCTCCACAAGCGTTAGGCACCCGCCAAGAACAGTTCCTTCCGCAGTGCCGGCGGAAATGATCTCTCCGGCAAGATTTACTTTCCATTGCTGAGAAGAACCCGCGATTGAGACTTCCAAAGAACTTCTTTCATAGCCA
>JAFDVY010000231.1 GCA_018268785.1 Acidobacteriota bacterium | reverse complement strand
AAGCTTTTGCTGGCGACGGGAAGTACCCCTTTGATTCCACCGATGGAGGGGACACAAAAGAAGGGTGTGTATGTCTTTCGCACTTTGGATGACACACGCGCTCTGTTGGATTGCTCGCGGAAGGGCGCGCGGGCGGTGGTGATTGGCGGTGGATTGCTGGGGCTCGAAGCGGCACGCGGATTGCAAGTGCAGGGCTGCGAAGTGACCGTTGTGCATTTGATGGATCGTCTCATGGAGCGACAGCTCGATTCGATTGGCGGCGCGCACCTGAAGGCGAAAATTGAATGTCTGGGCGTGAAGGTTTTGTTGGAAAGAAACACGGTTGCGATTCTTGGGGAAGAAAAGGCGGAAGGCGTTCGGTTCAAGGACGGTTTGGAGGTTGAGGCGGATTTTGTGGTGATTGCGGCCGGGATTCGGCCGAATACGGAGCTGGCGCGCAAAGCAGGACTGACGGTGAATCGCGGCGTCGCAGTGAACGATCACATGGAGACGTCCAACCCGGATATTTTTGCAGTGGGCGAATGTGTCGAACACAAGGGAGTTTGTTACGGGCTTGTGGCTCCATTGCTTGAGCAGGGAAAAGTCCTGGCCGCGACGCTGACAGGCAACAAAGGACCGGCGTATGAGGGTTCGGTTCCTGCGGCCAAGCTGAAAATCATGGGAATAGATGTGTTTTCGGCGGGAGATTTCAGCGAAGGAACGCCCGGCAACGATGTGGTGCGATATGAAGATCCTGCATTGGGAATCTACAAGAAGCTGACGCTGCGAGACAACCGGTTGGTCGGCGTGATTTTGGTCGGAGAGACAGCGGACAGCCACAGGTACATGGACTGGCTGGACGAAAGGACGGATTTAAGCGAGCAACGGAGGCAATTGCTCTTTCCACAGCCGGTACAGGATAAGGGGCTTGACGTTGCGGAGATGCCCGACAACAAGGTGATCTGCGGATGTCACGGAGTTTCGAAGGGTGCAATCGTACGCGCGATTCGGGACAAGGGATTGAGCACGCTTGCGCAGGTAAAAGAGTGTACGCGCGCTTCTACGGGTTGTGGAAGCTGTACGGAACTCTGCCAGCATTTGCTCAAGGCGGTTGCGCCGCAATTTGAGGAGGAAGAGAAGAAAGCTCTTTGCAACTGCGTGCCTCACAGCGAGCAGCAACTGCGGGAAATGGTGCGAAGCCAGCGTCTGCGTTCAGTGCAGCAGGTGCTGGATATCTATGGCAACGGAACCGGATGCGAATTCTGCAAGCCGGCGCTGAGCTACATGATGGACATGGTCTGGTGCGGCGAACATGTCGAAGACCGTTCGGCGCGCTTCGTGAACGACCGCGTACATGCCAACATTCAAAAAAACGGCACATTTTCTGTCGTCCCGCGGATTCGAGGAGGTGTCACGTCTCCCGAGGAACTGCGCCGAATTGCTGACGTCGCGGAGAAATATAAGGTTGCGATGGTGAAGATTACAGGCAGCCAACGAATTGATTTGCTGGGAGTGCAAAAGAGCGATTTGCCAAAAATTTGGGCTGACCTGGGAATGCCTTCCGGCCAGGCATATTCAAAAGGCGTGAGGATGGTAAAAACGTGCGTCGGCACTGATTTCTGCCGGTTCGGCGTGCAGGATTCCATTGCGACTGGCGTGGAATTGGAGCGCCGGTTTGAAAATCTGTTTACGCCGCATAAATTCAAGATGGGCGTAGTGGGGTGCCCGCGGAATTGCGCGGAAGCGACAGTGAAGGACATTGGTTTGGTGGGGCAGGATGGAAGTTGGCAAGTCGTAGTCGGCGGAGCGGCGGGAAAGAAAGTCCGGAAGGCCGATGTTCTTGTGACAGTGGAATCGACGGAAGGGGCGTTGCAGGCCGCCGCGTTATTTTTTCAGTACTACCGCGAACACGCGAACTATCTCGAACGGACGTACGATTTTGTGGAACGCATTGGCATAGAACGAGTCCGGCGGGAAACGATTTATGCTCCCCTTGCTGTACAGCAGGGCCTCCGTGAGCGGCTCAAGAAATCAAAAGCGGCCTCTCGCGACGCATGGCTGGAAGGCGATGAGCCACGCACCTCAACGCAGTTTGTGCAGATTCAACCGATGGAGAACCTGCCATGAGTTCCGCCGGAAAACAATGGTTGCGCGTGGCGCCCTGTGATTCGATTCCAGTCCGCGAAGGAAGAGTTGTGGAGATCGCTTCACGGCAGGTGGCCATTTTCAATTTGGGCGAGCGGTTTGTGGCGGTGGAAAACAGGTGCCCACATCGGGGCGGACCCCTGGCCGACGGAATAATCTCCGGAGATACGATTGTCTGTCCGATCCATGCCTGGAAATTCAATGTGCAGACGGGCGTTTCAGTAAATCACGCTGAATCGGGCGTATGCTTGAAAAGTTTTCCCGTTCAGATTGAGGCTGGCGTAATTTCTATCGAAGTGCCCTTGAATTCCAACGTAGAAGAGAGCTTTCCCGTATGTCCCGGGCCAGATCGCCCGCTGCGGTGGGTGGCGCGCAAACCACTCTTGCCAGCAGTACCTCTGGAACCTCGCCAGCAATAATCGAACGGGATATCAGATGAAGGCTTGAAGGGTGAGACGGTTAGTTGCGCTAGGCCTCATATTCAACTGACTCGCGTATTCTGGAAACCTGAAACGCTTGGAACGTTCTCAAGAAAGGGCGGAGAGTTTGAATTTGCCATCACAAGGGTTCCGCGGACTGAGAGTGCTTTCGTTAGAAAGCCGCCGATCCGTGGAAATCGCAAAGCTGATCGAAACGTACAACGGTTTGCCAATTTCTGCTCCGGCCATGCGGGAAGTGCCTCTGACTGAAAACGGGGAAGCGCTGCAGTTTGCGCGAGACTTGGCCGCGGGAAGTATCAATATCGTTGTGTTTCTTACGGGAGCGGGAGCACGCGCGCTTTTGAATATTGTTTCCAGCGAGCAATCGTCTGAAGTTTTCCTGCAGAGCTTACGGCGAACGCGCGTAGCTGCGCGCGGGCCCAAGCCAGTTTCGGTGATGCGAGAATGGAATGTTCCCGTAGAAGTCAGTGCTCCTGAGCCGAACACCTGGCGTGAGTTGTTGGCAAGCATGGAGAAGATGGCCGGTGGGCTGCAAGCACAACGGGTTGCCGTACAGGAATATGGTGTTTCAAATCCTAAGTTTCTTTCCGCGTTGCGCCAACGAGGAGCGATTGTTCGCCGTGTCCCGGTGTACCAATGGGCGCTACCCCACGATGCGGCGCCCTTGCGGGAGGCCGTCGCGGCTGTGGCGGATGGAACCGTGAACATTGTGTTGTTCACTACAGGAGTGCAAGCGGTGCATCTATTTGAAGTTGCGGGCAACCAGGAAGAAAGGCTGCGCGCTGGGTTTCGAAAAGTTGTGGTTGCCTCGATCGGGCCTTCGACGACGGAGACGCTGGCTGGACTGGGCGTGACGGCGGATATGGAGCCATCGCATCCAAAGATGGGAATTCTGGTGAAGGAAGCGGCCGAGAGGTCCACAGAGCTCCTGGCGGAAAAATTAAAGAGCTAGTTTCGTGGTGGAAGGTTCGTGTAAATCAGAAAGATCAAGTAGCAGTTCCTTTTTGTAGAGGCTAGGTCGTTCGGAGTCTGAAGAATCGAGAAAGAG
>JAFDVY010000230.1 GCA_018268785.1 Acidobacteriota bacterium | reverse complement strand
CTGGGCATCGGTGAGCCTGTCAATGGCGACCGCCTTTACAACGGCGCCATGGACGATGCTTCCGGCAGCGCCGTTCTTCTCGATGTCGCGGCCAGCCTCAAAGCCCATCCCGAAAAACTTAGCCGCTCACTTCTTTTCGTCTTTGTCACCGCGGAAGAAAAAGGTCTGCTCGGCTCGCGCTATTTCGCTACTCATCCCACCGTCCCGCAAAAATCCATCATCGCGGACATCAACATAGATATGTTTCTGCCCATCGTCCCCCTCAAATTTCTCGAAGTAAAAGGCCTCGAAGAATCCGACCTCGGCGACCGCGCTGCCGCCGTAGCTGCTTCCCTCGGCGTCAAAGCCATCCCCGATCAGGAGCCTCTCCGCAACCGCTTCATTCGCAGTGACCAATACAGCTTCATCGTCAAGGGCATTCCGGCCGTCAAAATGGACGTCGGCTTCCTCCTCGGCTCCCCCGAACAAAAGGTCTTCAAAGACTGGCTTACCAACCGCTACCACGCGCCATCCGACGATCTCGACCAGCCCAAAGACCTCGCCGCCGCCGCGCTCTACGAAGAAATCGTTCGCCGTCTTCTCGTTGACACCGCCAACAATCCCGCGCGCCCGCAGTGGAAGCCCAGCTCCTTCTTCCGCCGCTTCGCCGCCAACTAGTCTCCTCGCAAGAACAAAACTCTGTCATCCTGAGTCTCAGTCACTCTTGTGACTGGGGCGAAGGACCTCAACGTCATCTTCCTGCACGATCTTTCATTTGCTATCCTTTGCATCGGCAGCGGCTCTCCCCTGAACTCCGTCGAATCCATCTGCTAACTCTGCCTCTCCTTCCCTCATGCCGCCGCACAAATAAAAAACCGGTTCAATCTCTCGAACCGGCGCCTAATTCCTCAATTTTCCGCAGCGGGTCAGTTTTACGCCGTGATCTGCTTCTCCGTAACAGTCTTCCGCAGCGGCTTCTGTCCCGGCATCGGGAACGTCATGTGCCAGAAATTCGTCTCCGCCGTCAAAAACTCCACGCCGATATACGTCTTCCCGTCCCGCTTCCTCTGCACCGAAACCACTCGCGCATCCACTTTGCGGCTGCTGTTTTCATTCACCAGTTGCAGCACCTGGCCCACAATCACAATCTCGCTGCATTCCATCATCGCACCGTGTTGATTAATCGATTGCGACTGCGTGTGAATGCAGAATTTCTCGCCTTCGTCCGACTCGCCATGCACGGCTAGCGGCACGGTCAAATTGACTCGTAAAGTGCGCCGGCGCTCTTTGCAGCGAAAATGAAGTAGCGACATGGGGACCGTCAATGCTCCTGCCTGATCTTTAAACTTCCGGGAGAGACTACTCCAGCGGGGCCACGCTGCTTTCGGGGAAACGCACCTTGCAGTCCGGCGCGCTCGTTCCACCTCTTGACCGCCCTGCAGAAGCTCTTCACCCCTGCACAGCTACGATTCTTGCTTCTGCCCCGGGGCGGAACAATAGCTGAACCGTACCAGTAAAACCACAACCAGTAACGCTGTACCCTAGTACTTTGGGACAGGTTCGTCAACACCCAATTTTCGCCTTTTCTCCGGGTTCGCTTTTTTTTCAAAAATTTATCGCTCCTTCTCGCTTTTTTGCTGCAAACACTGCCGCATCCTGCTGCCCTTTCGTACAGGTTTCTCTTAGTCCCTCCTGTCCTTCGCGATACAACTTTTCTCCCTCTTTCCGGGTTCAAATAAACGTGTGTGAAAAAGGCTCGAAAACGTGCGTGCCATTTTCAAACTGTCGGTGTGTCTCGCGTTCCTCGCCTGCGTCGCAGCTGCTCCTGCAGCACGCGCGGACGTCGCCATTTTGCTCGAAGAGCCCTATAGCCTCGATGGCACTCTAGCCGGCACTGGCCATACCGCCGTCTATCTCTCCAATATCTGCGCCGCAAGCCCCACCCAGCTTCGCCGTTGCAATCCCGGCGAGCTTGGCGTCGTTCTCTCGCGCTATCACCATGTCGCCGGCTACGATTGGCTCGCCGTTCCCCTTATCCCTTATCTTTACGCCGTCGAAAACCCGGAACAAATCCCTCTATTCGCCGATGGCAAGCTAGTCTGGTTCCTTCGCAACCAATACCGCGCAAGATATTTTTCCGCATTCGTCCCGGATCCGCTTCCCACACATGACAAGCAATCCTCCGATTGGTATCAACTCGTCGGCTCCGCCTACGATCGCACTCTTTACGGTTTTCAGCTCCCCACTTCCCCTGAAGACGATGATCGCTTCATCGCAAAATTTAATTCTGGCCGCAATTCCAAGGCCTACAAGCTCGTCACCGACAATTGCGCCGACTTCGTCCACGACGTCGTCACTTTCTACTATCCCAATTCCGTCTGGCGCAGCAAGCTGGGCGATCTCGGCGTCATGACCCCCAAGCAGGTCGCCAAATCTCTCGTCCAATACAGCAAGCGCAACGCAAAACAGGATCCCCAATTTCAGTTGACGCGCTTCTTCATTCCTCAGGTTCCCGGCACAATCAAGCGCAGCAAGCCGGTACACGGCCTGATGGACGCCTTTTTCCACGCCAAGAAATATTTTGTTCCTCTCGCCGTTTTTCAGCCGTTTGTCGCTGGCGGTGTCGCTAGCGTCTGCCTTTTCGGCGGGCGTTTTAACCCAGCTTCCGGCGCCTCCTTGTGGACGCCCGATGGCCTTCTCGGCCAGCCGCTCACCAAAGACGAGCGCAAAGCCTGGGATCGCGAACTCCAGGCCATCGTAAAGTCCGATCCCTCGTTGCGGCTCGTCAACACGAAATCAGCCTGGAAGCCGCTCCAATCCTCCTCCGAGTTTCATCTCGACCCGCAAGGCCATCCGGTTCTTCAAATTTCTTCCGGCGATAACACTGTAAATCTCGGTGCCTCCCGCTCCAACTTTCTCGATTCCAATGCGCAGAATGAAGCGCGCGTCCTCCTCGTCGCTCGTTTAAGAGAAGAACTTCGCCCAGGCCGCACCAAGAAGTCTTCCGATCGCCTCATCCGCGCTGACTTCAATCTCCTCCAGCAAACCACCATCCCTTCCGCCACTCTCTCCGTCTCCTCCGGCGGCAACTGACTCCCCTCACAAAATCCTCCTCTTGCCTCATGTAGCGGCCGTCCCTTCAGGGCGGCATCTTCGATTGATGCCACACCAATGCCTCAACAACATGCGCCTCCTATTGGGTCAACTCGGATTCATCAAATGAAATCCACCCGCATGCCTCATGTAGAGCCGTCCCTTCAGGGCGGCATCCGGCCTATCGCCGGAGCACAACTTGCAGGAAACGCTGGGCTTGTCCTGCCATTCGAATAACAATATAATAATACTTGACTTTTGTTATCTCTGTTGCTAATCTAACCGGCAGACATCCTTCCGCCCGCGCTAATCCAACCCTCCTGGTAAGTCTTAAAGGATCCGCCTTGTCTTTGTAGTTGGCATCCGGCCCTCACAAGGGGAGCCATCCCGAACGGAGCCTTAGGTCTCCCAGGAACTCTAATCGCCCCTCCATGTCCGCTGATGGAGGCAACTGAGGCAATGAAAAGGAGAGCGCGCGTAAACCCCTTTAGAATCAACACATGCAGATTTGATAGAAAACAAAGGACTTTAACCACCTTTA
>JAFDVY010000022.1 GCA_018268785.1 Acidobacteriota bacterium | reverse complement strand
CTTGATTGCTTTCTTCGTGTCGTCAAGCGCGGAAGAAAAATCTCCCAGTTTTTTCTCCACAATCGCAATTTTCAGAATGCAGGCCGCCGATTGGTGATGCGCAAGTTTGTCCGCCGTCTGATAGGCCACCAGCGCCAGGTCGTACTTATGCTTGGATTGGTACAGGTCGCCTCGCTCAATCGCCAGCGCTACGGGGTCCGAAGCCGTTTGGGCCCGCTCTGCCTGACCAAAAACCAGAAAAAAGGACAACAAAACTAGGATTCGAACCATTCTTCCCTCCGCCGATTTCCACAATATACCAGCACAGAGGGTACGCCGACGATACTTACCATGTTGGAGAAACAGACCGAAGAAGGGACAACCAACTATTGGGAACCAATAACCAAATTCCCCGCGCAGTAGTCTCAAAAGAAAACGGCGAGGCCGAAGCCTCGCCGTTTCAATGCCTCAGAATGCAAACCGCAGCGCGAACTGCATGAACCGGGGCGTGGTCAGCGTTGATAGATATTTCCCAAAATGAGCCGCGTCGGAGGAAAGCGTAGGTTGTGCGCTCCGCACATCGTAACGCACCGAGTTGAAAGCATTAAACGCCTGCCAGCTGAATTCCAGCCTTCTGGATTCACCAAGCGAGATGCTTTTGCTGACTCCCGTATCGACGTTGAACATCCCGTCGCCAATGATGTTGTTGCGGACCCCGGATTCGCCCGGCCACTCCGGGCGAAACGCGGCTTGCGCCGCCGCCGGATCGGCAAAGATGTCCGGGCCAATGTCCTGGCCATTGACGATGGCATGCCTTGGGTTCGTTGCCTTGGGAAGCGGGCCATTGAGCATCGCGTCTCCCTCGATGTTCCAATTCGTCGCCCACGTGAAACCATTGTTCACGGTAATGGGGAATCCGCTTGTCCACCGGAAAATCCCCGAAACCTTCCACCCGCCAATCAAAGCATTCAGCACGGGGCCTGCATTTCCGGCCAGCTTGCGCCCCTTGCCAAAGGGCAGCTCGTCGATCAAGTTGGCGTTGATCTGATGGAAAGCGTTGAAATCCGACAGCCCGCGCAAAGACAACGGGTCCCAGGAATTGATAACGATGCCGCCGCCATTCAGATCGTTCCCCGTTCCGCCGGTTCCTTCATACGGACCAATTCGTTCCGCCGCCGAAGCCTCGTCCAACGATTTTGAAAACGTATAGTTGAACTGCCCCTGCAGGTTCCCCGTCCAGCGCACGTTGTAAGTCACCTGCAGCGCGTTGTAGTCCGAAGTGCCGATGTTGCGCCAGGCATAGAGCGAGCTGAACTGGTCGTGGAAGAAGGCATAAGGCCCGAACTTGCTGTTCGGAACGTTCACCTGAGTGATCGAACTCGGAAGGTCCATTTGGAATAGAGCGAACGTTTCGTTATGCGGGTAGCAGTTCCACAGTTCATAAATCGCTTGTGTGGCGGAAGGACTGGCGGGAAGCGCCCCCGGAGCGCAAGCAAGGTTCTGGTTTTGCAGTTGGCTCTGGGTCACGCTGGCCCAGCCAGGAAAAACATTCTCGAAAAACGGTATGGGCTGAATCTGACTCACGTCCGTACCAGTGGCCGCCGCCTTCGAGAGCATGGTCGCCGCCTGAAAATACGTCATGCCGCTCGTCGCATCTTTCAAATTGGTGGGCATCGCCAGATCGACCTGCATCGGCAGGCGCCGGGCGATTGTCCCGACATACGATATTTGCAGCGAGGAACGCGAGGTGATTTGCCGCGAAATCGAGAAATTAAAAACGTGTGCGTAAGGCGTCTTCAGCGTTTGGTCCAGTCCCCAGTTAATGGCAAACGCCGTATTGCCCGGCGTATAGGGGAAACCACCCGTCGGCGCGGGTCCAAACAAACAGCCCGGGCCGTTGAGGGATGGGCAGGGGTCAGGCAAACAGGACTGGTTGCCAGAGCCCGGAGTGAGGCACGTAAATCGTGGCGCGTTCGACGGGGAAACAACGCCCGCAGGATTTCCGAGAACGGTCGAGAGGCCGAACGAGCCGTGCTGGTCAAAGCTGTTCACGATGGGGATTCCGAAGTGGTCGTACATGATGTTGTACCCACCACGAACGGAGAACTGGTCTTTCTTGCCAAAGATCTTTGATATCCATCCGCTGCCGGTGTCCGGAGACCAGGCTACAGCCACACGGGGTGAAAAATTCTTGCGGTCCCAGTTCCATAGGCCCGGACCGCTATTTCTCGGTCCACCGAGTACAAACGAGAGTTCCCCTGCATTATTTGCTGGTTGCCCCTGCGCGGCCAGTTGCGCACTGTGATTAAACCAGTCTGCGACGTTTTGGTTCGAGCAGCCACCTCCCGCCGCCTGGACACAAGGAGAGACTTGATACCCATTGGTTTCGTAAGGTGGGGCTTCCAGAACCCAGCGAAGGCCGTACGTCAAGGTCAAGTGTGGCCTGATTCGCCAGCTGTCCTGCGCAAAAAATTCATAGTCATTGATCGCATAACGCCGCTTGATCGGCGTCCCTTGGCCCAAAGCGCTGCCGTCACGCGAAAAATTATAAATTCCGTCTCCCTCGGGAAAAATGCCCAGGATGATGGTCGCGGCACTGTCGTAGTTCGGGCCGAAGTTGCTGTCCACCGCTGGATAGGGCTGATTCGTCGCAGGGTTTATGTTGTTTGCCGGATCTAAAGGACTGGAAGTATTGGCGATTCCGCCGGTGTTGAGATACACCGCATTGGTTTGAACATCTGAAAAGGAGTTCGCGTAGCTGATATGGTTGTTGCGAATTAGAAACAAATCCGTGCCGAATTGAAGCGTGTGATTTCCTCGCTCCCAGCTCAAATTGTCAGTGAACTGGTTGACGGGAACAAAGAAACTGGTCGACCGGGTAAACGGAACGAGGTTGTCGATTCCATTGAGAAAAACCCCCGGATTCAGCGATGAGCCGGCGCTTTGACCTCCCTGGCGAATGAAACCCCAGCGCAGATCGTTGTTCAGTCTAGGAGACAGGATGGAAGTCAGTCCGACCGTCAAGCCCTTGCTGTCGTCCAGCCCTGTCGTCGCCGCCCCTTGGCCAGGGAATTCTGGCGCTCCAGGTTGCTTGAAATTTTGTGTCTGCCCACGCAGAAACAGGCTTTGGGATCCACTAGCCGTCAAGCGGTAATCGGCCCGCACAATGTACGTGTTAAAGCCGCGGTCCACAGCCGGTCCAAACCGAAAGCCCAAAGTGTTTCTGCCGTCTCCTACATTCTCATTGGCTCCTGGATATTGTTGCAGAACGCTCAGAACGGCCTGACTGACGCCGATTCCGAGAGGATCGATCTGCTTGATCTGCGTTGGCCCGAGCGCGTAGTCGCCTGGCGCTACCCCAGTAACACCGTTGACCGTACCGCCGGGACACTGAGTCGGGTCTGCACATTGGTACACAAGATCGCCCGCGCGCAGCGTAGCACTTGGCACCGTCCGCAATATGCTGCTGCCCTCGGCGTCGCGTCGTCCTTCGTAATTGGCAAAGAAGAAGAGGCGATTCTTCTTGATCGGTCCCCCCAGGGTAACTCCAAACACGTTGCGCGAAAGCTTCGGCGCGGTATTGGATTGGCCATTCCCCAATTGCGACGCCTTCAGGAAGGTATCGTTGGCGCTGAAAATCGTGTTGCGGTTGTACTCATAGAGCGAGCCGTGAAACTCATTCGTGCCGCTCTTGGTCACCATGGCAACCTGCGCGCCGCTGGAATAGCCGGAGTCCGCATTCGAATTTGCCGTGGTCACGCGGAATTCTTGAACTGAATCTGGAGGGATGTTCAGCACGCTGCTGAACGCGTAGCCATTATTCTGGTCGTTCACCCCGATCCCATCCAGCGTCACGTTCGATTGATCGCTGCGCGTGCCATTCACCGCGCCGCTCCGCGTGTCCTTATCTCGATCCAGTTCGTTACCCAGGTACGCCACGCCCGCTTGAAGGCTCAGCAACTGCACCACGTTGCGGTCCGCGATGGGCAATTCCTCGATTTGGTTCTGTTCAATCGTATTGCCTATCGACGCATCGGTGCTGTTGATCAGCGGTGTTTGGCTATCCACGGTAATAACCTCTGTCGCCAAACGGCTGATCTGAAGCTGAATGTTTATCGTGGATGGCGTCTTGACCACCAGCTTGACGTTTGGATCCACAAAAGACGCAAATCCACTGGCTGTCGCTTCCAGCCGGTAGGTGCCCGGAGGCATTTCGAGGAACTGGTAGAACCCTGCAGCGTTGCTGGCGGTGATCCGCTGCAACCCCGTCGCCGTTTCGGTCAACGTAATTTTCGCCCCGGCCACGCTTGCATTGGACGGGTCGGAAACGCTGCCATTCAATTGACTCGTCGATTGCCCCGCCGCCACCGCCGTGAACACAGCCAACAGAGCCCACAACCCGATCGCATGTCTTGCTTTTTGCCTCGCAAAACGCAAACTGCTCCCATAGATGTGTGTCATGACACGTCCCCCTGAAGATGGCGCAGCGGAGAAAACCTGACCTGGGGGCTTCTCTTTTACCTGCGAAATGGCGCCAACTATACACCTGTTTTGCACGCACTAGTAGAGTGAAAGCGCTGATTTTTTTTGAATTAACGCTTGCAGAGGGCTTGTACGGCGGCTTGCACGTCGGGATCGAATTGGGCGTCGGCAAAACTTGCCGTCGAGCACACTTGCGTGGCGGTGAGTCCGAGCGCGCCGTGCAGATCGGCGCCATCCAGTTTTGCGCCTTCCAGAATCGCATCTCGCAAAACCGTTCCGGTGAAGATGGCTCCTCGCAGATCGGCGGCGCGCAAATCTGTGCCCAGGAAAATCGTTCCTTTCATCTGCGCTCCGGAAAGCGACGCGCCGTTCAGCTTCGCGCCGGAAAAATCCGCCAGTTCAAGATTCGATAGCGATAGGTTCGCGCTTTGCATCTGCGTGTCGCGTACATCCGTTCGCGTCAAGTCCGCCCGCAACCATTTTGTCTGCTGCAGATTCGCGCCGTAGAGCGAAGCTCCTTCGAGCTTGGCGTTCGCAAAAGAGGCCTGCGGAAAGACGGCATAGGTAAAATCGGCGCCGCGCAAATTTGCGCCCGTCAGATTTGCGGACGTTCCATCCGCGGAAATCAGCGTGGCCTTTTCCAGATTCGTGTGATCCAGCACGGCGTCGCGCATCTTCGCTTCGCGCAAATTCGATCCATGCAGATCCGATTCCGTCAAATACGCGCCCACCAAATCGCCGCGCCACAATCTCGCGTTCGGCAAATACGCCCGGTAAGCGCGCGCGTAACGCAAACTTCCTTCATTCAATTTTGCGCCGTCTTCCGAAGCAGCTTCGCCTTTGCTGCGCGGCTGCACCAGCGACGATTCAATCAAATCCGCGTAAGGCCGGTAGCCGACAAACCGGAAGCCTTCCGCAACCCAGCGGCGCGGGCTTCCGCTGAAATATCTCTTCGATGCTTCCGTTTCCGCCGGTACGCCCCACATCACGCCGAACGAAAGCAGCAGCAGAACGAGTCCCGCCGCAACTGGAATGCGCATCGTCACGAACGCCAGTTTCAAAATGCTCTTCGAGCTGGGCCGCCGAATTTCTCCGGGCTTCACGACGCGACTGACCACCGCGGGCAATCCCGTTGCGACGCTCACGCTCAGCGCAAAAAACAAAACGTGCAGAGCCGATCCGCGCAAATCCTGCCGCACCAGATAGCGCATCCAAATCAACGCGATCGTCGCGGGAACAACCCAGTACGCCAAAAGTGTGGCCATCACGTTTTCCAAAAGCGACACCGGCGTCTTCGCTTCGCGCAGCCAGCGGAAATGCCGCCGCACCAGTCCCATCAAATACCACGGCCCTTCGCGTTCGACCGTTTGTCCGTCCTGAAAAACCGCGGGCAGCGCCGCCATGCTGCTCCAGACGCGCAGCAGCAAAAACTGAAAGCGCACAAAAATCGTCAGCAGGGCAATCGGCGCAATCAGATAAAACGCATTGATCGGCAGCAAATTCCCGAGCCGTCGAATCGGAATTGTCGAGCCGTCCAGAATCAGGCGCGCGTCCGAAGTCGTCGCCACGACCAGGCAACAGAGTGCGCTCGCACTCAACATCAAAAAGTAAAACCAGCGCGCCGTTCTCGTCGCCTCCCAAACCGCTTTCGATCCGTCGATCGACGAAATCGTTTCCGGCAGCATCGCATCGTACAAATTCGCGCCGCCCAGCCTGCCGAGCCACAAACCTTCCGCACCGTATAACGTTGCACCCATTAAATTCGCGCCGCGCAATTCCGCGCCGAGCAGATTCGCGTTGCACAAATCCGCCTGAACCAGCGATGCGCCGCGCAAATTCGCCATCGAAAGATCCGAGTTGCGCAGATTCGCGCGCTGCAAAATCGCACCCTGCAGATTCACGCCGGTCAAATCCGCGCTTTCGAGATTCACGCCGCTGAGATCGGCCTTCGTTCCTTCGTCTCCGCCGGATTCGACCCAAATTCTGTGCTGATCGAGAATGGCGGCGAGTTCCACCAGATCGAGTTGCGTTCCCGGATCGTGGCTTTCCTCATCGGGAATCGGAATCGCGCGCGCCGGCGCAATTTCTTTTTCTCCAATTTCTTTTTCTCTAAATTCCTTTTCTTTCAATTCTTTTTTCTCTGTTTTTGCCGGGATGGTTTCTTGCATGGGAATTTTTGCGACTGGCATTTTTTCGGCGCTTTGAACAGGCGCGACAGATTGGTTCGCGACTTGCGCGATCGGCGCAGGCGCGGCGGCGATCGGCGCAGGCACAACTTGCGTTTGCGCAAGTTCCGGCGAGGGCAACGGAGTTTCCGCGCCGCGTTCGAGCAGCCCGACTAATTCTTCTTTTGTGGCCATGCGCTCCGTTCCCGGATCGTGGGCGAGTCTGCGCAGGGCTTCAAAATTGTTTCGTGCCGGCGAATCCGGCATGGTCTTCCCTCAGAAAATTTGTTGGACGCGCGAAAAGGCGCGCCGAGCTGGGTGAAACGATGATGGCTGAAGGGAGGGAAATTGTCGCCTGACCTAAAGGACAGGCGTGCGAGGAATACAACGGGCCGAAGAAAAAAGTTCGGCCAAGAAATTCAGAAAAAATAGAGCCGGGGCGCTCCGCTGAGGGGCCGAGGTACCCCGGCTTATCCTGCCCGCCTCCGCAGTGAGCGAGTAGGAAGATTTGACAGCTAAACTCAAGGAAATCGCGCGCGCGAAACTAACTCAAAACGACAAGGCAGACGGCTCAGTTGTCCTCATCGCCGCGCAAAAATTCATAGCGCTCGATTGCAGCCACGACTCCCACGGAGGCTTCATCGCGCGGTTCGGTGCGTTGAACGCGGCCGAGGCAACGGACGCGAACCGGTCCGGCCAAAGTGATCTCGTTCGGAAGCGTCAGAAGGATTTCAACGGCGGAGCCTTCCTTGACGTCCTTGGCAAGGTAAAAGTAGACCCCGCGGGAGCTGACATCGCGGGATTCAGTGCTGGTTTCTCCAACGGCGGCCCCAGTAGTCCAACGAACGGTAAGGGGAAGCCGCATGGAGAAGCGCTGGGTTGTGCGGCGTTCAGAGCCGGTCAAGGGAAAACCTCCTCGAATTGAAGGGCCAGTGTAGCTGGGCGAGGTCTGGGGAACAATAGGACAAGAGGTACAAAAAGGGAGCGGCCAAAAAAAGTACCGACGTACTAGGAGAGAAAGAGGCAAGGACGAGAGTCCAGAGACCGGAGATTGGAAGACAGCGTTGGAGGACCAGGAGAGGGTACGTCCGGGTGTTTTGCGGGAAACGCCTCGGGCGCAACTGTTGGGATACCCCCTCCCCCTGATTTTGCGTAAGTATGGGGAATAAAGGACTTAGGGCGAGGGTAGGGTACAGTTTGCGGGAACCGTCCTCGGACAGAATGCCTGCACAAGGGCTCCGTATTCCTTTTGATGATACCACCCCGGGCAATTCAGAAGGTTATCAAAACAAAAGACTTATCCTGCAAGCAAAGTGCAAGATTAACAAAGCAAATGGGTTAGCCAAAGTGGACCAAGTGGAAGAGACAAGTTTTCAAAGAACGACTCACAGCGGGCTGGCCGCTGCGGAGATACAGTTCATTATAACACACGTGTCAAGTTAACTAGATTCGAATGAGGAAGCAAGTTGGAAAAGAGCGGGGGCAAAAGCAGGAAGCAAGAGCGAGAGGTCAACAATTTTCAGTTCCTAATGGTCGGAAGGAATAAAGAAGCCTACGAAAACCGGCCCCACCCTTGCATAAACAAAAGCGCAAGGATGGGCCACGCGAAATTTTTTCTGAGCGATTAGGGATTTCGCACCCGCCTAACCCAAAAATCGAATCTTGGAAAACGTCCCGTCCGTCCCCCGAGTCCCCGTCCCCCGAGTCCCGTCCCCCGAGTCCCCGAGTCGAGTCCCGAGTCGTCCCCCGAGTCCAACTGAACGAGTTGCAACGATGGGTGGCCTACCGTTTGCGGTTTTTGTGTTCAGTTCCATGACATCGCTGGTATCTTACGGTGCGGAGTTCGTGAAAGGGAAAGATGCGCCGCCTGCCCGGGCACCTTGGGGGCGATTTACTTCTTGCATGACGTTGACTCTAAACTCGCACGCTTCAAAAATCGAAGCATGCGGCACCGTTTCTGACTGTTGTGCTGCGGATTTCCCGTTTAAGTTTGGATTTTGATTTTGTTCTCCGCTTCACCCTGCTTTCGATACAGTATGCCCGCCCACAAAAGATGCCGCCCTTGAAGGACGGCTCTACATTAGAATCTCTTGCAATGAAGTAAGGATTCGCCAAAGACATTACTGAATTGAGGAGAGCGAGATGCGGGAATCGCGACGGAGGATTAGTGCGGGAATACTGGCATTTGTGATGGTAGCGGGGCCGGGGGGATTGCTGGAGGGGTGCAAGAAGCAGGAGGTTTCAGAAGAGACGCGGAACGAGGCGCGGCAGGGGAAAGCGTTTGACACTTCGAAGCTGAGTGAGAACGAGTTTAAGTACGGCGTTTCTCCGACGAAGAACAGCCAGGTGACGTACCAGCCGGACGTGATTGTGGTGGAGCACGGCGCGGACGCGATCAAATCGGCGAATTCGGATGGCGTGAGCGTCACGATTGACGCGAACTTGCCGGAAGCGGCGCAGATGAAGACGGGAAAGATCGTGTTTCTGACGAGCCGCGCGGCGGGAAAAATTCTGGCGACGCAACGCGACGGGAACAACCTGACATTGCTGCTGGGGCCTGTGGCGCTGACGGACATTATTCAAGATGCGACGATGGCGACGGATCAGCCGCTGGATCTGGATTCGATGATTGCCTATACGGCGCCAGACTATCCGGGTGCGGTTGCGGAAGCGCCAAAACTGACTCAGGCAATCCAGCCACGGCTTGGCGGCCGCGGCGAAGTACGAGCCGTGGGAGTGAGCTTGATTCTGCCGGACGGCGGCTTTCAGTCCCTGCGCGGAACGAAGAGAGCGCTGCCCGGAGATTTGTCGGAACAAGACAGTCCGGTGATTTGGACAGATCGCGATGTGGCGGCGGTGCGGAATCTGGCGCTCTATGGGACGACGCATCCGACGGCAAAGGAAATTTCGTTCGCGCAAACGCCGAAACTGCCGGGCACGCCGGGTGTGCCTCCACTGAAAGGGCCGCCGCAGGACATTCAGCTATCGGACTTCAACTTGAAGCCATTTTGCTGCGGCGGAATCGGGCTGAAGATTCAGTACGACAAGGCGGGGCTGCGGTTTCTGGCGTATGCGGTGATCAAGCTGGACCATCCTTCGCTGCATTTCAATCTGGACATCAAGGGCGGGCAAATCCGGACGGCGGCGCTGGAATTGAAAGGCGCGGCGGGGCTGACGTTCGATTTCGAAGCGGGGACATCGATGGACGCGAGCGCGACGCTGAACAACCTGGGAAAAGAGATCGCGCTGCCCGTGGATTTCAGCATTCCGATTTCGGGGTTGGCAGTGCCATTTGCGGCGACGCTGAAGCAGACATTTCTGCTGAAGACAGCGTTCAGCGCGAAGACTGCGTCTTTGACGGCGACAGCGGATTACGGATTCAAGGGCAGCTTCCAGATGGGATACATCAACGGGCAGTGGACCGCGGCGGCACCCATGGACTTTTCGGTGAAGAAATCGCTGGTGAACACGATTGGCGGGGCTTCGGTGGGAGTGAATGGAATCGTGCTGGCGTATTCGGGAAAAGTGATCGTGGGAATCGGTGCGTTTGGATTTGTGACGGGGCCGTACATCAACTACATCGCATCGGTGGGATTCACGCGAGGGTCAGATTTAGGGATAAAGATGTGCAAATCGGCGACGCTGTCGATTGATCTTGCGGTGGGAGTGGGCTATTCGATGCCGCAGGTGATCAACACGGCGATCAATTTCTTTTTGCGGCAATTGAATGTGGGAGAGGTGGCGGCGTCGGGCGGAATCGATCATCGAGAAAAATTGATCACGAAGGAACAGACGATTCCCGAGAGTTGCAAGAATTAGGTACCGGGATCGGACCAAGGTCTCGCCAAATATTGCAGAGTACCCGTTCTAATTCACGACCAGGGTGAGCGTGGTTGTGTGCGTTAAGGTGCCGGAGGTGGCGGTCACGTTGATCGTGTAGGTGCCCGCCGCAGTGCCGGTCGGAGGCGGGGGCGGAGGAGGCGAGTAGCTGCCACCGCCGCAACCGGCGGAATGGAGAACAAAGAGGAGCGCAAGCGCTGCGAACGGAATCGCGAAAGCGAGGCGGAAACGCCGCGCACGAAGCGCCAACAAAATCGCGGCGAGAACTGCTGCGATCAGGAACAAATAGACCGGCAACGGCCAATAAGGTCGAGGAGTGCGGAATATCGGCGGCATAAGCGCACGAGCCGTTGTAGTGACGGCAACCGTGGCGGAGCCGTTAGTCAGCGATGTTGGGTTAACGGAACAGTGTGTGGCGGTAGCGATGACGGAGCAAGAAAGATTCACAGTGGAAGCGAATCCGTTTTGAGGCGAGACCGTCAGCACGTTTGTGTAGGTTGCCGTGGCGCCAGCGTTGACGGTTTGGGAGATTGTTCCGGAAGCAGTGAGGGTGAAGTCCGGTGCGACGACCGCAAAATTTACGGAATTGGAGTAGCCACCCGGAGGAGGATCGACAACAGAGACGCTGTAGGAAGCCGGACTATTGAGGACATAACCGAGTGGCACGAAGGTGAGTTGGGTCGCGCTCACGAAAGTGGCAGTCTGAACGAAATTATTCGATGCGCTACTGAAAAAAAAGAGTGCAGCTCCTTGTTGAAAGTTCGAACCGCTGACGGTTACTGTCGGAGGATTCGATGGGTTTGCGGGCACGCTGGACGGGTTTATGGAAGTAATGGTCGGAATTGGATTTGGCAGCGTGACTGTAAACGGAATCGAGGTCGAAGGCCCGCCACCTGGGCTGGGGTTCGAAACGGTGACCTGTATTGTGCCGACGTTCGCGACGCCAATCTGAGATGCAGGAATAATTGCGGTGAGACTCGTTGGATTATTGACTGTGGTCTGCTCAGCAACTCCGTTGAAGTTAAGAACAGCGTTAGAAGCGAAGAAATCGCCGCCCGCATCAATCACCGTGCCAGGTGTCGTGGCAATGACGCTGGCAGGCGAAATGCCGTTTAACTTTGGAACCGGGTAGGTGCCGACGTTAACCGTGAAACTTAGCGTGTTCGAAGAACCTATTGAAGGCTGCGGATTTTGTACAAACAAGGTGCCAGGGCCAGGAAGGGCGATTGCAGACGCCGGAACACTCGCAGTGAGTTGACTGGAGCTAATGAATTTCGTTGGTTGAGGTTGTGGGGTGAAATCCTCGCTGGTAACAATTAGAACCGTCGCACCGCTAAGGAAGTTCGAACCGTTCACAGTGAACGTTGCCCCCTGATCGCCTGAGTTGGCGCTTGTCGGCGACATGGATGTGATAGTTGGAGTCGGGAATTCGCCGCCATTGTAGTTAAAAATCAAGAAGGAACGTCCACCCAGGGCGACGGGGTTGGCATCCGGAGGGCCAAACGAGCTGACCATAATGTAGTAGGTGGTGCCTGCGGTCAGCGGAACACTTTGCAGCTGCGATTGAATAACAATGCCCGGATTTATGTCGTCGTTGCAGGCAACCTGCGTGAGATTTCCCTGCGTGCCCTGCCAAACGGATAAGACGGTGTCATAGGAGCTGTTAGATAGATCAAGGGACAAATTCGCGGAGAACTGAGGGGTGAATTTGTACCAGATGGTGTTGTAGGCACCGTTGGGATGGCCACCGGTGTTGCCTTGCGCGGCGGTGAATTGTGTAGCGCAGGAAGGAACAGGGTCAGACGACTCAGTTGTTGCTCCGGAAGAGTCTTGAAGATCAACAAGGCTCAGTGTGGTGATGATGATGGCGTTTGCGAAGTTATCGTTCGGAGGTGGAGGGGCGACGACCTTAAAGGTCAGCGGTTTCGATTGACCGCCGCCGGGAGGAGTATTGAGCACGCTGATGTCGTTGGTGCTGCCAAATGGGCCCAAGAGGCTGGCGGGCAAGGATGCCGTTAAGCAAGTGGGAAGGGGGCAAGAGGCGGTGGGGGCTGCGACGGTGGCACCGCTTGGCGCACCATTCCAGAGAATTTTCGCTAAGCTTGAAAATCCCGTTCCGATGAATTTTACGGTGATGTTTGTAGATGGATTCGGAGTTTGGACTGGGGTGCTCGACGGCGTAACACTGGTGAGAGTGGGTGTTGCGGCCAGCACGGAGAATGGCAGCGAATTGCTGGCCTGACTTGCAACCTGCGCGGTGATCTTTGGAACACCGGCAACAGCAACGAGAGATGCAGCCACACTGGCCGTCAACTGCGAATCTGAAACTTGCGTCGTCGTAACGCCCGTCGTAGAGCCATTCCACTGAATTGTCCCGCCGGTAAGGCCCGAACCATTCACTGTGAGCGTGAAGGTCGCACTTCCGGAGTTTGCGGAAACGGGCGAGATGGAAGAAATATGGGGACCTGAAAATGTGAAATTATTCAGGTCGATGGTCCAGGCACCGCGGCCGTGTGTGCCAGCCAAGAGCGTGCGGGACGCTGCGTGAACGCGAAGCGAAAGTACTGCAACGCGGGGCAGACCGGTGCCAAGGGTGGTCCAAGAGCAGGGCGAAGTGGAACAATCGCCGATGAAAACGCCGAGGTCGGTGGCGGCGTAAAGAGTATTCGGTAAATTCGGATCGACGAGTACGTCGTTGACAGGGACATTCGGCAAGTCTTTTGCGGCCGGCGTGGAACAATTTGCGACGGAACAACTGACGTCCGACCAAGATTGACCGCCGTTCGTTGTCTTAAAGATGTGACCGAGCGGATCATTCACTGCATTCCCAAAGGGATCGTTGCCGACAAAAGAAAATCCAGAGAATGCGACATAGGCAGTCATGCCTGTGGCGTCAGATGGATCGGCACCAATTGAGTTGATTTGGCGAGGCGGAATTCCGCTCTGATTCCAAAAGCTTGCGCCGACGAAATTGGTATTCGTGACCGAAATGTTGGTGAACGTAAAACCGGCATTGGTGTTGGAACCGGCGTAGAGGATGTTTGGATTGCCGGGCGCAACTGTTAGCGCTGTAAGCCAATTGTTGCCTCCGACCAAATCTGGACTGATGACGTTCCAAGTCGTGCCTGCGTCCAAAGATTGGTAGACCTTGACAGTGCCGAAATAGAGGACGTTCGGTGTATTGGGGTCGGTAGCGAGAGGCGGCACGAAACTGGAATTGTCAGCGGGATTAATGCCGCTGGATGCTGGAGAAAATGTGCCCAGCGCTCCGTTCTGAACGGATACGTTTACGGGAGCTCCAGTGACACACCCAACGTAGATTGTGCTTGGAATCTGATTATCGACGGCAGTGAAGCCGCCGTCGCCGCAGAGCTGGCTATCCACCCACGAGACTCCGCCCTGATAGATAAGGCTTCCGTTGTCCTGAGTTCCGCCGAAGGCAGCGTTTGGATTCGATACGGGAACAGAAACGGCGGGATAAAACTGGGTGATTGAGAGCGAAGGGTTATTGAGATTTGTCCATTGGACGGAAGCAGCTTCGGCGTCGTCGGTACGCCAGATGCCGCCATCATTGCCAAGATAAAGGCGGACTTTGCCGTTTTGCAGCTTGAACATGGCAAGGGCGTGATTGTCCACATGCGGAAGAGCCGCGCTACCAGCCGGAATATTGGGAATGACGGAAGACCATGACGTGCCGTTGTTGGTGGTACGAACTACCCACGCGGGATTGCCGCTGCCATCCGCGACAGCGCCACCGGCAAGGAAGGCCGTCCCCGGTTGAGTGGGATCAACTTTGACGACGTTATCGTACCAGCATTGGTGCTGACAAACGTCCGGGGCAGTGGTCTTTATCCAGGAGGTTCCGCCATTTGTCGTGAGAAAAACGCCAAGATTCAAATCGGAGTTGGAGCCAGCGTCGGCGATTGAGGCGTAGACGGTGTTGCCCGTCTGGTCGCTGGGAGCGATCCCCAAATCAATGCGTCCCATGGAGGCTTGCGTGGGAAGAGTGGCGGAGGTGAGGCGCGAAAAGTGCACAGTGGCACAGGTGGCGCCGATCGTCGTTGCTTTGTAGATGCCATTGCCATTGGGCGCGCCCTGGGAACTTCCAAAAATATTGCCGAAGGCTGCGTATGCGACCGTGGAAGAGGCGAATCCAACAAAGCTGGCTTCTTCATCGGCCAGGACGTTTGACCAGGTGTTCCCTCCATTGTCAGAGCAGTAGACGCCCTCTTTGGGTCCCTCTTCGATTAACTGAACGGCCACAAGGACCAAATTCGGATTCGTGGGATTGACGGAAATGTAGCTAATGTGTGCTCCGCCAAAATTGAGGAAACCGAAGCCGGGATTTGTCGCATCGAGGTATGGTCCGATGAACGGACAAGAGGCACTGGCGACAGTACAGGTTTGCGTCCAGGTCTTTCCGTGGTCAGTCGATTTGAGAACGCCGGCACCATAGTAGGTATCGAAACCAAGAGAAAACTCCCCGGTTCCTGCATATACGGTTGCAGGGTTCGAAGGGGCAAATGCAATCGAGCCCATGGCGAGAGAGGCGTTCTGATCGCCAACGGAAGTCCAAGTGGCGCCAGCATCGGTGCTGCGCCAAATGCCTCCCATCGCGCCACCGAGAAGAACGGTATTTCCAGTGGAGTCGCTAGGGTCAATCGCGATGGTCATCACGCGTCCGGTGACGGGAGAAAATTCCCCACCAGTGGCAGGCGCGGGGCCAAGAGATTTCCAAATGGACGTAACCGCGAGGGACGATAAAAGTGGAGGGGCTGCCACGGCAGTGAAAGAGCCGTCCGGGTTTTGTGTCAATCTTCCTTCGGCTACCAGCATTTTCTGAAGATGCTGGAATGCCCGTTGGTAAGCGCCGCCGGGAATGCGTCCTTTTACTGAAGCGCGCTGGCGATAAAACCATTCGGCGCGGCGACGAAGATATTCGGGGCCTTCCCCTTCTGATTGGGAGGAGTCTACGGAGGCAACAGGCTCTTTCGGCTGCGCCTGAGCAGAACTGGCAAGCGGTTTCGAGTTCGTCGACTTGGGATTGGCCGGCGCGGTCTGTTGAGCAATAGCGGGTGGAATCGAAGTCAAGCTGAAGGCAAGAAGCAGGAATGACGAGAGAGTCCAGCTGCGAGGTTGGAAGCGCATTTTGACCCGGCCTTTGAACGTACGACGTACCGATTCATTAGCTGCAGAAAAACCTGGACAAGCCTGACTGCGTTATTGCACTAAATCGGACAGTACGAACTCGTAAAATGTGCGGAGCTTATCACAAATAGCGATAACGCAATAGGAAGGTGCCTCGTGGAAAGAAGCGAGGCGGGCTTTTCAGGAAGAGGAACCGGGGCCAGGTGCTATAAGCGCGGAGTTCAAGGCTTCGCGGACTTTGGCGGACAGCGAGGAGGGGGTGAACGGCTTTTGCAGGAAGAATGTGTTCGCGTCGAGCTCTCCGTGGTGAACGATGGCCTGTGCGGTGTAGCCCGACATGTAGAGAACTTTGAGCTCGGGAAGTATGTGAATGAGTTGAGCGGCGAGTTCAGGGCCGCTGATGCGCGGCATGACGACATCAGTGAGCAAGAGTTCGATGCGATTTTTGTGGGAGCGGCACAGCGCGATGGCGGCGTCAGGAGTATCGGCAACGAGGACGTTGTAGCCGGAAGCGGAAAGAGCCTCGCTGGCGAGTTCGCGGACTTGTTCATCGTCCTCGACGAGGAGAATTGTTTCCGTGCCGCGGGAATTCGCGTTGGCGGAAGGCGCGCTGGAAGTTGAGTCAAAGGGTGCGCTGACCAAAGGAAGATAGATTTTGAAGGAAGTTCCGCGGCCCGGCTCGCTATAGACCCAGATATTGCCACCACTCTGTTTGACGATGCCGTAAACCATGGACAGGCCGAGACCGGTACCCTTGCCAAATTCCTTGGTGGTGAAGAATGGTTCAAAGATGCGTGTGAGATTTTCGGGATCGATGCCCGTGCCGGTGTCAGTGACGGCGAGAAGAACATAGCGCCCTGGCTGCACAGTTTGGTGGCTGTGCGCGTAGGCTTCATCGAGATACACGTTGGAAGTTTCGAGAGTGAGTTTACCGCCCCTGGGCATGGCGTCGCCTGCGTTCACGACAAGATTCATGACGACCTGTTCGATTTGAGAGCGGTCGGCGCGAACGGCGCCGAGGCCAGGGGCGAGCATCGTTCGCATTTCGATGTTCTCGGTGACAAGGCGGCGCAGCATTTTTTCCAAGTTCTGAACGAGATCGTTGAGGTTGAATACCTTGGGCTGCAAAACCTGGCGACGGCTGAAGGCGAGGAGCTGGCTGGTAAGAGCGGCGGCACGGTCGGCCGCGTCGTCGATGCGTTCGAGGCCGCCGCGAAATTCGTGTCCAGTTGCGCGATCGAGAAGCATACGACTATAGCCACGGATGACGGTCAGCAGATTGTTGAAGTCATGCGCAATGCCGCCGGCGAGGCGGCCAATCGCCTCCATTTTTTGCGCCTGGCGGAGCTGGTGCTGCGATTCCTCGAGCTTTACGGTGCGCTCAGCGACCAATTCGCCCAAATGCTCCTCATTTTGGCGAAGCATTTGCTCAACGCGATGGCGCTCGTCAATTTCGGCGTGAAGCGCGGCTTGAACACGATCCTGCCGTTGTTGCGCGATAACGAGGCGCAGGCTGGAAGCGGAAAACGAGATGCCAACGATGACCAGCGCAAATAAGGTCCGTTCGCGGGCGATGTAAAGGGAAAGAAAGAGAACAAGGAAGCCGAAGAGAATCGGAAAGAGCCGATTGCCAACCAGGTCGCCGAATAACATTCGCCCGGGGGACTTGACTACTTTTTCTTGATCCCAGGTGCCGGCAATGACAATCGGAACAATGTTCAGAAACGTCCAGATGACTTCATACCACGAGCCCGTCTCTAAAGTTGCTCCGAGATAGTTGTAGTAAAAATCGCCGGCGCAAACGAAGACAAGAAAGACGCCAAAGCGGCCAAACAGAGCGCGCACCACGGGAGAGTTTGTCAAAAGAGCGCGCAACAAGAAGATGGCTGCCATGGCACCGTCATACATCAAGGAGCCAACCCAGGTTTCGTGCAGCCAACTGCTTCGAGCGAACGGCGAATCGGAAACCTCATGGGACGGCATGTAAAGAAAGAAGAAATAAATGACGACCCAGAGCAGGACAATCTGAATGAAATCGAGAATGTGAATAGGATCGAAGCGGCCCGGCTGGAAGTCAGGATCGAGAAACAGCGTCAAGCTCGTGGGACAAAACCAAAATACCGAGATGAGGATGGAAAGATCTTCCAAAGTGGGAGAAGAATGAGTAACAGACACGTAGAAATTGATGAAGGCAGAGACACAAAAGAGTCCGACAGAGACGGCTGCGACGTAAAAGAAATACCGGGCGAGGTGAGTCGAGCGGCGCGCCGCCTTCAAAATGAGGTAGAGACACAGGAGATTGAAGAGAAGATCTCCCACGTTCACGAGAGCTGGACCGGGTATTTTCGTTCCCCAAGTGAAAACAACAGTCATCTGGGCGACGGAAAGCAGGGCAACCGGGAGAATCCAGAGATTCTTTGCGAATCGCGAAGGAGGCTGAGGAAGCCCGCCAAGCCCGGCAGTTTGTTCAGGCGTCATTGATGTGGCTAACCTGTACTTGAGAGGCAGGCACGGGATACATACACGCAGGAAGCGCGCCGCCCCAAGATAAGCCGAGTATACGGGCCCGAACGGCAGGCGATGAGACGCGCGTGATAAGCGTTTTCCTAGGAGATACGGTGCTTTGGTACAGGTGACCGCTTAAGAAATTCCCTTTGCGGTGGCGGAACGGTAAAACGACCCCTGAACTAAGAGTGGTCGATCAGCCTATGGTGAATGGCGTAGAGGGCGAGTTCCAGACGGTCGGAAACACCGAGTTTGTCGAAGATGTTGTGCAGGTGATTCTTGACGGTCTGCTCGGAGATGAAGAGTTTTTCGCCAATTTCCTTATTGCGGAAGCCCTGCGCGACGAGCTGCACGATTTCCTTTTCTCGATCGCTGAGCAGCGGTTTTTCGCGGCGCGGGCCGGATTCGGAGGACTTTGCGAAGGCCTTCATGACTTCGGCAGTCATGCGATTGTCGAGCCAGATTTCGCCGGCGTGCACGCGATGGATGCTTTTTACGAGAAGGTCCGTGGCGGACTGCTTCAGCACGACGCCGCGAGCGCCGAGGCGCATGGCGCGGACCACGTCGCGGTCATCTTCTGCGGCAGTGAGAACGATAACGCGAGTGGGGATGGTGTCGAAATTCACTTCTTCGAGGACCGCAAGGCCATCTTTTTCGGGCATGCGCAAGTCGAGGAGAAGAATGTCAGGCTTCAGTTTCGCGAGGAGCTTGATGCACTCGGCCCCGTTTTGCGCTTCGCCAACGATGGTGATGTCCTCGTCGCCGTCAATGAGCTTACGGAGGCCGTCGCGAAAAATCGCGTGGTCATCGGCCATCAGGATTCGAATTTGTGGTTTGGTCTTAGCCATATTAGCCGAGCGGAATTTCTATCGTTAGACGCGCCCCATGCCCCGGGTTCGACTCTACGGTCAGAACCCCGTTCACTGTTCGCGTGCGCTCCTTAATGGAAATGGGACCCAGTCGCAGACGATCCAATTCATCCCCGGTGAAGCGACCCGCAAAGCTGAAACCTTCACCGTTGTCGTCCACGACTAAAAGCAAACGGCTGTCGTCCTGCGAAAGTTTTACCACGACATGGGTGGCCTTAGCATGCTTTTTTATGTTGTTGAGTGCTTCACGGTAAATCTGGAAGAGCTCGCGGCAGACGCGGTCCGGGGCTCGGAGTTCCGCCGAATCGATCAATAAATCAAGCGCCAGAGGCGATTCATTGCGAAAGCGCTCGGCAAAACCGCGCATTAAATCGACGAGATCTGCAGACTGGACACGGACCGGTTTCAGGTCAGTGACGAATGTACGAAGCTCGGCGGACTCGTTTTTTACGGTTTGCTGGAGCGAGGTGAGGCCACCGGAAAGCTGCTCCTGCCCGGTGGGAACACGCCGCCGGAGCACATCCAACTGGATTTCGATACTAAGTAGTGTTTGCAAAATGCCGTCGTGTAGGTCGCGTGAAATGCGGGAGCGTTCGGCTTCGATGGCGCGCGCCCTAAGATGGCGAAGCAGGAACAGATTTTCGAGGGAGGGCCCGACGTGGCGGGCGACCCGCTCAAGCCAGGTGAGGTCGTCCTTGGTGTAAGGCTTGCCGCCTTCTTTGCCGTTCAGAAGAAAGATGCGGCCAACTGGTTTGCCACCCTGATCGAATGCGACAGAAATGAAGGACCGAACACTGAACTGCTGCTGCGTGGGGCCGGGAAGGCGCGGGAGAATCTTCAGCATATGGCCGTCCCGGCGATCCCAGCCAAAGCCCGCGCCGGGACCTTCAAGCGAATTCCAACAAAGAGTGGCATCGTAGTCGTCCAGCAGGAAGCCATCGGAACGTGCGAGCGCCAGGCTTTCCGGAATAAGCCGCTCACTTTCCCCCGATTTCAGGTGCCAGACGAAGATGCGTTCGAGGTCGGCATCGCGAAAAACGAGCAGCGCTTCCGGCGAATGAAAATAGATGGCAAGTTCCGCGAGCAGGAGGCGGAGCGATTCGGCGAGGCCCTGATCGACCTGCATGGTCGCCGTGATGTGTGAAAGATATTCGTTTTGAGAGGCAAAATTGCGGCTTCGCTCGCCGAGATAAGCGACACCAGCACCCGCGGCAAAGGTGGCAACGATGGCAGCCAGCCAGGAGACGACCCGCATCCACTGCATGTCGGTTCGGGCCGCAGAGACGAGCACAATCGTCAGAGAGAAGAGGCCCGCAATGGGCACGGCAAAGCGGAAGCCCCAACGCGATCCCGCGGCATAGCAGAAGAAAAGATAGGGGAACCAAATGGGCACAGACGAAGGGCAGACATAGATGAAGAGGGCAAGGGCAAGGAGGTCGATTACGAGCGGCACGTGCCAATCGCGATCCTGGAAAAAATCTTCGACCAAAATCGCGAGCAGGGAAAAGATCAAGTAGCCGATGAGAAAGGAAACGGAACGCGAAGCCTGGCGCGAAGGCCCGAGGTCAAAAACGGCCAGCAGCGCCAGAATGATGATGATCGGGCGCGCAATGGAGACTTGCCGCTCAAAGTGGCGGCGGTCGGATTCATGGGGGCTCATGCGCGGGGACGCAAATTTCACAGGGTAGTTTAACAAGCGCGGAGGACGTGAAGAGGAGAAGGTCGGTACAAGGTTCCACCCTGCAAAGAGGATTGGCAAAAAGGGCACACTTTCAGGGAGGAAGAGTGCGTGATAAAATGCAGAGGTGTGGTGGGAGTAGCTCAGCTGGTAGAGCGTCGGTCTGTGGCACCGAATGTCGCGGGTTCAAATCCCGTCTCCCACCCCAAAAAAGTCTTGAGTTCTCAGTTTTCAGTCCTGGATTTTTCCTCCTGCAACTTAATGAAGGTTCTTGTAGTTCTGGAGAGTGGGCTATATGCCTGTCTGCCTTCTTGCCTCTGACCTGTGCAGATTCGGGACTAGGCTGCTTTGTCTCTCCAGGCGAAACAGTGTGACGCTTTTCCGCCGCGTGCATCCAAGAACCACAAGCGCTAGAGTTGTGCTTCCATTTGTTTGAGGGACGAATCAGGTATGGCGAAGCCCGTTTTGTTGGCCGTGGATGACGATCCGGAAGTGCTGCGCGCCGTGGAACGCGATTTGCGGACCCGGTATGCGGAAAACTACCGAATCGTGCGCGCCAATTCGGGGGGAACCGCTCTGCAGGCTCTGCAGTCCCTGAAGAAACGGAATGAAGCAGTTGGACTTTTCCTGGTAGACCAGCGAATGCCGGAGATGAGCGGGGTTGAGTTCATTGCCAAGGCGATTGATGTGTTCCCCGAGGCGCGAAGGGTTCTCCTAACGGCTTATGCGGACACGGATGCGGCAATTCAGGCGATCAACCATGCGAAAATCCACCATTACCTGCTGAAACCCTGGGATCCGCCAGAGCAAAATTTCTATCCGGTGCTGGACGATTTGCTGAGCGACTGGCAGGCGACGCATAGACCAATTTTCGACGGTGTAAAAGTGCTGGGGGATCGCTGGTCGCCGCAAGCGTATGCCGTGCGCGATTTTCTTGCGCGCAACCAACTGCCGTATCGCTTCTTCGACGTGGAGACCGCGGACCGCAACCCTGAAATTCAGAAAATGCTCGACGAAAACGGCGGAGCAAGCGCAAAGCTGCCGGTAACGATTTTCGCGGACGGCACTTCCCTTTCGCAGCCGTCCATTGGAGAAATCGCGGAGCGCCTTGGTTTGCGAACGCGCGCCGAGACTTCCTTTTACGATTTGTTGATCGTTGGGGGCGGACCCGCCGGGCTTGGTGCTGCCGTGTACGGCGCTTCCGAAGGCCTGCGCACGGTTATGATTGAAGGCAAAGCGCCCGGCGGACAAGCAGGAATGAGCTCCAAGATTGAAAATTACCTGGGCTTCCCTGCTGGACTGAGCGGAGCGGATCTGGCGCGGCGCGCGGTGGCTCAAGCAAGAAAATTCGGGGTGGAAATTCTTTCGCCACAGGAAGTAACGAAACTGCGCGTGGATGGCGGGTCAAAATTCGTCATGCTCGCGGACGGCACGGAGATCGGTGCAAAGGCCCTCGTGATCGCGACAGGAGTTTCCTATCGCAAGCTCGACGTGCCCGGCATGGAACGCGTGCAAGGTGCCGGCGTCTACTACGGCGCAGCGATGACTGAGGCCGCGACGTGCAAGGGCGAAGATGTCTACGTCGTTGGCGGAGCGAATTCAGCGGGGCAAGCGGCGATGTTTTTCTCGCAACACGCGCGGCGAGTGGTGATGCTCATTCGTGGGAACTCGCTGGAAGCAGGCATGTCGCAATACCTGATCGACCAGATTCGCCAGACGGAGAATATTCACGTCGAGCTGAACAGCCAGGTTGTGGAAGCGTTCGGCGAAGAACGGCTGGAAGCGATCTCCATCAAGTGCTCGACAAGCGGCGAAGTACAAAAGATCCCGACCGGGCATCTCTTTGTGTTCATTGGAGCTGCGCCACGAACGGATTGGCTTACCGGCGTATTGCTGCGCGAGGAAAAGGGATTTATTTTGACGGGGCCGGACCTGATGCCGGACGGCAAGCGACCCGCGGGCTGGCCGCTGGATCGCGATCCCTGGCTGCTGGAAGCTTGCGTCCCGGGAGTATTCGTAGCGGGGGATGTGCGGTATCGTTCGGTGAAGCGCGTTGCATCCGGGGTTGGCGAAGGAGCAAACGCGGTACAGTTTGTGCATCAGTATTTGAGCACGGTGTGAGATGGCGGATACGGAAAAAGCAACACAAATAGAGCACATCATCAGCGAAGTGAAGAAGTTTTCTGTCTTCGCGGACTTGTCCGAAGAAGATCTTCACTGGCTCGCCGAGCGCATGGACGAAGTGACGCTCGCGCAAGGGGAGCTGTACGCGAAACAAGGCGATTCGGTGGACTACTTGACGCTGATGATGGAAGGGGAAGTCCAGTTTTCGCAGCTCAATGCTCCGGGGTCGCCGGTGTTTGTGGTCGTCGCCGGGGAAATTGCAGGCAGGCTTCCCTTTTCCAGGCTGAAGACCTTCAAAGGCACCGCTCGCGCAGTGATGCCGACGCGGGCAATTCGTCTGCACAGGCAATATTTTCCAGAGTTGGTGCAACGCATGCCGCTTCTTACGGAGCGTCTTGTGGCCCTGATGTCCGACCGCATTCGCGAAATGACGCGGTTCGAGACACAGCAGGAGAAGTTAATGGCGCTCGGCAAGCTCTCCGCCGGTCTGGCCCATGAGCTTAACAATCCGGCTGCCGCAGCGTCACGTGCAGCGCAAAGCCTGATGGGGGCGTTCCAGGAAATTCGCGACGTCAGCCTGCGGTTGCTCAAACATGCCTCGACGGAAGAACAACGCGCGGGATTGTTTGATTTTGAGATGAAAGCCGGCAAAAGCTACGCGGCGGAAATGGGGAAGACGCCCGACCCGCTCGAACTCAGCGATCGCGAAGAGAGGGTCGCGGACTGGCTTGAAAAGCACGACATTCCGGACTCCTGGAAAATCGCCGCGACTTTGGCGGAAGGTTGTGTGGATGAACCGCAGCTCGAGAAATTTGTTGGCATCGTTGGGCCGGAAATTCTAAGCGACGCAATTCGTCGCGTAGCCGTAATTATCAACATGTTTGGCCTCATTCAAGAAATCGAGAACAGCACCAAACGGATCAGCGATCTTGTCGGGGCGGTGAAACGCTATTCCTATATGGACCAGATGGCGCTTCAGGAAGTGGACATCCGCGAAGACATAGACAACACGCTGAAGATTTTTGGGCACCGGTTGAAGGCTGGCGTGACCATCGTTCGTGATTATGACCCGGCATTGCCCAAAGTGACCGCTTATGGCGGTGAACTCAATCAGGTCTGGACAAATATCATTGATAATGCGATCGATGCGATGAAGGGCAAAGGCGAATTGCGAATCAAAACCTGCAAAGAACTCGACTATGCAAGAGTTGAAATCGAAGACACGGGTTCCGGAATTCCGAAAGAAATACAATCGCGAATTTTCGATCCATTCTTCACTACGAAAAGAATCGGAGAAGGGACAGGGCTGGGATTGGACGCGGTCGGCCGCATCGTCCGCCGGCATCACGGAATCATTGAGGTTGAATCAGAGCCTGGAAAAACCTGTTTTTCGATTCGGCTGCCCTTCAAGCAACCATCGAGCCAACCTGAAGAAAGCGAGGAAGTCCCCGCATGAGCGAAACCTGCGAAGACATCAAGCACGCAAAAAAAGTCAAACCGCGCACGAAAGGCTGCGAAGAGTGCCTGAAAATGGGGGACAGCTGGGTCCACTTGCGGCTCTGCCTCGAGTGCGGTCACGTGGGGTGCTGTGATTCTTCGAAGAATAAACACGCGACGAAGCATTTTCATGCCACGAAGCATCCCGTGGTGCAGTCCATCGAACCGGGCGAGCACTGGATGTGGTGCTATACGCACGAACTGTTCGTCGATCCGTAAGGAGTGAAAACTTCTTCAATTTCCGTTCGATTGGCCCAGCTTGAATTCACTGTGTAGCACTTTCAGCGCCGCTTGCATCGATTTTTCATCCACCACAAACGAAATGTTGGTTTCAGAAGAGCCTTGCGCGATGGCAATCAGGTTTACTTTTTCCTGGCCGAGGGCGTTGAAGGTCTTTCCCGCTACGCCTGGTGTTCCCCGCATATTTTCCCCCACGACAGCAATAATCGCCACATTGGGATCCACGGTAATGTGATCCACCACTTCGTGAGCAAGATCCTGCGCGAATTCCTTGCGCAGAGCATCGACCGTGGCGTGGGCGTGCGGTTTTGAAACAAGGAAACAGATGTCGTTTTGCGAAGAGGACTGCGAAATTAGCAATACTTCGGCGCGCAGTTCGGCGGTCGTCGTGAACGTCCGGCCAATGACGTCGGGCACACCCACGATTCCCGGTCCACCAAGACTGATCAAGGCAACGTCGCGAATTGCGGTCAGGGCTTTTACACCGCCGCCGATACTTTTTCCTTTTTGGGTGATTTTTGTGCCGAGCTTTTCGGGTGCGAAACTGTTGCGAATCCAAACGGGAATTCCGGCCGGCAAAACGGGACGCAATGTCTTTGGATGCAGCACTTTCGCGCCAAAGTAGGCCAGCTCGGCCGCTTCGCGGTAAGAGATTTCGGGAATCGTACGCGCTTCAGGCACGAGGCGCGGATCGGCCGTCAAGACCCCTTCCACGTCGGTCCAGATAATGATTTCATGTGCGTCGAGCGCGGCGCCCAAAATTGTTGCGGAATAGTCGGAGCCTCCACGGCCCAGCGTCGTGAGTTTCCCGTCGGGCGTTGCGCCGATGAAACCGGTAACGACTGGAGTCTCTCCTGCGTTCAACATGGGCAATAGCGTTTCAGCGGCTTTCTTGCGAGTCCCTTCGGCGCGTGGCTCGGCTCCTCCGTGGTAAGAGTCAGTCACAATGACTTGTGTCGCTTCGATCGAAACGCTTTTGGCTCCCAATTGACTCAGTGCTCCTGCAAACATGGGAGCGCAAAGACGTTCGCCAAGACTGGAAATGACATCCAGGGTGCGCGGGGTGAGTTCGCGCAGCATTGCCGTGCCGTCATACAAACGCTTCCCTTCTGCAAGCACCTCTTCCAGTTTGTGCTCAATGGCCGCGCGGGAATCTATTTCGGGAACAAGTTCCGTAAGCGCAGCATGATGTTGCTTTCGCAGAGCTTCGATCAGCGTCTTGCCGGCCTCTGTGCCGCCCTCGCCGGAGCGTTTCGCTGCGTCAATCAAGCGGTTTGTCACGCCGCTCATAGCGGAAACAACGACCACGACGTTCATTCCCTTCGCAGCTGAGGCTACGATCTGAGCGGACCGGGCGATACACGTGGCGTCTCCAACGGAAGTGCCGCCGAATTTCATCACTTGAAGAGGCTTTGTCATCATGCTTGCTCTTTCCGCTTGTGAACTAATCGTCAATGATACCGTTTCGGCTTTTTGCAGCAGGCGCAAAACTTACGCAAGTGTGCTTCGCAGGCAGCGGACAGCCCGGTTTTATGACTTTGGGAATCTTGTCTATCATGTAGGCATGGCGAATATTCAGTGTGAAGGCGTTCTTTTCGACCTCGATGGCGTTCTGGTGGATTCGACACCAGCGGTGGCTCGCGTTTGGGCCTGGTGGGCGAAACAACATGGTTTCGACCCGGAAGAAACCGTTCGCAAGGCGCATGGCAGACCGAGCATCGCGACGATTCGCGAGCTTCTGCCGCACGCGGACCATGAAAAAGAAAACAGTGAAGTCGAACGCCGCGAGATCGAAGACGTGGAGGGGGTTGTTCCCCTGCCTGGCGCGATGGAATTGCTGCAAGTGCTACCACTCAATCGATGGGCGATAGTGACTTCCTGTACAAAGCGTCTGGCTTATGTACGGATTCGCGCGGCGGGATTGCCTGAGCCGAGAGTCATGGTGACTTCGGATGACATTACGCACGGTAAGCCCGATCCAGAGCCGTACATAAAGGGTGCGCGAGCACTTTCGTTCTCCACCAGGGATTGCATCGTGATGGAAGATGCGCCAGCCGGAATCCGCTCTGGGAAGGGCGCGGGAGCGCGAGTTATAGCGCTGCAAACGACGGAACGGGATGAACTTCTGCACGCAGCGGGAGCGGACTTCATCGTAAGAGACTGTTCCGCAATGAAACTTGTCTCCGCCGCTTCGAACGGCAAACTCGTCTTCGGGCTGGAAAACAGGCCGTTGGCCTTTCGTTAATCGCGATTCGCGTCTAGAATCTGTGCTCGCGCATGTAGGGCAGGTTTCCATTTCAGGAGAGCAGAATGAAAAAGATGTCCCAGCTCGGGATTCTGGCGGCAATGTTTGCCTGCACGAACTTTTGGCTAAGCGTATCGCTTGCCCAAGAAAAGGATGAAAAAGGCGGCGACAAGAAAACCGAACAACCCGCGGACACAGGCGAAAAACCTAAAGAGGAAATCTCCGTCACTGAACATGCAATCAAGATTGGCGGCCAGACGATTCCCTACAAGGCGACCGCACAGACGATTTTGCTAAAGGACGAAAAAGGGGCGCCGATTGCCCTGGTCTATTCCACGGCTTATACGCGCAGCGATGTAAAAGATCCAAGCACCCGGCCGATTTCGTTTCTCTACAATGGCGGGCCGGGTTCTTCATCTCTCTGGCTGCACATGGGCTCGTTTGCGCCGCGCCGCGTCGTCACAGTAAATGCCGGAATCACGCCTCCCGCTCCTTACAAGCTGCTTGATAATCCCGAATGTTTGCTCGATCGATCGGATCTGGTGTTCATCGATCCAGTCGGCACTGGCTTCAGCGTGGCCGTCGGTAAATCGCAGAATAAGGATTTCTGGGGCGTCGATTCCGACGTCAAGTCTCTCGCGCAGTTCATCAAGATTTACATCACGCGCAACAATCGCTGGAACTCGCCGAAATTCCTCATCGGCGAAAGCTACGGCACATTTCGCAACGCCGCCCTAGCGAATTACCTCCAGGGCAACGAAAACGTCTATCTCAACGGCATCGTGATGATTTCTTCCGTGATCGATCTGGGAACGATATCGTTCTATCCCGGGCAGGACCTCGCTTACGTCCTCTATCTGCCGAGCTACGCAGCCACGGCCTGGTATCACAAGGTTTTGAAGGATCGCCCCGAGAACTTGACCGCTTTTCTCGATGAGGTTCGCGCGTTCGCCAAGGGCGAATACGCGGCGGCACTCATGAAGGGCGATGCGGTCAGCGCCGTAGAGAAGGCCGCCGTCGCGAAAAAATTGTCAAGATACACGGGACTGAGCGAGGACTATCTCGTTAAGGCAAAGCTGCGCGTGCGGCTCTTCCAATTCATGCAGGAATTGCAGCGCGACCGTGGATTGACCACGGGCCGCCTCGATGCACGCTTTGAAGGGCCAACCTACAACCTAATCGGCGAAGCAGCCGATTATGACCCGCAGGAAACTGCAATCAGCGGGGCGTTCGTCGGCGCCTTCAACGGCTACCTTCGTGAAGAGCTGAAATTCGGCCAGGACAAGAACTACCAAGTTGCCGCGAATTTTGATGGACACCATTGGGATTGGAAGCATGACGGGGATTTCGGCTATTTTCCAGGTTCGCCGAGCGTTGTACTCGATCTTGCGGGCGCGATGATTGCAAACCCGAAACTCAAAGTCGAAGTTGAAAACGGCTACTACGACCTCGCCACCCCTTTCATGGAAACCGAATACAGCATGGAACATCTCGGAATTCCGGATGAACTACGCAAGAATTTGAAGCTGAAATATTACGAAGCTGGCCACATGATGTACGTGAGGGATGAAGACCTCGCTAAACTGAAAGCCAATGTGGCGGCGTTCATTGATAGTGCGACCAAGCCTTAGCCATACGGCTACGCGCGCGGGAATAGCGGCGGCATGACTCTCGTTGCCATCGTTGCGGCCATTCTACTGCTTATTCATTGGGTCGCGCCTCGTGCGGCGGAGCACTTTTTCGGGTTCGTCGAAGTCATTTTCGCCAAAACCGGTGGCCGGCCATTGCTGGCGTTTGCACTTTTGTTTTTTGGAGTGCTTGCGGTCCGTATCGCATTGCTCCCGCTTTTGCCTGTTCCCGTGCCCGGGATTCACGATGAGTTCAGCTATCTGCTCATGAGCGACACATTCGCGCATGGCCGCCTCGCGAACCCAACGCACCCGATGTGGCGCAGCTTCGAAACATTTCACGTCAATTGGTTCCCCACCTATTCGTCCATGTATCCCCCGGCGCAAGGCGCCGTGCTCGCCCTAGGGCAAGTCCTGGGCTCGCCGTGGATCGGAGTGTTGCTCAGCTCCGGCGCAATGTGCGCCACGATTTATTGGATGCTCTGTGCCTGGATGCCTGCGCGCTGGGCGTTTCTTGGAGGCGCGCTCGCCGCGCTCAAGCTCGGCTTCACAAGTTACTGGATGAACAGCTACTGGGGCGGCGCTGTTGCCGCAATCGGCGGCTCGCTGGTACTCGGCGCACTAGCACGAATCTTTAAACGTGCAAATTTAAGAGATGCACTTCTTCTCGGTCTCGGCATCGCCATCCTCGCGAACAGCCGCCCTTATGAAGGTCTGGTCTTCTGTCTGCCCGCTGCATTCCTTTTTTTGCGCTGGCTCTGGAAAAAATCGCATTCGGCAGGCGATGACATTCCTTGGACGAGAGTTCTTATCCCCCTAACCCTCGTGCTCTTCCTCACTTTCACGTTCATGGGTTACTACAACTGGCGCCTCACGGGAAACGCGCTGCTCTTTCCGCACACGCTTAACGAGCGCAATTATGAAAGCGTTCCAAATTTCGTGTGGGAGAAGCCCCAGCCGGAAAAACACTACAACAACGACCGGTTCGAAGAATTCTACAACGTGTGGGAACGCGAGGAATACGCGCGCGGGTGGGGCAAATTCCGTGAAATCTCAAATACGAAAACTACCCGGCTTGCATCTGCATTTCTGTGGCAAGGCTTGGTGCTTGTTCTTCCAGGATTATTCCCTGCGTTAAGAGACAAGAAGTTCCGAGTCTTTTGGGTTGCGCTATTGTGCATAACCGTCTCGGTCTATGCGGTGGTTTGGTCCAACGCGCACTACGCGGCTCCTGCGACTTGTCTGATTTTCGCGCTGATAACCCTATCGTTGCGCTATCTTCGAACTCTGGGCAACAAGCGTTTTGCGTTGGGTAAGGCGCTATCGCGCGCTACGGTGCTTTTGCTCGTGCTGGACACCTCCGCTGCCGCGATTCACCATGAATGCGATCCGCTCCAGTGGACTTGCACTGGCGATGTAAGCCGCACACTTGTCTTGCAAAAGCTTCAGGCCGAGCCTGGAAAACATCTCGTGATGGTGCGCTATAACGAGGACGATTTGAGCGTTCACGACGAATGGGTTTACAACTCGGCAGATATTGACTCCTCGAAAATCGTCTGGGCGCGGGAACTGGACAAAGCGCAAAACGAGAAGTTGCTCCAATATTTCAAGGACCGGAAAGTTTGGCTCGCCACTACCGATGATGAGCATCTCGTGTTCCGGCCTTACGAAATATCCGAAGACAAATAGCGTTCTTTGCGCAGCGGTCGCTTATATTTCGCCTAACAGTAAATCTGTTGCGTTTGAACACAGGCAGCCTTGAAACGCGCTCCTGGTCTTTGTTTCTCCCTTATCATGAAGCACCCTCACGCTACACAAGCGAGGAATTGCGTTCTTGCTTTGCTGCGACACAAATTCTTCTGGCCTGCGCGCAAGCAGGTCACTCCGTAGAAATGGCGCGTGGTGAATCCCGTCTATTTCACTTCGGGCGCCTATTTACTTGCCGTTTTTTTGTGTCTCTTTGCCATGCTCCGCCGGGGAAAGTACGAAGCACTCGTTACTGGCTTGGAGCGACGGCTTTCCAACCTCTCGGCGAAACCACTCGCCACGTTTTTTTCTCTCTTTTTCGGTGTGATTCTGCTGCGAATCGCGCTCCTTCCCGTTTTGCCGGTTCCCACTCCGGAAAAACACGATGAATTCAGCTACCTGCTTCTCGGAGACACGCTTGCACATCTGCGGCTTACTAATCCTGCTCACCCGCTGTGGAAGAGTTTCGAAACGTTTCACGAACTCTTCTCTCCGACCTATTGTTCGAAGTATCCGCCAGCACAAGGATTTTTTCTCGCAATCGGCCAATGGCTCGGAAATCCTTGGTTCGGAGTAGTCTTGAGCGCGGCAGCAATGGTGGCGCTTTTTTATTGGGCGCTGCGGGTCTGGATACCAGCGCGCTGGGCATTTCTTGCAGCTTTTCTTGCGGGAGTAAAGCTCTGTTTCACTTCCTATTGGATGAATTCATTTTGGGGAGGAGCACCAGCGGCCATCGGCGGCGCAATAACGCTTGGAAGCCTCGCAAGAATCTATCGTCGGCCCGCTGCGGGACCCGCAATTACTCTCGGTCTAGGAATCTCCATTCTTGCAAACAGCCGTCCATACGAAGGGGCAGCATTCTGTGTTCCCATTGCGATAGCTTTACTCTGGTGGCTGGCAGGCAAGACCAAGAGGCCGGAGACGGTTCCGGAACGTTTTCGGAAAGTGATTCTTCCCCTTGCCGCGGTGCTCTTGGCTAACTTCGTCTTCATGGGCTATTACAACTGGCGGCTTACCGGAAACCCTCGGACGATGCCACTTGCTGTCTATGAAGCACGGTACAATCCCGGTGCAATTTTCCTCTGGCAATCTCCAAAGCCTCCCATCCCGCAGAACAATCACGAATTTGACGTCTTCTATAATGGCTGGGTACGCAGTCTGTACAAGCCAAGTTGGGACGATATAAAGACAGTTACGCTCAAAAAAGAGAAGTCATTCGTTCTGATCTTCCTGTGGTGGGACCTGATTTTGCTTGTGCCAGCCGCTTTCCATCTGCTGAAGCGAAAAAAGATTCGCCTACTTTACGCCGCATTTCTCTTTACCGTTGCCGCCTTCTTTTTTCTCGCTTGGGTCTTTCCACATTACATTGCGCCTGCATTGTGCGTTGTCTTTGCGATCATCGTGACCTGCATGCGCCATCTGCGGCTTTTTCATTGGCGCGGCCTCAACATGGGACTTTTTCTTTCGCGCATGCTCGTGCTCGGACTTCTTCTCCAAACGGCCAACGCAGTTGTGACCGTCAATGAAGATCCGGCTGGAGTCGGCGGCGTGCGCCTCGAGGATCGTGTCGCTCTAATCAAGAAACTACAAACCTTGCCCGGCAAGCATCTGGTCATCGTTCAGTATGCGCCAGACCACAACGTCCACGACGAATGGGTATATAACGCGGCAGACCCCGATAGTTCGAAAATCGTATGGGCGCGCGACCTGGACCGCGGACAAAACCAGAAATTGTTGGACTATTACAAAGACCGCACTGTCTGGACAATCGATGCGGATCGGATGTCCTCTCCACCCCGGCGCTATTCCCTACCCGTCAATTAAATCTTCTACCGTTCTAAAGTCTTTTTTTCAGCCGTGCAATGAAGTGCAACTTGCGCCCCGCGACCCAATCAACCGGCGGCGGATACGTGGATGCATCGCCGCGCCAGTGCTCCAGTTCAAGCCCGCATTGCGCAAACGCATGCTCCCACATCGCGCGGCTCTGGTAATTGTAGGTGAGCCGAACGCCATGTGGCCGGTTCCCAAACCAGTCCAAGAGTCTAAGGGTAAAGTGATCGAGAGAATTTTCACTTAAGTGATCCCGCAGCAAAATATAACTTTTGCCAACTCGGCGCCCTTCCCTCAGCAGAACCGCCACGTCCGGCGTGTGATGCAGAACATCCACCATGAGGCAAACATCAAACGAACCATCGGCAAACGGGAGATGTTGTCCATCAAAATCCTGGCAAGCCACTTTGCAGCCGGGTCTTGCCATTACCTCTACTCCTCGTATGGAAATGTCCGGTCGAAGCTGCGCAATCTGACCTGCGATCGAACCGTCTCCGCAGCCCACATCCAACACGCTTGCGCCTTGTGGAATCTCTCCCGCAAGCAATTGCGCAGTGATTCGTACTCGGCGGCGATGCACGAGCGTTTCGTGCAGTTTGCTGAGCACGCTCATTCCGGGAAACGTGCTCATTTGCAACCAGCCAGCTCGCATTTTCGAATCACTCTTTCTTCCCTTCGTATCCGTTCGGATACTTCTGATGCCAATCCCAAGCTGTCTGAATAATCTCTTCCAGTTTGTCGTATCGCGGCTTCCAACCCAGTTCTTTGCTGATTTTCGCGGAACTCGCCACAAGCACGGGCGGGTCCCCCGGACGGCGAGGGGATTCCACGGTCGGTATGGGCCGGCCAGTAACTTTGCGGGAGGCCTCAATGACTTCGCGCACGCTGAACCCGTTTCCATTTCCCAAATTGTAGGCAAGAGCATCGCGCTCTTTAAGTGCATCCAGCACAAGCAAATGCGCCACCGCCAGATCGTAAATGTGCACATAGTCGCGTACGCAGGTTCCATCGGGCGTCGGATAGTCCGAGCCAAACACGGAAACCGATTCGCGTTTTCCCTGTGCCACCTTCAAAACAATCGGAATCAGGTGCGATTCCGGATCGTGATGCTCGCCATGTCCATCCCACGCGCCGGCAACATTGAAGAACCGCAGGACTGCATATCGCACACCATGAATCTTCTGAAACCAGTGCAACATCGCCTCGACCTGCAGTTTCGATTCACCATACGGATTCAGCGGGTTCTTCGGAGAATTCTCGTCGATCAAAGAAGTCTGCGGGTCGCCAAACGTAGCAGCCGTGGACGAGAACACGAAGCGCGAAACCTTGTTCGCCGCGCAACACTCCAGCAAATTCAGTGAATTGGTCACATTGTTGCGAAAATATTTCTCTGGCAATTGCATGGACTCGCCCACAAGCGCCGATGCCGCAAAATGCATCACTGCGTCAAACTTGCTTTCCCTGAACAGCGTCCCAAGCGCCTCCCGGTTCGAAAGGTCTGTCAGCACGAGCCGCGCCCTGTCCGGCACAGCTTCCCTGTGACCTTGCGAAAGATTATCGAGTGCCGTGACCTCGTGCCCATGCTTCAGCAACAAACGCACAGCGGTTGCACCGATATAGCCCGCGCCGCCGGTAACCAGAATCTTTTGCCCCATATTCCCTTCGCTTCGTCGTCAGTTTTCGATTCGCAATACAGTATTCTCAGCCGTCCTTGCGCCGCTGGTAGTCGCCAATATACGTATCGCGACTGATGCCCAGCATGCTCAGGCAAAAAGACGAAAAAATGATTTGAACGCCGATAAACAACCACATCGCCCAGAAAAGTACCCATCGGATCGCTTGGAGAGGTCCAAATCCACTCGCCGCCCATTTCCAGGTGATCCAGGCGGAGCCCGCGAGCCCCGCCAGTGACAAGGTTGCGCCAAGGAACAATCCAGTTTCCAGGGTGATGCGGCGCAACAGCCGCTTCAATGACATGGCCCCGTGGTCAAAACGTTCCGCGTAACTGAAAACCTTGGCGAAAGCGCCCGTCGAAAGAATTTGTACACCGAGCAAGGTAAACAGTACACCGAACGTGAAGGTGTGAATATCCAGGGTAATCCGGGGCGTAATCTGGCGCGGGCCGGGAAGGAGCCAAGCGACAATTGCGAGCCCCAGAATGAAAAGGGAGAGACCAGGCAAAACGTACAACCAGTTCGGGGCGTACATAAGCATAAAGCGCAAGCTGCGCCACCCATCGCGAAAACTCCGCAGATGAGGCGGACGACCACGCTTGTCCGGCCAGAGAATAACGGGAATTTCTGTGATTTTCGCTTTCGCCTGCGCGGCCTTAATCACAAATTCCAGTGCGAATTCCATACCCGTGCTGCGCAAGTCTAGCCGGTCATAAAGGTCTTTAGTGAACCCGCGCATCCCGCAATAGCCGTCGCCAACACCTGCATCGAAGAAGAGGTTTATCAGCCACGTCAACCCGGGATTTCCAAAATACTTGTGAAGCGGAGGCATTGCTCCCGGCTTGATGCCGCCGCGAAACCGGTTTCCCAGAACGACTTCGTATCCTTCGCGCCATTTCGCAACAAAATTCGGAACCTCTGTGAAATCGTAGCTGTCGTCCGCATCGCCCATAATGATGAAGGCGCCCTTCGCAGACGCAATGCCAGCTTGAAGAGCCGCGCCGTAACCACGCTGCTTAGCGAGAACTACGCGGGCGCCGAGTTTAGTAGCTAATTCAATGGAGCCATCCGTGGAACCGTTGTCGGCCACCACCACTTCGCCGCGCAGGCCTGCAGACTGAAAGGCAGCGAGTGCTTTCTCGACGCAAAAGCCAAGGGACTTCACCTCATTGAGACAGGGGATGACTACGGAAACTTCGACTGGGAACTGCTCGCTGCCCACGCTCGCTCCTTGTTTACTCTCTTGGTAAACAAAACGCCGGAGAAGGATTGAATCTCTTTCTTCCGGCTTGCAATTCTTGAAGCCACCAGTATGATGGCGGCTCTTGGGTCACGTCAGGATTTCTATTGTCCACTACTGCCGACTCATCTTCCAGCGCGAGTAATGCACCGGTGCACAACCGTGGGCGGCTGTTGCGAGTCCTTGGCGTGTGGTTCGGCATTTCCGCGGCTATCGGCAACGCGATTGCCGCTGGCATCGTGTATACGCCTGGCCAAATCGGCCAGAGCTTGCCTAACCCGTGGTACTTCATCGGGGTCTGGATTATTGGCGGCTTCTACGCTCTCGTTGGGGCTCCATCCATGGCTGAGCTTGGGGCGCTCATTCCGAGAAGTGGCGGTCAATACAATTTCTCCCGCCGTGCCCTCGGTGAATATCCTGGTTTTATCGTTGGCTGGAGCGACTGGCTTTCCACCTGCGGAACAGCCGCGAGCGTTTCTTTGGTCATCAGTGAATATGCCAGCTATTTTTTCCCCGTCTTCGCTGGGGAAAATAGGATGAGGGCTCTTTCCGTGGCGATCATTGCTGGCTTTGGTCTCTTGCAATGGAGCGGTATCCAATGGGGCAAGAGCGCCCAATTGTACTCGGCTGGACTAAAAACCGCTGCGTTTCTCTTGCTGGTGATCGCCTGCCTCATTCGCGGAGGGGCTGCGCACGCCCAAGCAGTCCAGACTAATCTTTCATCATCTCTTGCCTTGCCATCGGGATGGCCACTCGCCGTTGCCCTTCTGCTTTCGTTGCAGGCCGTCATTTACACTATCGACGGATGGGATGGCGTTATCTACTTTGGCGGGGAAGTCAGCAATCCTGGACGGGACGTGCCTCGTGCCATATTCGGCAGCGTCTTTTCTGTTATGGGAATCTACTTGTTGCTGAATCTTGTTTCGCTGTACATCCTGCCTATGAAAGAGATTGCAGGAAACACGTTCGTACTCGGCACCGTCGCCAATAGAATTTTCGGCTCGCTTGGCGACCCCATCATTCGTTCCATAATGATTGTCTCCATGCTCAGCTGCCTCAATGCGAATCAGCTCTTTTGCACACGCACGCTTTACATCATGAGCACTGATCGTCTTTTCTTCCGGCCCTTCACCCGGGTCAACTCCGGCGGCACTCCCACCCTCTCACTCCTTCTCAGTACGATCGTCGGCATCTTGTTCGTTCTTGGCACATTCAAGCGGGTCATCGCGATGTTGTCCTTTTTCTTTGTGGCGAACTATACCCTTTCTTACCTGTCTCATTTCGTTCTGCGATTCCGCGAGCCAGATGTGGAACGTCCGTATAAAGCGTGGGGATACCCCTTCACAACGGGCCTCGCACTCTTTGGCTCGGTTGCTTTCTTGATTGGCTCGATTGCCACGGATCGTGAGAACGTGCCGCTGGCTCTTGGACTTTTGGTGTTGAGCTATCCGGTATTTCTTGCGTTGCGCTGGGCTTCGAATCGCCCGACTAAGCCGGTGGGGGGGACGGCTTAGTTCATCGGCTTCTCAGAAATGGACTTCGCCTGCAGGAAGTGCAGTAAATAGTCTTTTCCGCCCGTCTTTGAATCCGTTCCGGACATGTTAAACCCGCCAAAGGGATGCGCGCCGACCATCGCGCCCGTGCACTTGCGGTTCAAATACAAATTGCCGACGTGGAACGCCTCTTCGGCTTTTTCGAGCTTTGCCTTGTTCTTTGAATAGACTGCACCGGTTAGCCCAAACTCAGTGTCATTTGCAATTTGAAGCGCTTTGTCAAAGTCTTTCGCCTTGATCACAGCCAACACAGGACCGAAAATCTCTTCCTGGGCAATCCGCGCCATGGGGCTCACGTCCGCAATGATCGTCGGCTTTACAAAATAACCGTCGCCTGGCGCCCGTTCTCCACCCAACACGAGCTTCCCTTCCTTCTTCCCAACTTCGATGTAGTTCAAAATCCCCTTCATCGCCGATTCGCTCACTACCGGCCCCATATAGTTCGCCGGGTCTTCCGCTGGCCCAACGGTCACCTTCTTCGCGCGTTCCACCAATTTTTGGACAAACGAGTCATACACTTTTTCCGAAACGATCGCGCGCGAACACGCCGAGCACTTCTGCCCCTGATACCCGAACGCCGCTTGCGCCACGCCTTCGACTGCCGCGTCCACATCTGCCTCTTCATCCACCACCGTCGCGTCTTTGCCGCCCATCTCCAGCACGGCGCGCTTGATCCACAACTGCCCCGGTTGCCGCTTCCCGGCCGCTTCACTGATGAGCAATCCCACATCCTTCGATCCCGTAAACGCCACAAACCGTGTCTTCGGATGCTTTACAATCGCATCTCCGGCGACTTCTCCAAGGCCCGTTACAAATTGCAGCGCCTGTTTCGGAATTCCTGCCTCATACAAAATCTCCACCATCTTCGCCGCGATCACCGAAGACTCTTCTGACGGCTTTAGCACCACCGTATTTCCCGCCACCAAGGCCGCCGCCGTCATTCCCGTCGCAATCGCCGCCGGAAAATTCCACGGTGGAATCGCCGCTCCCGCTCCAAGTGGGATGTAAACCATAAAATTCCGCTCATTCTGGTACGGCACCACTTTGTGCGGTCCGGCCAGCTCCAGCATTTGCCGACCGTAATACTCCAGAAAATCGATCGTCTCCGCCGTGTCCGCGTCCGCTTCCGCCCACGACTTTCCAACCTCATAACAGATCAACGCCGACGTTTCGAACTTCCGCTTTCGGATGATGTCCGCCGCGCGAAACAAAATCTCCGCCCGCTTCTCCGCTGGAACCTTTTTCCACGTATGGAAATAGGCGTGTGCCGATTCAATCGCCTGCCGTGCCTGTTCCGCACTGGCACTCTGCACCACGCCGACTACCTGCGATGGGTGTGACGGGTTCGTCGACTTGATCTTCTCGGTCGTAGTCACCTTCTCGCCGTTGATATACATGGGATACTCGCGGCCAAACTCGCTCGCCACCTTTTTCAGCGCGGCTTCCATCGCCGTACGATTTTCCGGCTTCGAGAAATCCACAAACGGCTCATTCGTAAATTCCGGCTTCTGCAATTTAGCTTCGGCGGTCGCCATGGCGCGCTTCTCCTTCGTGCTCGCAAACACTTAGTGTACTCCTATCCAAAAAGCTCCGTTACCGCTCTGGCAAAAATCTCCGTATGCAAATCCACATCCGCTTCCGTTGTCGCCGGACTCATCAGCGCCATGTTATGAAACGGCGTCAACAAGACACCGCGATTCAGTGCATGCAAATGCAAAAAACGCTCCAGCTCAAAATCCGCCGCGGCTGCTGACTCCCCGCCATTCCGCGGCGGCTTTTTCGTAAAGTGATACTCCGCGCGCGCGCCCAGCTGAATCACATTCCACGGCAACGCACGCTCCCGAATCGCCCCGGCCACGCCTTCATTAAACCGCTTTGCCAGCGGAATCATTTTTTCGAACGCAGCCGCCGTTAAGACTTTTTCCAGCGTCACGCGCATTGCCGCCAACGAAAGTGCATTCCCCGCCAGCGTCCCCCCAATCCCGCCCACATCGCAGTCTTCCAGATGAATCCGCGCCGTAATCCGCTGCGCAACTTCATCCGAAACGCCGTAAGTCGATCCCGGAATCCCGCTCCCGATCGGCTTTCCGAACACCACAAAATCCGGCTCCAGCTTCCATTCGCGTGTACAACCGCCCGGCCCGGCACAAATCGTGTGTGTCTCATCCGCAATCAGCAGCGCGCCATACCGTCGTGTCAATTCCCGCGCCGCTTGCCAATATCCTGCATCCGGCAGAATAATTCCCACATTTGTCATCGCCGGCTCGGCCAGCACCACGGCTACATCGTGATGCTTCAACGCATCTTCCAAAGCATTCAAATCGTTAAACTCAATTACCCGCGTCGTTTCCGCTGGACTCACCGGCGGCCCAATGTTTCCTCGTCGCGGCCCCACTACTCCTTCGTTCACCGTGGCGAACGATTCATCCACCGTCCCGTGATAACAATAGTTGTAGACCAGCACTTTCGACCGCTGCGTAATCTCCCGCGCTATTCGAATCGCAAACCGGTTCGCATCCGTCGCCGTCAGTGCGAATTGCCAGAAAGGCAATCCAAATCGCCGCTTCAACTCTTCACCGACCCACAGCGAATCTTCCGTCGGCAGCATCAGCGTGATTCCGCCTCGCACGCGCTTAGCGATCGCCTCCGCCACGACTTCCGGCGAATGTCCCGTCATCGCGCCCGTATCGCCCAAACACAAATCCACGTACTCGCGTCCATCCACGTCCGTGAAATGCGCGCCCTTCGCATGCGCCACAAAGATTGGGAATGCGCCCGCCCACTTTTTCATCCAGTTCATCGGCACGCCGCCGAGCAGCGAATTTTTCGCCCTCGCGTACAGCTCGGCCGACCGCGGATGCTCCGCCACGAAGCGGTGCTCTTCCCGCATACTAAGTTCTTTCAGTTTTTTTCGATTGATAGTAGTCATGGATCTTGTCGGGACGCGATATCGAAGATTCCGCGCAGCAGCCGGAATATCGTGCCCTCTTCTCCAGAAAGCACACTGTACTTCGCAACACGGCCACTCGGCAAAGTGCGGAAAGCCTGCACCTACCGCAGTTCGTGAATAATCTCGCGCGCCGCGTTCGCCCCGCTCGCGCCAGTCAGCCCATTCCCTGGATGCGTCCCGTTCCCGCACAAAAATAATCCGCGCACCGGCGTCTTGTACCTCGCCCAATCCAGCACAGGCCGCATCGTGAAAATCTGATCGAGTGCCAACTCGCCATGGAAAATATGCCCGCCGGTAAACCCATACTCCGTTTCTAAATCTCTCGGAGTGATTACCTGCACGCCCTCGACCAGCGACGGCAAGTTCGGCGCGTACTGCGCCAGCGTTTTGATCACCGTCTGCCCCAATTCCTTGCGCTGCGTCTCCCAATTCCCGTTCTTCAATTTATACGGCGCAAACTGCACATACACCGAAGCCACATGCTTCCCTTCCGGAGCCAGCGCCGGATCCAGAATCGTCGGAATCGTCATTTCCAGCCACGGCGCTCTCGCGTATTCACCATACTTCGACGCGTCAAACGCTTTCTCCAGGTAGTCAATCTCCGGCCCAATGTGAATCCTTCCAGAAAGCGCCGCATGAAATCCATCCGGCCCCACCGCGCCAGCCAGGGCCGGAAACCCCGGCAAGTCCCCCAGCGCCAGATTCACTTTCGCCACAGTTCCGTTCATCCGGAAATTCTTCATCCGCATCGCAAAGCGTGGATCGAGCTGCGAAGCATCCACCAAATTGAAAAACGTGCGCTTGGGGTCGACGCCAGAAACCACCGCCTCTGCCGCAATCTCTTCGCCATCGGCCAGCACAACTCCAGCAACCGCGCCGTCCTTCATACGAATCTGCGCGACTTCCGTATTCGTTCGAATCTCCGCGCCCACGCTCTTCGCAGCTTCCGCCAGCGCCTGCGTAAATTTCCCCAGCCCGCCACGCACAAACGCCGCCGGCCCAACCGGATTCTCATCCGCTGCCGCTCGTAACAACAACACTGCCGTCGATCCCGCCGACCACGGCCCCAGCGCCGTGCCAAAAATCCCGCGCGCCGCAATCACCGCACGAATCAATTCCGTCTCAAAAAATTCCGCCGCAAAATCCGCCGCCGCCATTGGGCCCCAGCGCAGCAAATCGAAAATCCGCCTCTTTCCGAGTTTTCGCACGCCGCGCCCGGTCTTCAGCAAATTCCACAAATCTTCCGGCGTCGGCTTGTCAATCGCAGGCGGCGTTATCGAAGTCAGTTGCGAGAACACTCCGGCAACTTCTTCCAATGCCTTCGCAAATTTCGGATAACTTGCGGCATCCTTCGCCGAAATCCGTGCGATCCCGCCCGCTGTCTTCGCCACATCGTCATAAAAAAGAATGGCGCGCCCATCGGGAGTAGGAGCAAACACACGCGGGTCCGGACGCAAGATCTCACAATCGAACTTCTCCACTTGCAAATCCCGCGCGACATCCGCGCGCAGCGGTCCAATCGTGTGCGCCAGACTCGATACGCGAAATCCCGGATGAAATTCCTCCGTCACCGCGCCGCCGCCCACCATTTCGCGGCGCTCCAGCACCACCGGCTTGAATCCGCCTTTCGCCAGATAAAACGCAGCGATCAGCGCGTTATGCCCACCGCCAACAAAAATCACTTTTTGTCCGAGGGGCATCGTCAGCTCGCCTTCTTCCATTCTTTCAAAATCACCTGGCTCGCAATTCGCCCCGGCGCGGCCATAATCCCGCCGCCTGGATGCGTCGCCGACCCGCACATATAAAGGTTATCCACCGGAGTTTTGTAATACGCCCAGCCCGGCACTGGCCGCAAAAAGAAAAGCTGTTCCAGCGACAGCTCGCCCTGAAAAATATTTCCCTGCGTCAATCCAAACTCTCGCTCCAAATCGAGCGGTGTCAGCACCTGCTTCCCCACAATAATTTTCTTCAGGTTCGGCATGTACTCGCTGAGCGTATCAATCACGTTGTCGCCAAACGCGTCGCGCTGCTCGTCCCAAGTCCCTTCCGCCAGCTTGTACGGCGCATATTGCACAAAACACGAAAGCACATGCTTCCCCGGAGGCGCCACGGACGGATCGGTCAAACTCGGAATCACCATGTCCACATACGGCCGGCGCGAAAAATTTCCGTACTTCGCATCGTCGTACCCGCGCTCCATGTATTCCACGCTCGGTGAGATCGAAATCGCTCCCCGCAAATGCGGCCCGTCACCCGGCATGCACTTCAATTCCGGCAGCGCGTCCAGTGCCAGATTCACTTTTCCCGACGATCCGCGGAACTTGTATCGCTTCACATCTTCAAGAAATTCAGCAGGTAATTCCTTCGGCTCCAGGAATTTTTCAAACGTCAAATGCGGATCCACGCTCGACGAAACCACATTCGCGGTAATCTCTTCCCCGCTCGTCAGCGCAACCCCCGCAACGCGTCCGTTCTTCACCATAATTTTCGAAACGGCGGCCTTCGTCCTGATCTCCACTCCAGCTTCTCGCGCCGCAGCTGCAATCGCATTCGAAA
>JAFDVY010000229.1 GCA_018268785.1 Acidobacteriota bacterium | reverse complement strand
CAAGGTTCAACGATTCAACTGGCGATCGGAATTCGATAGACCGATCTATTTTATCGAGTTGAGGGACGGTTATGCCTGCTCTTGGTGCGATCTTCAAGGGCAACTGCTGACATTGTTGCCTCACCCACTATCGCCCTGTTCGAGCAGGCATTTTACCAATGGAGTTGACGCTGAAATTGTTGGGCAGGTTTCGGGAGTTGCTATGCAAGTCCAATCGGGATCGGAGGCGTCCGCTGCTGCAACACCAGGATTGCAACAGCGATCCTGACATTGGACAGGAAAATGCGAACCGTCAGTTCATCCGCCCCTACGGGAGCAACGACGCGATAAGGTTCCAAACTCTCCCAGGTTCGCAAGCTTTCCGTGTGGTCCTGGTTTAACGAGTTGAGATAATAGTTCAACTGCTCGACCAAAATTTGGAGCGGCGTGCGCGCCAGTTCGTTGAATGTTTCCATGTGCTCACGCCTCAATGCCTCGCCTGCCACTTCCTGTGAGAATAGCATCGCTAGGCCATCATGGTAGTACCTGCCTGTGCTGTAGTCCCTAAGCGACGCCAGATAGACAAGGCGTTCCACTGGGATAGTGATCTTGTTCAAAGTCCGATCTCGAAGATCTTGCCTGGCGAACGAGATGCGTTCTGCCATCGACTCGATTTCAGCAAAGGGTCTCATGGGTGGTAGCCTCTTTTGCCCGTCGACATACCATTAAAACTATCCTCTTTGCTCAGGGCGACCGGGAAGAATTGTCCGACGATCTCGAAAAGTTGCTCGGATCGAGAATCCGTCAGTTTTGCGAGAACTTGAAGCCCGACAGGCCCTCTAATTCGGATTACAAAATCTAACAGGGTGCAAAAAAACAAAAAAGAGGCATAGGCAAGGGTGACTCGAAATTCGACGAAGAAGTCCAGATCAACACTCGCCCTTGCTGCGGCGCGGTGAGCGCCTAGTAATGCATGCGCTTCCGTTTTTGCTGCGCGGATCCACGAGAGAGCCAATTTCTTGCGAATTTTGAGAAATTCCCCTTCGATTTTTCTTGATCGAAAGGTAGTTATGTACCTCCAATCTTCGCTTCCAAACAACTGCGCCGACAATTGCGGGTCCAAGAGAGCACCGATTGGGGGATCGGCCGGTCTGCTGAGGGGATTAGAGAATTCATTATCAGACTGTCGGTCAAAGAATACGCGGAGCAGGCAACAAGCAAGCAGCAAACCGCATACGATATACAATGCAGAGTCGCTCATGCTCGGATTCCCTTATTGACTCGAGATCTCAACTCTCCTAAACGAACTCGAGTCGAATATGCGAGACGTTTATATCCTTCAACGATTTTCGAGGTATTCTTGTGCGTCTCCATTGGCAAATAGCGCCACATGCCAAAGCTCCAAACAGCAAGCACAAGAACATAAAATGATGGCTGGAGTAGTTGCCAAGCAAGCTGAAATTGCTCGCCTAACTGTGCTCGTACCGCAAGACTTACAACGCTCGTCGCTAAGAAAATTCCATAACCAAGCACGAGAGACCGTAAGTTCCTACCCAGAGGTACTTTATAGAATGAGAAGACCGAAACCAGCGCAGCCAGTGATATGGCCTGCACGAAACGGAGATCTCTTTCTATGTCTAAGGTCGTTAGGATCGCTTGACTTGATGTCCAGGAACCAGTGCCAAGTGTGGCCTTGACCACCAGCGCAGCAATAAGGATTCCGAACATGTAGCGCGCGATTCGCTTAGCCCCTGGAAATGGAGTGAGTGCATTACGATAGATCTCCCAAAGCAAGCCACAGCCAAAGAACAGCCCTAGAAATTGTGTTGCCCAGTACACTTGCGGATAGATTTCACGGCGTTCCGCATAGACAAGCATGCGAAGCAAGTCTTGGACAAACACAAAGCAAATATAGCTATAGAAGTAAGGATAATTTCGTATCAGGCCGGCCAAAAACGATCGGATGACGAGCGACCCTTCCATGACAACGGCCACGATCCAAATGACTTGCGAAGGCATAATAAAGTCTGCGTCATCGTAACATACTCAATAAAACGGGGAGACAGGACAGTTTTGTTCGTCTCCCCTACGGTGCAAGGAATGTGATACAGACTCAGGAGACCGACCATGGGATCGGAGGAGGTGGCGGAGCGCCTCCGTCGGCTGTCAGCGTGGTCTCAGTTTTCGGAACTGGAATCGGTGGTGGCGGAGGAGCGCCGCCATCTGCTCGATTCAAGGCCGCACAAGCAAAAAAACTACTCCCGAGCCCCATAAACCCAAGCCCAAAAGCAAAAACAACAACCAAGGCAGTCTTCTTCAGGATCTTCATTTCTCCTCCATCGCAAAAGAAAGGGATTTGCATATTGCCGGTGTTAATCGGCACTTTCATGCGCCTGAAAAGGTAGCTAAGAACGAGCTGGCTTGAGTGATTTCAAGATATTTGCTTGGTATTCCGACCACGAAGCTACAAATGAGAGCTCGATCAGGATGGATGGTTCGCAAGACAAGCGGCATCAGCTCAAAATTTGTCTTTGAACTAAATTGTTCGTGCCTCAATGGTTGTTTTCTTGCGTAGTGTCTTTCATCATGTGAAATTTCGAAAAATTCGATTCCAGGATCCAGCCGAGCGCACGTTTCTCGAAGTCTATGAGATTTGCCGCCCGTGCTCGCTATCCCAATCAGAAATGGCGGCCACGCGGGCAAAGGCGGAAGGAACTACGAACGAGCGCCACGTTTTCGCATAACTGTAAGTTTCAATTCGTTTTTGAAATCTGCTATGCTGCCTGAAGCCCGGCCAGAAAGAACTGGCCTCTGGCACTATGTTGCCCTCGAAAAAACTGCACATCCTTCTGGTTGATGCCGATCTCACGACGCGGAATATTGCGCGAACTCAAATAAAGAACCACTCCGGCTGGACTGTGGTAGGTGAGAGCGAGTCTGTTGCACGTGCAGTTGAGACGGCTCGTATTTGCAGGCTCGATGTCGTTATTCTGGACCACGCCCTCGCAACAGAAGGAAGAATGTCCAGTGTTTCCCATATCGTTGCTGCTGCACCGAATGCGAAACTTGTGGTGTTGATTTCGAACCCTTCTGAAGGAGCGATTCGAGAAGACCTGCGTGCCGGCGCTATGGGGTTTCTACTAAAATCCGAATGCAAGAATAGGTTGGCCGCCGCAATAAAGCAGGTGGCTTGCGGCCAACGATTCTTCAGTGGACAAATCTCTCGGATTATTCTTCGACGATTTCTTTTTCCTTCGAGAAGCGTAGAGGACCATAATAATGTTCCGGATGGACTTACGCCGCGCGAGTTGGAAATTATTCGCCTAATCACGCTTGGAAATGGCAACAAACAGGTAGCCGCCCGACTCGGGATTGCCGTTAGAACGGCCGAAACGCACCGTTCAAATCTCATGCGCAAACTTGACCTTCATAACCTCGCCGAAGTCATCAACTATGCTCTAGTTCGTGGGCTGATATAAGCCCATGCTTCCGGCGGCCTAGAGCAGAATAATTGTTGCTATTACACATAAGTAAGCACTAAGTAGTTTTCCGTATTGCCCGCTTGTTGGCCCACTGCTTTCCTAGCTAGTAGTCACAACAGTCATTGCAATCTCGGAGGCTCCAATTGGTTGAGCCTTGAGGATTTATTCCTTGCATGACGGTCTAAG
>JAFDVY010000228.1 GCA_018268785.1 Acidobacteriota bacterium | reverse complement strand
ATTGAGCCGGGAGATCACTCGGACGCGGTCTTCAGGATGAATCAGTTCTTGATAAGAAGAAGGATTTGCCCGAATGGTATCGACTGCGTGCCCCGTAATCGTTGCATAAGCTCTGTTTACGTAGGTCAGCTCCTGGGTCGAGGCATCCATCATCCAGAAAACTTCTTGGATGTTGTTTGCCATATGCCGAAAGCGCTCCTCGCTCTTCTTGAGCAAGGCTTCGGCAGTCGCGCGTTCGGTAATGTCGCCGATGATGAGAATATTGCGATTCGGCAGATAGTTAGATGCGGCAGTGAACTCAACAACAAGATCGGTCCCATTCCCAGTGACCAGATGCACTTGGCCTCGTTGTTTCTTCTTTTGAAGGAACGAGGTCCAAGCTGCGCCAAAGTCGGAAGGGTCAGAAAAGAAGCACTTAACATTCCCCCCGATGAGATCATGACGAGGGCACCTGAGAATTTCCTGAGCCGCGGGATTTGCGTCGAGACAGTCACCAGCATCGTCGACGATCAGAACTCCATCGAGAACATTCTGAAAGATCGAAGAGAATTCGCAGGCAGTATCTCGAAAAGCTTGGTCTGCCACTCGGTGTTCGATTCGCAGAAGCCAGAATGAATAGGCATTTAGTGCCAGCGCGAAAATCAGAGCGATCACCAGAGATGGGACGAGGAGGGTCGGGAAATCCGAACCGTGCCTGTACGAGAAAAGTGAGAGGCAGAGAAGCGCGACGGAACAGCAGAAACAGAGAATTGAGGCGCGGCGGAGCCAGGCGGAGCCAAGGTGAAAAAAGTCCGATAAGAATCTAGAGTTTGGCATGGCAGGGGTTTATCGAGCGCTCAGAGACTAACAGCTCAACCTGCCGTGGAACCCTTCCACACCATAGTGTCTGCAATTCAGGACAAGCCCCATGCTGGCATTCCTACGCCTTCCTGTACATACCCCGATCTAATCCTTCAATCAGCCGGGAAGCGCTGATGCCAAATGTTCTAGAGATCTTGAGAAGTGTTCTAATCGTGATTGGTCTGCCTGCTTCGATCTGTTGCCAATGCCGGGCTGAAAAGCCAAAGCCAATCATGTCCTCTTGAGTATAACGATGGCCCTTGCGGAGTTTCTTGAGCCGAGCTCCGAGTGCTCGGAAGAATTGTCGTTCATCAATCACCCTACTTTTTTAGAAAATGGCGACAGAGAAGACCACGAGCAGAATAGCTGGATACAAGCGCAGAGTATCGAGACTTAAAATGTTTAGGCTGTTTTGGAAGGCTCGGGCGAAGCGGCACGGGGAGTAGGGAGGCCGCGGACCAACTGCGACGGAGAAATTCCAAAGATAAGCGAGATTCGCAAAAGAGTTGTACAAGTAGTTGGACGACCTTTTTCTATTTGCTGCCAATGACGAGCCGAAAAACCATGAGAAATCATGTCTTCAAGCGTGAAGCCACGAGAAGTCCGCAATCGGCGGACTCTCTGGCCTAGGGCAACAAAAAAGCTTGTGGCATTAATCACTCCTTCCATCTATTGTCATACGAGCAAAAACACCACGAGCAGATTAGCTGGACAGCTTATTTGTCGGATGCTACGCTTCCGCTACAAGCGTTCCGCGTGCTGGCGTGTGAACAACAATGGATTCATCACTCCCAATCAGCATTCACAGGGTTCTTAGGCGCTCAACAGACGCAGAAGAAGAGCGCAGAGACGAGAGAAAATGGTCGGTACGCGAACCTGATTCCGACGATCTTCTTTTGCTTAGAATTAATGGTGGGGATAGCGAGGCCCTTGGACTTCTGTTTCGACGTTATGCTGGACTTGTCAGGAATATTGGAGGCCGGATCCTCGGAGACAGGGGCGAGGCCGACGATCTTGTTCAGGAGGTATTCCTCTATCTTCACCGCAAGAGCGGCCTCTTCGACAAAACAAGGGGAGTGGCCCGGTCTTGGATTATCCAGGTCGCCTACACTCAAGCGTTGCTAAGAAGAAGAGCTCTGAAAGCAAATGGGTTTTACGCGTCAGGAATTCCGGACGGACAGATCGAGAGTCACCAAAGGCTGAGTGCAGGTGCCCCAAACTACGACCGCAGCATAGAAGGGCTGTTCGGTAGGAATGGCTGGCGGCAAGTGGTTGAAGAGCTAACGGAAGATCAGCGCGAGACGCTGCGACTTCATTTCTTTGAGGGGCTTACTTTCGCCGAAATAGCGGAAAAACTTGGCCAGTCCCACCGCAACGTCCGGAATCACCACTACCGAGGTCTTGAAAAGCTGCGGAAGCATATCGTCAAGTGCGAATTGAATGGGCGCTAGTTCGTGTGGTATGAGTGACAAACCCAAGGCGAGTCGAGGCTTTTGATCATGAGTTTGCATGAGGAGTATCGAGAGCTTTGTGCGGCTTCGATAGCCGGAGAGCTGAGTGCCGACGAAGAAGCGAAGTTGGATGCGCATTTGGCTGTCTGCCCTGATTGTCGCCGTGTGAAAGAGGAATATGAAGCAGCAGCAGTAACCGGTGTCGCGGCGATTGCGGCCTGCCAAAGTCTAGATGCCAACGAACCTACCGATCCGTCCTGGTCTGTAGAAGAAGCAGAAGGAAAACTCTTCAAACGATTGTCGAAAGACGGTCGATCCCCGTCATTTGGGACAAGTCAGGACCAACAGCCCATAGGAGGAAGGCGGCATACCTATCGACCCTCACAGATTCATTGGCGTGAGATTTGGATGCCATTCGCCGCGGCAATTCTTCTCGCACTCGCTTTGGGTGTTGCTGCCTACCGTTCGGGAGTGAAACAAGGAACGGACACGGCTCTCAAGAATGTGCAGCCGGTACGCTCAGATCTCCAAAACTCTCTCGAAGCACAAGTGAGCGACGCGGGATATGAGCACTCGCAGCTACAAGCGAAACTGGATGCCAACGCAAAGACCATCGATGACTTAAGACGCCAGCTTGCGGAGCAGGCCCGCGTCGTTAACGCCTTAAGGTCGGGCACATCGAGGCAATCTGCGTCGGGCCAGGCGGAGATTGCAGGCGGACAGATTGCTGGTTCGCAAAGCGTTCGGCGAGACGAAGAACTCACAACTGCTCAGACGAAACTGACGGAACTACAAAAAACCGTCGATACGGCGGTCGCGCAGAGAGACGAGAACGCCCGCCAAGCCGCGTCGCTCGAAGCGAAAGTCAACGAACTAACGCAGTTGGTTCGTGCCCAGGGCCAGGAACTCGACCAGAAAGAAGGAGAAGTAGCAAAGAACCAAGAGCTGCTCGCGCATGATCGGGACATCCGAGAACTGATGGGCGCTCGCGAACTCTATATGGCCGATGTGCACGATGTATCAGGCAAAGGAACGGAGAAAACCTACGGGCGAATTTTCTACACGAAAGGAAAGTCCCTGATTTTCTATGCGTTCGATTTGGATGCACGACCCGGGCTTCAGAATGCAAAATCCTTTCAAGCCTGGGGACGGAAGGGACCGGACAAAACGCAAGCGCGCAGCCTCGGCATTTTTTACGAAGACAGTGCGAGCAAGAAGCGTTGGGTCTTGAAAGCCGAGGATCCCAAAACGCTCGAAGACATTGACGCGGTGTTCGTCACGGTGGAACCGCACGGCGGAAGCCAGCATCCGAGCGGCAAGCAATTGCTATTCGCTTCTCTCCTGATTAGTCCGAATCATCCCTGACTCTCTTGTGTTTCAGATCGGGCTGTCCTGATTTCCGGACAGA
>JAFDVY010000227.1 GCA_018268785.1 Acidobacteriota bacterium | reverse complement strand
TCCACCAGCGCCTGCACCCCTTCTTCTTGCCCGACGATCTTCGACCGCAACGCCGCCTGAAATTCCATCGTCTGCGTGCTGCGTCTTTCCGGATCAAGTGAAAGTTTTGTGGTGCTCATGACCGCCTCCTGGCGCCGCCGGGCTGCTGCGACACGTTTCCGAACCGCCCGCGCGACCTCATGTCAAATTCCGACAGCTTGACCTGAATCGTGGTCTGCAGAAGCCGCAACTGCACCAGCAGCTCCTTGGCAACCAGGGGCGATTCCGAAAATTGCACTACGGGCGGAAAGAGATCCGCGAGCTCCAGGTGGAGAGACCGGAGCGTGGTGATAAGTCTCTGTACCTCGCGTGAGTTGGGATCGGCTAGATTGACTTTCTGATTTGCTTGCTCTCGCAGAGCCCGCCAGTTCAGCTCGACAAATGGATGCTTCTTCGCGACTTCCTTTACGACCTGATCGGTGATTCTTCCCTTTTCGCCAAGACGCGCAAGGTGAAGCTGGCGCACTTTTCCGCCCCGGCGCACGTTGTGCACCAGGTAGAACGAGTTTCCTTTGCGCCGAACGAAAGCCATACCTTCTCCCCTGCTTCGTCGCCGGTGTAGTGTATTTTTCGTCCACTACGCCCGTCAATCATTAGACGCTGAATCTTTTCAAGAGTTGCATCCAACTTGTTACCTGCAAACCTACCGGAGTCGCGCACAAGACGAGCATCTGTTTTTTCGCTGCGTTCCATTTGTCTTTCGCTACTTCGTTCCAATTCCACACAGTCCTTGCTCCTCTTGTTTTTGATCCTTGGGCTCCGCCAAAGTTTCAATTCACTTCCCTGCATTTGCTCTGCCCAGTTCATTCACCCTATTCAACACGCCTCCGCCAAAATCCACTTGCTCCAGGCACACACCACCACCTACGATGGGCGCTCATTTTTCCGGCGTCGCCTAACTCTTTGGAAATGTTGGTTTTCTTATGTCCTGGGATCCGGTCTACAAACTAGTGAAACAAATTCCCCGCGGTCGGGTTCTAACCTATGGGGCCGTAGCTCGAGCCTTGCATTTGCCAGGTGGCGCAAGAACCGCTGGGCGTGCCATGGCAGGCTGTCCTTCCGGCAAAGGCATCCCTTGGCATCGCGTCCTCGGAGCAGGTGGGAAACTACTAATCCGCGAACCGTACGCCTCTCTCCAACGAAAACTCCTCGAATCCGAAGGCGTTCAAATGACCGAACGCCGCGTCAACATGAAACTCCACCAATGGTCCGCTCCGCGATTCAAGAAATCAGCCAAAAACCGTTCCGGCAAGACGCGCAAGAACTAGGCCCAGCGGGTCCTCTACAACCAAGTACAGCGCAAAGTTGAGTTGCCATTTTCCAACGGACCCAGCCGGCGCATTTTGCTTTTCCGGATTCCCTCTGACTGCCCTGTAAGGGGGAGCCGGTCCGCTGGTGGATGTGAGACCTTCCTCTCATCGCGCTTACTTTGGGCGATGCAATCTCTCTTCGATGTTGCCCTGAAGCACTCTCACCCATACCGCTGAAATTTCTTCCAGAACTCGGGCCAACTGGATTTCAGCCCACGGCACAAGTAAATGTCCGGATGATCCCGCGACTCCTCATTTTCCACGCCGTACGGATTCGTATTTTTCCCTGCAACAACGCAGCTCTTGAAATTCGCATCCACTTCTTCCTTCTCAAGCCCAACTACAATCACTGTCTGCGGCTCCCGCTTGTCGTATCCGCGATACCAAAATGAATTTGTTCCAGACATCGCGAAGGGCAATCCCCGCGACGGCCCGTACAAATTCAATGCCCCGCCCTCTCCGTAATTTCCTGTCAAAATTCCAGTCCGCGCACGCTCTTCTTCAGAAAGCGAGTTGTAAATTCGCGCGACATGATCTGCCAGATCCGGCCATCCAATCTGTTCGCGGAATTGATCGTGCAGTTTGCTGGTGATTCGCCATCCAGCTCCGCCAAACGGCGCAATCGGCATCACAAAAAACGCCATTACCGCTCCATTCAGCACAATCGCAGTCCACAGCAAGCCATTCGCCCATTTCGCTGCACCCGCCTTCGCCGCGTTCCTCCAATTCCCGAACGCCACGCTTCCCGCCGCCAGCAACACCGGATAAATCGGCGCGGTGTAGTAAAACCGCGCCTTTGCGGCCCAGAACAATAGGAATGTGGCAATGCAAGCCCAGGCCACCAGCGCGTACTTCTTTCCCTGCTCCTTAGCCGACAAGAACCACAATCCCGCCGCCACAAGCGGCACGGTCGCCAGATTCACGCACAGCAAGATCTGTCCCAGCAAAAACCCCTTGTTCCGCCCTTGTCTCACGTCCCGCTCGTGCAAATGCTTCAGAAAATCGAGCGAAATCAGATCGTGCCGCAGTTGCCAAATCACATTCGGCAAAAACAGAAGCACCGAAATCGCCACTCCAATCCAAAGCCATTTGCTCCGCAAATATTTCCGCGCATCCGAGAGCAAAACTCCGCCAACAATCCCCAGCGTCCAGAATCCTGCGGTGTAGCGCGTCTCCATTCCCAATCCCAGCGTCAGCCCAATCGCCGCCCACCATCGCGCATCGCCGCTCTTGCAAAGTTTCACCACGAAATATGTCGCCAGCGCTCCCCACAGGTAATCGAATGACACGTATTGGAACACCGCGCCCTGCGCCAGCGCCACGGGAGCGACGCAGGTCGCCGCCGCGGCCAGCACTTGTTCCCGCCGTCCTCCGCCCAATTCCTTCGCAATCAGTCCGGCAATCACCATCACCAGACTGACCGCCACTGCCGCAAAAAACCGAAACCCCACAAGCGACGTCCCGAACAACGTCAACTCCAGCCGCCCAATCGCCGGCGTAATCGGCGGGTACACTACAAAACCCCAGTCCAAGTGCCTCGCGTCATCCAGCGTCTGCAGTTCATCCCGATGAAATCCGTACTGCCCATTCGTCGCTGTGTGAACCGCCACACTGAGTAGTGCCAAAAGGACAAGCACAACCACATCCGACCTAATCCATTTCTTCACTGGACTCCCTCTTAAACGCGCACCGCAGTCTACCCGAATAAGTTAGCTCGGAACTCCTGAAATCTTTCTCCACCTCATCCGTATTACAAGCGAACACCGCTCTTCGCCTTGCCGTGGCGCAAAGCGCAAATCGCAGTTTTGCTATAATCCCAGCTCCAAACTTATGCCCGAACCGGTTATCCGAGTGGAAAATCTCATCAAGCGCTACGGCGACGTCGAAGCCGTTCGTGGCGTCAGCTTCAGTGTCTACGCAGGTGAAGTATTTGGTCTGCTTGGCCCAAACGGTGCTGGTAAAACCAGCACCATCGAAATTCTCGAAGGTCTCCGCAACGCCGACGGCGGAACCGCCATCGTTTGCGGCTACGATCCCGCCAAAGACGCTGATGATCTAAAGCACGAAATCGGCGCCGCGCTCCAATCCACTGCTCTTCCCGACAAGCTCCGCGTCATGGAAGCGTTAAAACTCTTCGCCAGTTTCTACAAACGCCACAAACAGCCTGAAGATCTTCTCAAGCGTTTCGGCCTGGAAGAAAAGCGCAACGCTTTCTACTCTCAACTCTCCGGCGGCCAGAAGCAGCGACTCGCTCTCGCCATCGCCCTTATCAACGATCCCAAAGTCGTTTTTCTCGACGAGCCGACCGCCGGCCTCGACCCGCAAGTCCGCCGCGAAATCTACGACATCATCGAAGAACTTCGCCGCAATAAAAAGACCATCG
>JAFDVY010000226.1 GCA_018268785.1 Acidobacteriota bacterium | reverse complement strand
TGGATTATGATTTGGGATACTTCGATCTGGAGACGCGGGTGCTCGAACCACTCGCAAATCCGTTCGGCCCTAAAGTGTCACCCATGTAGCCGGTACATTGTGTAACCCATGTCTCCGGGCTGGACCGGGGAATTTCTGGCGGAGAGGGGGGGATTATAGCCCGGCTCTCCGAAACCCGCATAAAACCTAGCGTTTTTGGCCTAAACCCTTTAGAGCCAGTGTCGGCGGCACTACTGAGGACAACCCGCGACAACTCTTCACTACCGCTGACGAGGCCAATTTACTACGGATAATACGGAAAACCTATAGTACGCGCCGTCCAAGGGGCTTCATTCCAGGTTGGGGTGCCATCACTTCTTCGCACTCTATCAATGCCGCGCCCTCATTTTGGCTTTAGCACCGCATTCTTTGAGCACAAGACCAACAATTTCGAGCCACGCGTCATCGCGACATAAAGGTTAGGAGCGTCCAACTCGCATGCATGCAAGACAACAGAAACCTCAGCCTCAAGGCCCTTTACTAAGAGCGTACTGCCTACTGTCCTGCGCCCTAGACGTCGCCCAATCATTCGGTTGTGTTCCCTCATCCGAACTGCAGCATCGTACAGACTTATTTGGTCATTGTGGCCGCATTCTTTGAATGCCTTAATTGCAGCGCTAAGAATCTCCGGTCGATGCACCCGCACCCCAGGTTGTTTGTTCATTTCGACAAGAACGTCGAGGGCCGAGGCATGGGACGGCGAAGCTAAGAACCTCAATGCAGACTGTTCTGCATCCGTTGGAGGCGTTCGAGAGGTTTTGTCTCTGTGTGATGTAATTCGCTTGATTAGGTGTTCTGCACCGGCGTTGGTCATTAGAGACTGCCCAAATTGGGCGAGGCGCGAAATGGCATTACCATCGTGGAGGTCAAAAGAGTGAGCGAACTCAACTAGGTCCCTATAATCGACAGCCTCTACTGTGATAGCGCCTGGGGTCTGGCTAGCAATCAGTCGTTGGTTTTTAGGACTTGTACTTTCCCCAATTATGACGACCGACTCGTCTTTGCCAGGCGGCTGAACTCTCGCCGCTTCAAGTCGTACCTTGTGGTCGTTGCCACTGCCATCTAATAGGTGCAGAACCACGTTGCTCGGGGCATGCTTAAGGTCTATGGGTTGACGGCTTTTGAGACGCTTGCGCACGTCGAGAAGCCACTGCCCAAGTTCCTCGGCTTTGGCGTTTATCCAACGCCACGGGGTTTTCAGCGTACCCACTTCGGGAAATTCCTTGCAGGTCTCGGTTTCCCAATCTGCAAGCTTGTCCAAGCCAAAATTGAAAATCGCTTGTAAATCATCCCCTAGAACAACGGTTGGCAACACGACCGCAGCGTTCACAACGACGGAGTGCTGAAGTGTAGAACAGTCTTGATATTCGTCGACAACCAGGCGTTCATAACTTGAAGATAAGACATCGGAGATGCAGCCGGATTGAAGCAAGTTGGCGGCAGCGGCGCGAATCTCTGGATAATCCGTCGCGGGCTTTACAAGTTCGAGTAGTTTCGGTGAGTGCCCACTTCGAAATGGGAATGTGGAGACTAATCGTATCGCCCAGCCGTCTATGGTCGCCAATCGATAGTTCTTCGAGGGTACCCCAACGCGATTAAGGCGACCTCTCAGGGCGGCTACACCTGCATTTGTGTGCGTAAGGACGAGTATTGGTTTAGGTCCTTTGTGTCGTGTGAGGGCGCGTGCAATTAATTCTGTCTTCCCGCAACCTGCAGGAGCTGTGACCAAACCTCGGTCAACTTCTAGGAGGTCAATGTCTTCTTCGCCGCTCATCTATTTTTCTATCCAAGCAAAGACCTTGTTGATTACCGAGGCAAAATCCTTGTCGGATTTTTCGAGCGATGGCGCGACTATGTGGCGTCCGATGAATTCCATCCTTCGCACATTCTTGAACCAGCTGGCTGATTTCGTACGAGATGCCAGCCCAAGCAATTTGCGAGTGGACGTCGCTAGCTGTGTCGAAGCAGCCAATTCCTTCTCCACGGTCTTCCCATTACTTGAACCAGAGGAAGCCGACCTTATGTGTGCGTCCACTAGAGCTTCACCATGGATTTGGATGGCCAGCTCAAAGAGTTTTTGTATTGCTTCCTTCGGAAGGCCCTGAAAGAGCTCGTCTTCCAAACAAAGTGTTTTCCGCCACTCAAACACGGCTCCGCCAGCTGACTGGTATTGTTTCTCTGTTTTTGGGTCCGCTTGTTTATCGTTGTCCCGCAGAATCGCGGTGCGGTATCCCAGAGCCTCAAAAGCAGCTGCACGCGTGAACGGACTTTCGGGTCTTCCTCCGCCACAGTCAACCAAGCACCCCCCAAGTGCACTCAAGGATTGTCGTCCTTTCACAACTCGAAATTGGTCTATCCCTCGAATCAATCCGACTTCGCTGGCACCTTCACAGACCAAAATTGAGGGCGCAAGAAACGCTTCCGGATACAGACGCAAGGTGCCTTGAATTTCGTCAGAACAGCCGGGAACTCTTACCTCATGTTTACCTGCGAGTGGCTTCAATAGAGCAATTTGGTCACCGGACAATTCGCGCAAGACCACAGGGGAGTGAGTCGCCATGAAGACTTGGAGTGGCGGCTTGCTCTCCTTCGCACCGAGGGAATCAATCAAGCGAATTATTCGATGGGGTTCAAGGCCGTGCTCAAGTTCATCGGCGATAAGAATCGCGCTCTCTTTGGATGCCTTCCGCTGAAGACCTGCCACGAGCAGCCGTGCCGAACCTATGCCAAGTTTACGAAGCGGAACGCCAGCATCATCGTGAAGACAAACTGTGTTTCCGGTGAGCGAAGCCGAGTGTACATCAAGCATTGCTTTCAGGTCGCCCGTCGAAATGCCTAACTCGGATGCAGTCTCTTCAACAATTTTCAATGCTTTTTCTAGTTGTTTTTCAGCTTGGTCGCCAAACGTTTTGCGGACGTCTCGAGCGGCTTGCGCAAGCGCCGTCGAGGCATCTGCCCGCTCTTCTGAAAGGCGATTTAGGACCGACCCTCTCCCCCACCCGAGATGATGGTCGGCCATTGTTCCGATTCTGGTGGGCGCAATTTTGGCGCGGTCGCCCCAACTAAGGTCGCGCCTCAAGTCTTGCGTTTTCGCACGTTCCGATACGAGAGACCATTCGGCTTCCAAACTGTTTGTCACTCTTAGCTCGACCGTAAGCACTGTTTCTAGGTCATGGTCCGGTTCTTCCTCTAACTTCTTGTGTTTTGAGTCAAAGCCGCGCACGAACAATCCATAGCTGTCGAGCGTTTTGAGCGAATCATCAAGCTCGCCCAATGTCACCACAATCGTTATGGGCTTACTGACGTCCATTTCGAAGAAATCGGCATCGTTGAAAGGGATGCTCCTTCTGGCGCCCAAACAGCAGTCGACGGCATCGAGCACCGTCGATTTGCCGCTGTCGCCCGCGCCGACCAAACAATTAATTCCTGGCGAGGGGAACCATTCGAATCGCTTGATGCCTCTGAAGTTCTCGATAAGGATGTGCCTAATTCGCGCCACGAAACCTCCAAGGCCCAAAGGCTAGAGCTACTTCCTCAAAGAAGTTACGCGAATGCTTCGAGAACGAAAAAATGCTCGACTGCATGTTTGTCAACCTTGGCCGAGATATCTCGCAAATCCTTACCTATGGTCAAAGCTTCGACCAAGGTTATCGGTCCAGCTTTGCCGTGAGCAATTTTGTTACGCGTGTCACGTATTGAATCAAGTCGGGCATCGTCCTGTGTGGAAAGGGGAAAACACAGCGCATCACGTAAAAGCTCCGGAATCTCGAATGCCTTTGAACCCTTGGGCTTTGCCTTTCGAATGAGGTTCCTAACTCCGTACGGTGCCAATAGCTCCGATGGAAAACGGAAGCCCTGTTTCACGAGAACGGCTGATTGCTTCTTAT
>JAFDVY010000225.1 GCA_018268785.1 Acidobacteriota bacterium | reverse complement strand
CATCCCGAAGCGTACCGCGACATCCGCTTTTTCCCTGCCTATGCAGCGCCGCGGCCTCAGCCCCGCATCTTGTAGTGGCCGATCTTTAGATCGGCTCCTTCTTTTAGTTTCAATTCGCCTGTCATCCCGAGCTCAATATCAGCCGTCAAGCAGTAATCAAGACACTTCTGCGCCAGGCCCTGGACCAACGCCGCAAACTCGCCTGACCTAAATCTTCCCCGCATCCACCTCAATCGCCATCTCTCGGTACGCACACAGGGCATTCGCCAACTGCATCTGCCTCGGCGTCCTGCATTCCGGCTCAAACAACTTCGCGCTCCCCACCAAAACTACCGCCGTCATCGCGCGGGATGTCGCCACATTCAGGCGGTGCAAGCTGTACAAAAATTCCATCCCGCGCGGCGCATCTTCCGGTGACGACGTCGTCATCGAATAAATCACCACCGGGGCCTCCTGCCCCTGAAACTTGTCCACGGTTCCAATGCGCATCTTGGGCAATCGCGCAGACAAGTCCGCCACCTGCGCGTTGTACGGCGCCACAATCAAAATGTCTTCCGGCGCCAGCGTTCTCACGTTCCCTTCGCTCCGATGCCACTTCACTCCCTTCGCCAGCAGTCCCTCCACGATACTCCCGACCGCTTCCACTTCTTCTATGCTTGAATTCTGATTTCCCGCATGCTCCACCGGCACGAACCACAATCCCGCGCCACTCATCCACGGATGCCCCTCCAGCACGCGTTTTTCGAGCAGCTTTCGCGAGCCTAGCCGCGCCTCATAAAATAATTCCGACGTGAATTTACAAATGCTCGGATGCAGTCTCCATGTTTCCGGCAGCAGAATTCCCGCATCCGGCGGTATTGTTTTGTGCCCGCCGAGCAAATGCTGGAGCGCGGACTTCTCCGCCCCATCCGGATGACTTCCTTTCAGCGGCCGCTCCAACTGCTGCGGGTCCCCGATCAACACAATGTTCTTTGCCGCTTGCGAAACGGAAATCACGTCCGCCAGCGCCATCTGTCCTGCTTCGTCAATGAACAGCACATCCACGCACCCGAACGCTGCCTCTGGTGCCCATAGCCACGAAGTTCCGCCCACAACGTTCGCCTTGCCACTCGCCAGCGCTCCCCAAGCCTCTTCGTTCTTTATTGCAATCGCGATTTCTGCCGTCGGTTCTTCATCATCATTCCGCTGCATACAGCGCAGGCCCTTGAATTTTTCCTCTTCCCCTGCGCTAACCACTTCCTCTAGCAATTTTCGGATCACTTTGTGGCCCAGCGCCGTGATGCCCACCTTCTTTCCCGCTCGCACCAACGCGCAGATCATACGCGCGCCCGTAAACGTTTTCCCCGCCCCCGGAGGTCCCTGGATAGCTAGCACTGTGCTCTTCATCGCCAACGCGACCCGGCAAGCTGTTTCCTTCGGCAACTCTCCGCCCAAAGCCGCTAACGTCTCTCCGTTGCCTAGTCGCGGCGGCCTTCGCAAAAGCAAATCCAGGGCCGCACGATATTTTTCTCCGTGCGCCATTCCATTTCCCGCCGCCGCCCAACTCCCTATCCTATACAGTGCCTCCGCTTGCTCCTTCACGTTGTAAGGGCGATCCCACAAGTACACCCCGCTCGGATGCAGCTCCGCGCTTTTTCTCGTTTTCTTCACGTCCACGGTGCGTGAGCCAAAATCTACGGCAACTACTGTCCCGAATTTCTCCGCTTCGTAATGCAATTCCTCGCCTTCACGCAATTCGGTTTCCTGTTTTTCGAACGAATAGCGGTCCGTTGGAATTTTCCGTTCTTCTCTCAGCCGTTCCACAAATCGCAAGCCGCCCAATCCCGACCGCTCTTCCAGCAGCTCCTCCTTATCCAATTTCGCCAATCGAAACCCTTCCCACCAGGTCGCCTTATCTTCGCGTCTATGCCAATCCAGTAGCTGCGCAAGGAGCCACCTCGCCTGCTGTTCATTGTTCCGCTCCCAAGCCTCTACCGGAACCTCCCTCGTCAATTCCTCCACAAGCGCCGTAACACGTTTCTGCCTCTCCTCCACATCTTCCGGCGGTGTGCCGTCTCCGAGTGCAGGCCGGGCAATGTTCGCCCCCTTCACAATTAGCTCTCTTCTTCGTTCCTCGAGCCAATCACGCAGTTCCGCCGTCGCAATACAATCCTCTGCGTTGTATCCCTCCATTGCTCCGCGAATCTCTTCCGGCATCTCGTCCAGACTCTTTTCCAGCTCGAGCCGGTGCTCGATGTACCGCATCGCCGACCGCGAAGCTTCCTTCGGCGTTTTCCTCGCGAACCCACAAAACTTCTCCAGCGTCTTCAGCGAATATTCCTCAACGCTCGCCCGCAGCCCCTGCTTGAATATCCGGTGTATATCCACAAACACTCCGGCGCGCAGCATCCGATCCAGCTCCTCTTCGCGCGTCGCGTATTGCCCCATCAGCCGCTTGAACGCTCCCGGCTCATTCGCACCGAAGTGATACACATGCATCCAGGGATCCGCAGCCCATCGCCGCAAAATCTCGTCCATCAGCCACTCAAACCCTTTTTTCTCTTCTTCGCCGCTCACTGCCCATTTCTTCTCATACACCCGCACGCCGCTTGCGTCCTTCGCCACAAAACCGAACAAATACTGCTGACCCATTTCTCCTGCAAACGGATCCCCTTCCAAATCTACGAACATGTCCTGCTCTGAAGGCTCCGGCAGCCGCGATAAGCCAAACTCCGCATCAACGGGCAATTCCTCATACTTCAGCTTCCCTTCTGTTCGTCCTTCCACTTGCACGCGCGCCTGCTCGCGCACTCGTTCAATCCCTTCGCGCGAGCCGCGTCTTGGCCTTTCCTTCAACGGAATCGGCATCGTGGCCAGCTTCGCCATCGTCGGAATTCTCCATTCTTCGAGCTGCTCTTGTTGTTGATGCCTCAACCCCGCTACGAGCGAAAGGTGATCATCCTCTCGCCGTTTTGCATCGCATTCTTTAAACCATCGGCAAACGTTGCAATGCTCCACCGGCTCCGAATACGTCTCCGTTTTGCCTTTTGCCAGCACAGCAAGCAGTTGCGCCTTCACCGTCCGGCAGTAAGCCGCATACTCCGCAACGCGGTACGCTTCGCCCTTAAATTCTGTTCTCGCCGGAATCACCCACAAAAACTCGGGCGTAATGCCCTGCACCGCCGCCAGCAATTCCGAATAGAGCGAAAGCTGCAGAATCGTCGTTCCCTTTGTCTCCTTCGCTAGCTTTGTATCCTGCACTTCATACGACCACTTCCACTTTCCTCCGGGCTTCTCCACACGTAACAAAATGTCCGGCCGCCCAAACCATTCCCCGTTTCCCAGTGCGCCTTGCGCAATCACGCCCGCGCCCTTCGCCATCAGCGCCGTGGTTTCTTCAATGAGCGCGCTTTCGTCTTTCCGCCCGGAAAGATCTGCAATCTCTTTTCCTTGCCGTCTCAGAAATTCCAGGTACGCCTTCTCGTGCCGATCTCCCAACTCCTGAATAATCTTCAAATCTGGCGCGGCCCACTCCGGCTCTTTCGCCTCCCCGCGCGCCACCTTCAGTTCGAGCGTCGTCAAATGCCGGCACGCCAGATGGTTGCTCAAGTCCGTCGCACTCAGTCGAATTAGCTTTCCCATGGCCTTCATCAAAAGATCTCCTGGCATTCCCAACCGGTACAACGTAGAACCACGGAATCCAGTTAAACAAGCCTGCTTGGCTAAGAACAACAAAACACCGGACTTGTTTTGCTTGACGTACATTATACTTATGGTATACTTCGCTTTTAACGTTGGCCCAATGTCCCTCCGCTTGGAAGCCTCTCAAACTCTTCCAGTCGCTTCAGACCCAGAATTTTCGTTACTTTCTTGCAAATTCCAGTACTCGCTTAACCCTCCTGGAATCAACACATGCAGATTTGATAGAAAACAAAGGACTTTATCCACCTTTAGAATCAACAC
>JAFDVY010000224.1 GCA_018268785.1 Acidobacteriota bacterium | reverse complement strand
GTGACGCTCCCATCGTCACCGGTAACCGTCTTGCCTTGTGCGTCCACGTCAACGACGCGCACACCAAGCCGCAATTGGATACCGTTTTCTTGATACCACTCAAGGCCGTTCAGAACGATCTCGTCGGCGGCCTTTTCCCCTGCAAGCACAGACGAAAGCAGAATGCGGTTGTAGTTGACGTGCGTTTCATCGCCAAAGATTGTGATTTCAAAACGCGGAGAATACTTAAGGATTTGCTCGACACAAGCCGTACCGGCCATGCCGTTTCCAATGACCACCAGCTGTTCCTTCACTTTGCTTCCCTCTTCAGCCGCCAGGCCATGCATTAACTTATTGTCACCACGCGTTCGAGCACCGCTCCGTTCGCAGTACTTACTTCCGTTTGAATCGCGATTTCGGCGGGTTCCTTCGGTTTATAGGTCCAATACAAAGCCAATCCCGTCAGAAACGCTCCCGCAGCAATGTTTCCCAGCGTTACCGGCAGTTGATTCCAGAGCCACCACTGGCTCAGGGAAATTGGCGCGCCAAACATTTTCCCCGTGGGAATGACAAACATGTTCACGATCGAGTGTTCAAATCCCTGCGCAAAGAATGTAAAAATCGGCAGCCACATCGCCACAATCTTGCCAATGGTGGACCGGGAGACCAGTGCGAGTACGGCTCCAAGGGTAACCATCCAATTGCACAAGATCCCTTTGATGAACGCCGTTTCCCATCCCCGCATTCCAAGGGCCGCATAACCCAGTGTCTTCTTTTGTGCCGCAGCCTTGAACAAATCGCCTAAATTTCCGCTCGGACCGGAGCTAAGACTGGTGACTGCTGCATAGAATAAAACTGCATAGAAAAGACTCCCGGCCAGATTGCCGGCGTAAACCCAAGCCCAATTGCGCAGCAGTTTCGTGAATGTCAATCTTCCGTCGGCCAATCCGGCGGGCAGAACCGCAAAATTTCCCGTTGCCAATTCCAGGCCAAGCAAAAGCAGGATTACAAAGCCAACCGGAAACAGGATCGCGCCAACAACGGGGGAAATGCCTTGCGAAAGAATGACGAACACCAGGGAAGTAGCGAAGGAAAGGATCGCTCCTGCCAAAAAACTGCGGACCAAAAGATCTCTCACAGAAAGATTGGCCTTCTTCTCGGCTAAAGAGAGCATGGACTGTACGAGTTCATCAGGCGCGACGTAATCCACAAACACCCCCAAAAGAATTTCCACTGAATTGGAGGTATCGTGCTCGCTCTTGCTTCCGCACGCAAACGAATCGTTTGGATGGAAGTCATTAAAATTTTCGCAGGATGAAAATTGCTATAGAGCTGCCGGGTCCTATTTCAGACCAAGCATTTTGCGGTTCGCCGCCGCGTTCGTCCCGGAAGCCGCGAAATCATCGAACGCCCGCTCCGGCGTCTTAATAATATGACTGGAGATAAATGGCGCGCCTTCCGCTGCTCCTTGTTCACTGCTCTTGATGCAACATTCCCACTCCAGCACTGCCCACCCATCGAATCCGTATTGCGTCAGCTTCGAAAAAACTGCCTTGAAATCCACCTGTCCATCTCCCGGCGACCGGAATCTCCCCGCGCGATTCACCCACGATTGAAACCCGCCATAAACGCCCTGCCGCCCCGTCGGACGAAACTCCGCGTCCTTCACATGAAACATCTTGATCCGCTCGTGATAGAGGTCGATGAACTCCAGATAATCGAGCTGCTGGAGCACGAAATGGCTCGGATCAAAAAGAATGTTGCAGCGCTTATGATCTTTGACTCGTTCCAGAAACATCTCGAACGTAATTCCGTCGTGCAAATCTTCTCCGGGGTGGATCTCGTAGCAAAGGTCCACGCCGGCCGCATCAAACGCATTCAAGATCGGCGCCCACCTCGCAGCTAACTCATCGAACGCCGCTTCAACCAGTCCCGCCGGCCGCTGCGGCCATGGATACAAATAGGGCCACGCCAGCGCGCCGGAAAACGTCACGTGCGCCTTCATCCCGAAATTTGCGGAAGCCCTGGCTGCATACATCAGTTGCTGCACCGCCCATTCCTGCCGCGCCACGGAATTTCCATGCACACTCGCCGGTGCAAAACCGTCAAACGCGGCATCGTAAGCTGGATGCACCGCCACAAGCTGCCCCTGCAAATGCGTGGAAAGCTCGGTAGCCACCAATCCGTATTGAGACAACACGCCGCGCACCGCGTCGCAATAGTCTTTGCTCTCCGCAGCTCGTTTTAGATCGAATAACCGCCCATCCCACGAAGGGATTTGCACCCCTTCGTATCCAAGATTTGCCGCCCAACGCGCAATGTCATTCAAATTGTTGAACGGCGCCTGATCTGCCGCAAACTGCGCAAGGAAAATAGCCGGGCCTTTCATTGTTTTCATTCGCTTGCATCTCCCGTCTCATTTTCCGAATTCTCTATGGGTTCTTCGGCTTGCGCTTCGGACCCGGCGGATGGCTCCAGCAGCTTCTTTGCTTCTTCCAGGTCTTCCGGCCGAACCATCAATTTGAATCCTCCCAGAAGGTTGGACCAAAGCCAGTCCATGCGAATCGTATTCTCGTCCGCCAGAAAACAATCGACTCCAGCCGAATCAAGAATGCTTTTCGCCACAAATGCTTCGGGCAAGTCCCTGAACCGCGTCACCATCTCCAATGGTCCAGAATATGGCTTCTTCTCTTGTGCGCCCTCGTTCGTCATGGCCCGCATCATACCCGATTCTTTTCAAACGTGAACTGTTCCTTCTTCCCGATTCGCCAACTATAATTCTCGCGTGCCGCGCAAACTCCTCGCTCTCATCACATCCGTGTGGCTCATTGCCGCCGCGGCATTTCTGGCCCGCGTCACCTTCTTCTGGGACCAGCAGCGCAAGATCCCGCACAACATTCTCGCCACCGTTCCCTTCGAACAGGAAGTCGGCAACATCGCAAGCGCCATCGCCCAAGGCCAGGGATTCAGCAATGTCTTCCGCCAACCCACGGGGCCCACGGCCTGGCTGGCTCCGATCTATCCAACACTTCTCGCCGCTATCTTCCGTATTTTCGGGACATTCACTTATTCTTCCTTTTTCGCTGCCGTCATACTCAACTGCATTTTCTCTGCGGCCGCCACTGTTCCGCTCTTCTTCGCAGCTCGCCGCATCGGAGGGATCGCGGTAGCGGCGCTTTCCGCTTGGCTTTGGGCCTTATATCCCAACGCCGTCATGCTCCCCTTTGAATGGATTTGGGATACATCGCTCTCCGCATTTCTCGCCGCCGCAATCCTGTGGGCCACGCTCGAGCTAACCGAAAGCACAAAACCTCTCGACTGGATCGCCTACGGCATCCTCTGGGGCGTCGCTCTGCTTACCAATCCCGCTCTCGGAATTTTTCTGCCTTTTCTATTGCTCTGGCTTGCGGTCCGTCGCATTTCATCGGGCACAAGAGTCTCCATCAAATTCCCTCTTCTCACGCTCGCCGTCACATTCCTGTGCTGCGTCCCCTGGACCATCCGCAATTACACCCAATTCCATCGCCTCATTCCCATTCGCGGCAATTTCCCATTCGAATTGTGGCTCGGCAACAACGACATCTTCGACGAACACGCCGTCGGCGGCATCCAGAGAATCACGCGCTTCGGCGAAGCACGCCTCTATGCCCAACTCGGCGAAACCGCCTTCATGGACCGAAAACGCGGCCTGGCTTGGAACTTCATCAACACGCACCGCTCCCTCGAACTCCAGCTCATCAAGCGCCGCATGACGGCAACCTGGCTCGGAACCGAATCGCCCTGGCGCGACTTTCGATCCACCGACTCCGCGCTAATCCGCATCATTTTCATCGGCAACGCCATCGTCGCTCTCGGTACGCTATCCGGCCTCGTTCTTCTTTTCCTCCGGCGCAATCCCTACGCCATCCCTCTCGCGCTTATCCCGCTTCTTTTCCCTGTCGTCTACTACATCACGCACACTTCACTCCGCTACCGTCATCCCATGGATCCAACGCTTCTTCTGCTCACCGCCGTGGCTTTCGCATCCCTCTTCGGCGCCAGGAAAATC
>JAFDVY010000223.1 GCA_018268785.1 Acidobacteriota bacterium | reverse complement strand
GAGCCCAGACGAGGAAAAGGCGCCGAATCTTTTTTTCAGGGGTTCAGACGCGGCGCCTGGGGGTTCTGGCTGGCAGTTCGTGGAGTTGCTTGGGGACCGAGTTGGTGAGCTCTTTCTGCGCGACGCTCTCTCGCTAGCGCGCGTGAATTTTTTCGCCTTGCTGCACCCGCCTCATGCGGGCTTACCGTGCGCATCCCTGTAGTGCATTGTTGGGGCCAAAATCCAGGTTCAGTAAGTCCTCTGTTTTGTGCGTTGGCTGGGCCGGAGAGACGGAGGCAGTTGAATCATCCGCGAAACCATGTTTCATGCTGAAACATGCGGGGTTTCTTGACTTGAATCCAAGCGGAATCGTTGGAGGAATCGGAGAGCAACCACGTCCATTTAGTGCGCCGCATGCACGTTTTTCTTCGGTTCAAAGCCGTCGCGCTTCAGGTAGCGATACAGGCTGGTTCGGCCGATTCCCAGGATTTGCGCGGCACGCAACCGGTTTCCCTTGCAGACATGCAGAACTTTTTGAATGTGCTGGGCACAGACTTCGTCGAGCGAGAGCGGCCGCCAGTCTTCCGCGCCTCCGAGCAGGCTTCTGCGCTTTTGCAGTTGTTCCGGCAGGTCGCCGAGATCGATGAATTCACCAGTAGCGGTAATGCACGCGCTCGAAATTACATTCTCCAGTTCGCGGACGTTACCGGGCCAGGAATGTTGCAGCATGGCGGTTTGCGCGCGACGCGTCAGGCCGGAAATTTTCTTGCCGTACGCATCGTTGTATTTTTTCAGGAAGAATTGCATCAGCAGAGGGATGTCTTCGAGGCGTTCCGCCAGAGACGGAATGCGGATCTGAATGGAGCTGAGCCGGTAGAACAAATCCTCGCGAAATTTTCCCGCCAGCACTTCCGCACGCAAGTCGCGGTTCGTCGCGGCGATGAGCCGGACATTGACTTGACGGACTTCGGGCGAGCCGACGCGCTGAATCTCGCGGTTCTGAATCACGCGCAGAAGTTTTGCCTGCATGGAAAGGGAAGTCTCGCCAATTTCATCCAGAAAAACCGTTCCGCCGTTGGCATATTCGAATAGACCGGGCCGAGTGTCTGTCGCGCCGGTAAACGAACCGCGCACGTGTCCAAAAAGCTGGCTTTCGAGCAGCGTATCCACCAGCGCGGAACAATTGCAGACGGCCAGCTTTTGCTGGCTCACGGGGCTGATCTGATGAATCGCGCGCGCGACCAGTTCTTTTCCGGCTCCAGTTGGCCCGGTCAGCAAGACGTTGGTGTAGTGGCGCGCCACTTTTCGCGCAAAATCGAAGACTTCGAGCATCGCCGGACTTTTTCCCACGATGCCGTGGAATTCCAGATCCTTGAGCAACTGTTCTTCCAGCGCTTTCACGCGGCGACGCTGGTCGTAAAGCGCGGCAGCGTCATCGAGCGTGCGCTTCAGGCGGATGCGATCGATGGGCTTCGGCAGGAAATCCGTGGCGCCACGCCGAATGGCGTCCAGCGCGGAATCAAGCGTGTAGTCTCCGGTCATCACGATCACATGCGCTCCGGGATCGCTGCGCAGCGCTTGATCCAGAAATTCGTGACCGGTCATTGCCGGCATGTGCACGTCGGCAAATACCATGCGGCACTGGCCGCTGCGGATCAGCTGCAGGGCCTCCTCGGGATCGGTCGTGGGAATCGCTTCATAACCGAGCACGGCGACTTGCTCGACGAGCAGTTCGAGTTGCGCCAGATCGTCATCCAGAATGCAAGGGGTAAGCGCGGCTTTCGGCGTGGCAATCTCCATTGCCTTTGTTATTGCATGTGCCATAGAGAACCCGTAGGCACGCTTTGTTCCACACGCGCCAGACTGTCGCCGAAGTTTTACGTGGCAGAGTGAGAATGCAGCAGCGCTCTTAAGTAATTTGTTTTTGGAGACTTGCGGTGGTCGGGTAAATTGTCAAGCAAACCGCGGAAATTGGACGAACTAGCGAGAGGCTGGGCCTTTGGTTCCTGTTCCAAAATGGGGCGTGGCTCACAACACTTTTCCCAGAACGGCAGCAAACTGCAAATCGTCAGTATCCTGGCAAGAGCAGCGTCGCAACCACGGATTCAATCGGCGGGTAGATATAGCGAAAAATCAGGATAGCGATCAAGAGGCCGATCAGTCCCATGTTGCCACCGCGCAGCCAGTCGAGATAGCGCCGCGCCTGGGTGTCGTTCATAAAGAACATAATGGCGGAGCTGCCGTCGAGCGGAGGCGCAGGCACGAGGTTGAACACGCCGAGCAAAAGATTCAGCGCAAAAAACACAAATAAAATTTGTCCCACGAACGGCCCCCAGCTTTCGGTTCGGAAAATCTGGAAATGGACGCCCACGTGGAGTCCCGCTGCGGCAAGAAACATCAATGTGAAATTCGCCGCAGGCCCGGCCATGGCCATGATTGCAGAGCGGCGCGGATGCCTGCGTTCCCAGTCCGGGTCGAACGGCGCGCTCGCCCAGCCGAACAGGGAATTGCCGCCCGAAATCAGGCAGGAAATGACAGGAATGAGGACCATTCCATACGGTTCGCGACGAATGTGAGGAATCGGATTCAGGGTCACCTGGCCGCCTTTGGCGGCGGTGTCGTCGCCCTGCAGTTTTGCGGCTAGGGCGTGCGCGGCTTCATGGCAAGTTGTGGAAAAGAGAAAGACGACGTACCAGATGAATGCGCGGACAATGATTTCCGGGGTGATATCGGGCATGCGGCTCCGCTTGCGATGACGAACAAGTAGGGTAGAGGCAGCAGCAGCACTTTGCAAGCCAGCGGCGTGGGTTCGTCCAGCCCTTCCGGGGAAGCGCATAAAAACTTCAATTTCCATATTGACGGGATTTGGGTTCCGGTATATATGTTCAGTTGTCTATACAAGTGGGGACTCTCGTGTGGCCTGCTTTTCTTGACCGATACAGCGGCGTGCCGCTCTACTACCAGATCCAGCAGCACCTGCTCGAAGAGATTCGCTCGGGAAGCTGGAAAGCCGGCCGGGCCGTTCCTTCCGAGCAGGAAATTGCACAACGGCTTGGCGTAAGCCGCATGACCGCGCGACACGCGCTCAAGTCCCTGTGCAATCTTGGCGCGGCCTACAGCCAGCACGGCAAAGGCACCTTCGTATCAGGCTTAAAATTCGAGAAGAATTTCCGGCAGGTCCTTTCCTTCAGCGAAGAGATGCGCTCCCGCGGCACAAGGCCTCAATCAAAAGTGCTTCAGTTCCGCCAGGCCGAATCGGACAATGAGGTCGCCGAAGCCTTGCACATCGGCCTGGGTGAAAAGGTTTTTGTTCTCCACCGCGTGCGGCTGGCGGATTCCTCGCCGCTCTGCGTTGAATGTACGCACATTCCGGTCCGCCTTTGCCCCGAACTGCAAAAAAAATTCAAGCCGCGCATGTCGCTCTACAAATGCCTGCTTGAGAACTATGGCATGCAGATCGACTTTGCCGATGAAGTCGCGGAAGCCTCGCTCGCGACGGCGGAAGAAGCGCGTTTGCTCCGCGTCCCTAAGAAAGCTCCTGTGTTTCGCTTTACGCGCACCGCGTATTTGCGCAATGGCAAGCCCGTCGAGTTTGTTCGGTCCGTTTACAGGGGAGATCGCTGCAAGGTTGTAAACCGGCTCTCTCGCCGCATGGAGTTCAGCGGTGAAAGAGCCAAATTGTAAGTGCTTGAGTTCTTTGGGGAAGTGCGCTCCGAGCCGTTTATGAGCGTTGGGCCAGGGTTTTGGAAGAGGATCGAAGGCAGTCTTGGGAGGGGAAAAATGAGTAAGCGAATGTGGATGGTTTGCTCTCTAGCGGGTATTTTAAGTTTGACTCTGGTCTTGGGGACCTGCGGCACGGCAAGCGCGCAGGAAATCACCGGCGATCTTCGCGGAATCGTTCACGATTCCTCGGGCGGGGTGGTGGCCGGGGCGACGGTGACGGTGGTCAACACCGAACGGAACGTGACAGTTCGCACTCTGAAAACCGGGGCGGACGGATCTTACATCGCACCTTATTTGCCCGTGGGCAAGTATGAAGTCGTTGTCCAAGCTTCCGGTTTCAATAAGTACATTGGTACCGGAATCACGCTCAACGTGAACGATCACCGCATCGTGG
>JAFDVY010000222.1 GCA_018268785.1 Acidobacteriota bacterium | reverse complement strand
TACGACCAGATTCGCTTTTGTGCAGTAGCAAGGTGAATCACGTGCCGCTTGACGTGGCTCTCCATTCCAAGCGCCAAATCGACGAAAGTCTTGCGTCCGCGGACGCGTCCTGCATGACTGGCAAGGACAGATCGCAGCTTCTCTGCTTGCTCGGAAAACTGGCTGGCCCGGTCTCGCGAGATTCCGATTAAACGGTCCACCACTTCATCTGCCGGGAAGGCAGAATACAGCTTTGGCCGCGTCGGCTGAATTTCCACCAGACCCAGACGATCGAGTTTCTCCATCGCCAGGTAGATTTTCGAGGTCGGCACCTCTCCTTCCCGGCAAAGCGTTTCGGCATCCGCAACCCCCTCAACCATAAGCGTGGCCAGCGCTTTTCGCTCGTAGAGCGTTAAGCCCACTTCCTCCAGAAGTTCCAATTCGTTCCAGCGCATGGCCACAGTTTCTACTACATAGAGTAGTTGAAAGCAATCACTCTGCCTCTTATCCTCGGATGGTCAGCCAAAAACGGAGGGACCAACCAATGAAGTCAAACTCACAAGTGATGCCAATGATCTCGGTGAATTCTGTGGATCAGGCGCGCGCCTTCTACGTGGATAAACTCGGCTTTGGGCACCAGATGGGTGTCCTCGGCAAGGATGGACAGCTCGATTTTTGTACGGTGGCGCTCGGCGGCGCCAAGGTCATGCTGATGCGGCCACCCGAGAAGATGGAAGGCACGGATGCAACGTCCTCCAAGCGGCCCGTGGAAATCTATCTCGAAGTGGACGACGTCAACGCGTTCCACGATCAGCTGAAGAAACGCGGAGTGAAGACTACATCCGCTCTCACAGATCAGTGGTGGGGCGACCGCACCTTCACCGTAATCGATCCATTCGGTTATCAAATCTGGTTCTACACGCACGTGGGCGAACCGATGCCGCCGAAGGGCATGAAAATTGTCTAGGGAGACCATGAACATGAAACAAGTGATCGATTCCATGCTAAACGAACTGCGTGAGGAAGCATCCACCACCAAGCGGGTACTCGACCGGGTACCCGAACATAAGCTCGGTTGGCAACCTCATGCCAAATCCATGTCGCTCGGTCAACTGGCCTTGCATGTCGCCAGCATTCCCGGCAACCTGACAAAGCTTGTGCAGCTCGACGAATTCGACGCCTCGCAGGCAAACTTTCAGCCTCCCGCTCCCGGCAATCTGAAAGAGATCCGTTCGGCGCTTGAAGAAAGCGTCAGAACCGCAGAAACGTATCTCGCGGGGATGACCGAGCGCGATGCGACTGCAAACTGGCGTTTGACGCTGAGAGGAAATGAAGTCTTTGGCAAACCGCGGTCAGCGGTTCTCCGGTCGATCCTCTTCAATCACTGGTACCATCATCGAGGTCAGTTGTCCGTCTACCTTCGGCTGCTCGAAATTCCGGTTCCAGTCATCTACGGCCGCAGCGCGGACGAAGATCCTTTTGCTTGAGCGGAAGCATTTGCCCGCATGGGATACGGACGATCATGGCATTCGACGTGAAGCTGGCGGAGCGGGTGCGCAAACTCGTTGCGGGCGCCCACCGGTTCGACGAGAAGCGCATGTTCGGCGGGTTGGCGTTCATGGTGAATGGCCACATGTGCTGCGGAGTTTTGAAAGACGATCTCGTACTGCGCGTCGGCCCGCAGGAACATGAAAAGCTGAAACATCATCCTCACGCGCGCCCTATGGATTTTACGGGCCGGCCACTGCGAGGGTTTCTTTACGTCGGGCCTGCCGGGCTTCGTTCGGCCCGCGATCTCCGGGTCTGGGTGCAGCGGAGCCTGCAATTCGTTGATTCGCTGCCTCCCAAATAGGATCTGCAAGAGTTTCCATCAACACCAGAAGTGCGCGCAATGCGGCCAAGCCTTCTTCGGGTCGCATCAACGCTCACCTGCGACCTTCGCTCTCTCATTCTGTCGTTCGTAGTCCTTAACCACTTGCGTGACGCCGCCCAAGCAACATCTACCGGAGGGGTTTTTCAATTCGCAAGCGCAATTGCCTGCTTTTACTTCCGCTGAAATCCGCTCGGCGACCGTCGAGCGGCCCGTTTCGGCAATTTCGCCCTCAATATCGTTCCGCGAGAAGCCAAAGCAATAGCAAATTGGGATTGGGTCTTTGGTCGCTTTGGCACCGACACGCACTAGGAGATTTGCACGCCGGAAGATTGGCGCTCGCGAATCCAGGCCGAAGTAAACCACGTCGCAATCTCGTGCCTCGCAGAAGTAGTACTGCGTGTTTGGCATCCCCAAAGGCAGCTGGCGAACCAGGCTTTTGACGGTAAGCGTGTCTACCTTTTTGGAAAGGGCACCGTTCGCGGGACAGGGCGCCACCGCTGGCGCATCGCAGCCACTTTTCGCTGAGCAGCAATCCGACATCAGAACTCCTCGTATTTCTCTTCCCACCAACCCTGGCGAACCGGCTCCGACTACTTCTCGGTTTTTTCAGGCTGTGAAGGATAACCGGCGTTGGTCGTCGCCTTCACAAGCGCACCGGTGCTCGTCTTTGCATCGTCGAACGTCACGACGACCTGTTTCTTTTCGTACAGCACATCTATCTTTGAAACTCCCGGAACCTTTTGCAGCGCCTTCTTTACCGTTATCGGGCACGCCTCACAGGTCATTCCGGAAACATTCAAGGTCACCGTCTTGGGTGAAGCCCACGCTGCGGCGCCCAAAACGAGCGCTGCAACAACGACGACCATAGTTCTTAGATTCTTCATATCCATTCCTTTCTGCTGCAAAACTCAGTAAAAAAACTTGACTGCATACGGAAACACCAACGCAATCAACACGAGCACTGAAACTGCCACGAATAGAATCTTGTAAGTCCGGCGAGTCTGAGGCAGTGCGCATATCTCTCCTGGTTCGCATGCCTGCGCTGGCCGAAAGATGCGTCGGCCAGCAAAAAACAGAGCAACAAGAGCAGCGCCGATAAAGAACGGCCGATACGGTTCGAGCCGCGTTAGGTTGCCGATCCACGCGCCGCTCACCCCCAGTGCGACCAGCAGCAGGGGGCCCAGACAGCAGGTCGAAGCGAGGATGGCGGCTAAGCCTCCGACAAAGAGCGCACCCGACCCCTTCCGCTCACGCGAGGTCTCGATAGTTCCGGCGTTCACTTCTTACCTCCCGGTTTGATCTTTTCCCTCAAAATAGGGCAATGGGTGGAGTGCTTGAGCAGCTCTCGGTCGCAGCTGCGTAAAGCCAGTCGCAGTTCGCTATCGAGCTTCCGAAGGTCAGCCAGCTTCCTCTGTACGTCAGCAAGTTTCTCTTCCAGGCGGCGCCGCACCGGAGCGCAAGGCTGCAAACGATTCCCTCGCAGCCGCAAGAGTGCCCGTATCTCACTCAGTTTGAACCCCAGGCTTTGCACCCGACGCACGAACGCCAGCGTTTCCACATCACTCTCGCCGTATCGCCGGAACCCGCCTTCCGTTCTTGGCGGCCTTGGCAACAAGCCGTTGCGCTCGTAAAACCGGATCGCATCAACGCTGAGCCCGAGTTTCTTTGCGACGACGCCAATCTGCATTGCCCGCGCTCCTCTCTCCTAACGCTACACCCTGGAGTCTAGTCCAGAGTCAAGCACTTCTTGCTACTCGCGGTCTGTGCCCCGTGCTCTGCGAGGTCTCTGCTCCATACGGCGCGATCTCCCTGATTTCGTTCCTTTCCCGTTTTCCGCCGTTCATTTTCCTGGGCACTGCTTCGGGCCAAATTCCTGCGCCCGGCACCTTCGCGCCTTCTGCTTTTCCGTCTCCTCCCAAGAAATCTTCCCCAAGACCCCGCCAGAGATTTCTTGTGTCCCTCCCGAAATGCAGTCTCTCGGTTTGGGAGCAGCGGCCTCTCGCTTCTGGGTGCCCCAGAAAAATGGGGCAGAAAAAGGAGAAACAAATCATGTATCTCAATCACGTCCAGCTCATCGGCTTCCTCGGCAAGGACCCGGAGAAACGCCAAGTCCGCGGCAACGGCGCGAATTTCACCGTGCTGTCCGTCGCCACGCAGCAGTCGTGGAAGGACTCGAACGAGGAGTGGCAGTCGAAAACCGAATGGCACCGCGTCGTCGTGTTCAACCGCCTCGGCGAATCCATCGCGGACACGCTCCACAAGGGCGACCA
>JAFDVY010000221.1 GCA_018268785.1 Acidobacteriota bacterium | reverse complement strand
CAAAACGCTGGATCAGGGTGACCGCGCCCGTCTTGGCCACTTGGTGGGTATGGCCCGCTTTCTTGACCAGGTGCGTGGCAATGACGCGGTAAACGATGCCCAGCACCCACCCCATGATCTCGGGCCGGCTGGCAAACAGGAACGGTAGGTGCCCCGGCAAGCAAGCCCTGATGGTCCAGCGGCTCTAGCAGGGCACGGCAGTCCGGGAGCGCGCGCAAACGGTCCAGACGCACGGCGTAAAGGCGCTCGAAGATGTCGCGGTCTTCACCGTGCAGCGGCGCACGGCCGTGCTTTTCGGTGAAGCGTTGGATTTCCTCGAAGCCCGCGATGACGCGCTCCTCACTGGCCGGCCGTCCGGCCTTCTTCTCAGGCGGTGCGAACTCGGCAAGCTCCGCAGCGAGGTCGTCAAGATCGGCATCACGCATAGCGCCCCTCCGCCTTGAAGCGCATGAAGGCGGCCGCGCCTTCGGCCATGCGTCGCTCCCAGGCATCCTGAGAATCGAGCGCCGGAATGCGGCCGCGCTCCTTCTTGAACTGGACAGCACGAACGGCCATCTCCTTCGCCTCGTCCGGCGTCAGGCTCGTGCGCTTGGCCGAGATCGCCGTCGCAACCTGCTTCAAGCTGTCCTCGCTCATGGTCTTGGCGAGGATGTCCTCGGCGAAGAAGCAGAAGATCAGCCGCGCCATGAACTTGTTCATGTCGTGGCGACGCTCCGCCGTGCCCCATTCCGGGTTGTCCTTCAGCAGTTCGACGTACAGGCGATTCAGGCGGCTGGTGGCCCGGATGTCGAAGGCGTTCTCGCTGATCTGGCGGACGGTGCTGATGCCCGCCAGCGGTAGGAAGAAGCCGAAATGGTCGGGAAAGTCCTTGAAGGCGCAGGCAACGGTCTCTCCGCTGGTCAGGTCTTCGGCCTCGAAGTCCGTGCCGTCGGTGGCGAGGATGAACTTCGCCTTGGCCTTGGCCGTCGCCGGGCTGGCCTTGAGGGCGGCGAGCGTTTGGGTCACCCGCCCTGCGTCGCAGGTCAGGATGTGGATGTTGCTGGTCTGGAGAACACCGCCGAGGTCAGACTTGTTCGACGCCCCCGCGCGCAGGCGCTTGATGGTCGTCGCTTTGTTGCCAAACGCCTCAAGGAAGGCATAGGGGAACTCTGCGCTGTCGAAAGGCTGCTCCGCCAGGTCCGTGATGGCTTGTTCGATTTCTACGGCGTTCATGGGCGGGTAGCCCTCCCTCTGAGCGAGGCCGCCTGGCTGTTGCTGTTGTGCGGGGTGCTCATGTCTTGTCCTGCGTTTTCTCGGCTATCTGCGCGGCAATCCAGCGATCCAACTCGCTGCGACGAAACCGCCAGGTCCCGCCCAGCTTGAATCCCGGTATCTCCCCCTGCTGGGCCAACCGGTACACGGTCTTCTTCCCTGCCTTGAGGTAGACCGCCACTTCGTCCAGCGTGAGAATTTCGCTATCGGGTTGGTTCATGTCAGGCGGCTCGCTTGGTGTCGCACGGCGAAGTCTTCCAAAGTTTGGCCAAGTTTACCCTTCAACCACTTACGCAGTCTTGCAAGCCACTGGCCCGAACTTAGGCGGGAGCGGGATTTCGGCTACCTGTACGAGGGTGCTTTAGGCCGGATCGCGTGAATCGGACCCATAAGCCGCATCAGCGTCCTCCGTCCTGAACCCACGATCCCGTATGAACTGCGCACCGAACTGACCTTTGAGGAAGGCCAACGAGTGCGCAGGCAGCTCGGCCAGTGCCAGCCATGCCCATGCGGCTTCTTCATCACCGGCGTGGTCGGCAGCACGGGATTCCGCCATCAAGATCGCGTTCTCCGACATGCCGCCAGCTCGCCGCCGCGTGCGGTCTTCTTCGGTCATGTAGCTTTTTGGTTTGGTGCTCATCAACGCTCTCCGAACTTCAAGGCTTGAATGGCGGCTGTGGAAGCAGGCGAGCCTGCGCGATGGGACTGTAGCCGCAAGGTGAAGCGCACCAAAGTGTCAGAGCCACCACGTTCAATCACCACGCACCACGCGCCCCATGACGTCCAGGACGCGGGTTTGCAGGGCGCGGAACTCGATCATGAGGCTTTCGACCTCCACCGGACGTCCGCCCTGCCCGCGTTTCTCGGCCAGCCAAAGTTTCAGCAGGCCCGCCACCCGGCCAAGGTCGCCGTTGACGTGCCCGAGGTCGGCCACCGCTTTCAGGTCAACCACTGACCGCACCGGCTGGTTAAGGCCTACCGCTCGCAGGTAGCCCGAGTTGGACAAGCCGGCCTGTGCAGCCAGGTCGGCAATGGTCGCTTCTTCCTCTGGTGTCACCCACACCTCTATGCGCCGCCCACGCGGCCGCCCACCCCGCACCTTGGGAGGCAGGGCGGCCGGCTCTTTGGGGGGGCGCTGGGGCAGCTTTGGCATCGCTTGGCTCGTTCGGCTTAGGGCTTGGTCGCGGCAGCGACGGTCAGCCTCGCAGAGCAAGATTCCGTCGAACCGAAGGCGAGTAAGGGGCGGTGGTGGACAGGTGCGGGCGCAGCCCGTACCGGTACAACACATATCTTGCCGTCACTTACGACGCAAAGTAGTGCAATTGAATGCAAGAGGTTCTTTCTTTTCAGCCAATTGCATTGAATTGCGCTCTCTTGCGCAAAATTGCGTTTGCGGCCGTCGATTAACCGCTGAATTGCCTTGTTTTGCATAAAGTTGCCTAAAAAACACCGCTTCCACGAAAATTCAGCCAGCCCAAATGCTGCGCGCTGTCCATGTTGTCCACAGCCGCAATGCGTTAAAGAGCTTTTAAAGTTAAAAAAGCAGTTAAAGCGCGCGCGCGTTACACTTTTTGAAAGCCTTGTGCCGCAAGGGTTTGAGGGGTGGTTGCGTTCCTGAAAGCACGAAGTGAGCGTTCCTGAAAGCACGTGTCTGGTGTTCCTGAAAGCACGTGGCTATCCACAGAAAGCGTTCCTGAAAGCACGTGGCTATCCACAGGTCAGAGCTGCCTCTTGGGCTTCCTCGCGACAACCCTCTTGTGAGCCGTCAGCGTGGCATGTGGCCGTCCGGTCTGAATGTCGCAGGCCTCCGCCCTCCGGCCCTTGGGGCCGATGGCATAGATTGTCACCACGTCCCGTTCCACATCGAAGGCCATCAGGTAGTCTGGCAACCCACCACTCTCCGCCAACGTTTTCACGTCAAAGCGGAATCGACGCAGCGACGCCATGCTGCCGCTCTTTTGGTGCAGAACCGTCATCGAGACGCGCCAACGCGATTGCGAACCGCAATGCTTGCGGGCCAACTCGTAGATGCGGCGATCCAACGCCTTGCGCAGACCCCAATAGTCATCCGATAGCGTTAACACTTTCCCAGCATCCACCGAACGGAAGAGCCAGCGTGGCAAATCCACCTCGACGGCTACCATTCGATCATCGACGGGAGACTTCTCGACCACCCGCCAGCTGTCGATCAAGCCAAAGCCACGTCGTTCACGCTGCCCATTAGTCTCGATGTTGGTTTCGACCACCGTGCCTTTCAGGCGGCGCAGCATGTCTTCCATGCGTTCGTAAGCCCGACCGCTGGCACCACGTCCCGTTGCGATCAGGAAGTCATAGGCGGTAAAGCGCACGGTCGGCGCGATGACGCGGCCCCGGTTCCTGGCATCCATCAACTGGCTGATGCAGTAAATCCACAGGTCTTTGTCGTGGATGGTGGCGCAGCCACAAGACCCGGGCATCACAGTCACGGTGTTGCCATTGCGTTCGTAGGTACGCACCCGCTTGTCGCCAGCCTTCAACGCGAACAATGGATACTCCATGCTGGCAATATCATCTTTCGGCGAGGCACCAAAGATGTCCGCTATGAAGAAATCGCCTTGCTGACAGCGGCCTGATGCGAGCCGCAAGGCAACCTCGCAGTCGATGCGCTCAGCCCGGCTGGTGTTCGGCGCGATGAGCACGAACTAGCAGCTCAGTGCCCGACTCCGGGGCGTATGGCTTGGACACCCGACAACCTGCGGGCATCAACCCATGCTTCAACCTCCGCCAGATCCCATGCGACGTTTCTGCTGGTGAGCACGATGCGACGGGGAAACTCTCCGCGCTGCTCCATGTTGTAAATCGTGCGCTCTGCCAGCGGGATCATCGCCAACAGTTTCTT
>JAFDVY010000220.1 GCA_018268785.1 Acidobacteriota bacterium | reverse complement strand
GAGGAAACTGCGCGCTTACTCCTCACCAACTCAATTAGCCCAGTGCCTCTTCATCGAGTTTTGCTGCTGCTTGAGGAAATTAATAAGGCATCCCACGCGCAACTGACGCAATTTGAACGGCTCGCACTAGCAAAGGCGCTTGTAACAGAAATCGGAAATCTTGAGTTCGGCCCTGAAGTTGGCGTCGGTCCCGCGAAATCCGACGCCCCAGTTGTCACTTTTTGGATGGACGCCATACGGTCTATCTCAGACGATCTCGAAGCGCATAGAGATCAGAATTCGATTGTCTCGCACGTCTATAGGGCGGATTCACGGAGCATTCTGTCTGCTCTTAATCCTGAGTCGGTGGACGCAGTTATCACATCTCCCCCTTATCCGAACGAAAAGGACTACACCCGCACTACAAGGCTGGAATCCGTGCTCCTCGGTTTCGTTCGCAACAAGGAAGAACTGCGGGCGCTCAAACGAGAATTGCTCCGCTCGAATACGCGGGGAGTCTACAAAGCCGATACGGACGACCTCCACGTCGAACACAATCAACAAGTTAACAAAATCGCGAACGAGATCGAGCGGCGAAGGATCGCCCTTGGAAAGACCTCTGGATTTGAACGGTTATACGCGAGAGTCACCAAACTCTATTTTGGAGGAATGGCCAAACACCTCTCGGATTTGAGGGCTGTGCTGCGCCCCGGAGCCCGGCTGGCGTATGTTGTCGGCGACCAAGCATCCTATCTGCGTGTAATGATCCGAACTGGGAGCCTGCTCGCCGAAATAGCCGACAATCTCGGCTTCGAAGTAACCGGAATTGATCTATTTCGCACTCGCCTTGCCACCGCAACGCGAGAACAGCTTCGCGAGGAAGTCTTATTGCTTAGGTGGCCGGGTCGCAAGGCGGCGAGACGGAAATAGCTTGGGGCGGAGTTAGATGGCTGAAAAAAACCTGTACACGGCAATTCTTGAAAGAGTCTTTGCCTCAAAGTTTCGCAAAGGGTTGCGGGAATTCACCTTTGAAAGGGAGGATATCTACTCTGTCGCGAAGACTCTCGGCCTTAGAGATCCAAAGAACATCGGAGACTTGATTTATTCCTTTCGTTACAGAGCACGCTTGCCAGAGTCGATTACAAAGCATGCGGGGAAGTCTGAAGTCTGGATCATACGACCTGCAGGGCGAGGGAAATACCGGTTTGCTTTGGTTCCTGACTTACCGATAGTGCCTAACGAAAGCTTAAGCCTGACAAAAATACCTGACGCGACCCCGGGCATCGTCGCCAAGTACGCGCTGAGCGACGAACAGGCACTTCTGGCAAAACTACGCTACAACCGGCTGATTGACATATTCACAAGCTTAACTTGCTATTCGCTCCAGAATCATTTGAGAACCTCTGTGCCTGGAATGGGGCAAGCTGAGACCGATGAAATCTATATCGGGCTCGATAAGAAAGGTATGCAGTATGTACTCCCAGTGCAAGGCAAAGGCGGTGCAGACAAGCTCAGTGTCGTTCAAATTGAACAAGATGTTGCGGTTTGCACTCACAAGTTTCCAGCCTTGGTATGCAGGCCTGTCGCGGCACAATTTATGAAGGGCGGAGTAATTGCCCTTCTCGAGTTTGAACAAACCCAACAAGGGTTGCGCATTTCTACGGAGAAGCATTACACGTTGGTTCCGCCAGAGGACGTTACTTCCGCGGACCTTGATGTTTACAAAGGAAGAACTGACTGAATTCGTGTTGACTGTGCGCCGCCTATCTGCGCGCAAAGAACCTCTTCGCCGCGTTCACGAATGCGTGTTCGGTGTCCTTGCCCTAGAAAGCGAGCCGGTGGATCCGCGCCTCTAGCGTACGCTTCACCGTGCGCAGCTTCGTCTCGCAAAGTACAACCGCACCAAATCTATCCCTCAGGACATTTGTTCCGAATCATTTTTCGCTCTACCGTTTTGTATGAACTCCCGCGAATCCCACCGCTCCTCGGTGCTTCGAGGCTTGACGCCGCGCACAAGATCTCCTTCTTCCTCCAAAAACTCTGTTTGCTTCTAGCAAACTCTTTCTACACCACACTGCCTTCCCTCTCCTCCTGCGGCTCCAGTACTGCCACCGGGTACCCCTTGGCTGAATCTTTTGTACGCAATACTTACGAAAAAAGGGTGAGGGGATGGGGTCCCCTGTGTCCGACCATCAGAAACTTCTCGTCGCAATCTTTTGCAAAGAGCGAAGGTCAACTCCCTTCTGCTCAATACTTTGCGCACTCTTTGCGGAGACACCCGGGTGTCGCATCTTCTCACTTCCTATGTCAGACTCGTCCTTCAAATTCTTCAGGAGCATTGCCCATGAAGCTGTCTGACATTGCAGCAAAACTTGATTGCCGCCTTGAAGCGCCTTCCGACGTAGAAATCACCGGCGTCGCCGGACTTGAAGAAGCGCAACCCGGCCAAATCGCTTTCCTTGCCAACAAGCGTTATACGCCGCTGCTCAGGACCACGCGCGCTTCCGCTGTCTTCGTGGACGACAAGGTTTCCGTCTCGCGCGATCCCGGACAGGCGCTGCTTGCCCTCGTTCGCAGCAACAATCCGTATCTCGCTTTCGCCCGCGCCCTCGAACTTTTTTACCAAGCGCCCACATACACGCCGGGAATTCATCCTTCGGCTGTCATAGCCGCCAGTGCAAAGATCGGAGCCAACGCGCATATCGGCCCGCACTGTTTCGTGGATGAAAATGTCGTCATTGGCAAAAACGCTGTTCTGCACAGTTCCGTCTCCATCTATCGCGGCGCACACATCGGCGACGATTTCTTTGCCCATTCGCACACCGTTGTCCGCGAATTTTGCCGCGTTGGCAATCGCGTCATTCTACAGAACGGCGCCGTCATTGGAGCCGACGGCCTCGGCTTCGCCAAACGCAAAGACGGCACCTGGCACAAAATCGTCCAGTCCGGCCCCGCCGTCCTTGAAGATGACGTCGAAATCCAGGCCAACTCCTGCATTGACCGCGCCACTGTCGGCGAAACGCGCATTGGCCATGGCACAAAAATCGACGACCTCGTTCTCATCGGCCACGCTTGCAGCGTCGGCCCCGACTCCATGCTCTGCGGACAAACCGGCCTCGCCGGAAGCACCACCACAGGCCGCGGCGTAATCTTCGCTGGGCAAACGGCAAGTTCCGGCCACCTCCACGTTGGGGAAGGCACCATCGTCACCGCCAAGAGCGCCCTTCCTGGCGACACGCCGCCACATTCAATTCAGTCCGGATCGCCCGCTGTGGACAACAAATTGTGGTTGCGAGTTACCGCAGCAATGAACCGCTTGCCCGATCTGGTAAAACGCGTCCGCGAATTGGAAGGAGAGCTCGCCGCTCTAAAAGCCAAATGATTCGCAATGTCAAAAATCGGGGCGGGTCTCTTAAGGCGAGGAATAACTAACTGAACGTATCATTCCACGGGCGGTGTCTGCCCGGGGAATCTGCTTTTTCCAGGATTGTTGCGCGATGAACGCACGACGATTTACACCAGCGGCTTTTGGTCATCCGGCAGCGCCGCAGCCATCGCGGCATGCACTCGCTTGTTCAACTCATCGCGCTGCTCGAACGTATACGCCGAGGCATCGATGGGTTCCAGAAATTCCACGGTGATCACCCCTGGCCGAATCACGAACGACCGCTTCTCCATTACTTTGTGCGCGCCGGCGCAGGCCATAGGCACAATTGGCACCCCGGCTTTGATGGCCATCACCACCGCGCCGCGCTTAAATTCCTGCAAACGCCCGTCCGGACTGCGAGTCCCTTCCGGATATATCAAAAACGATTGTCCTTCCTTCATCGCTTCCGTCGCTTTTTCAAGACTGGCAATCGCCGAGTCATGGTTGCCGCGCTCCACCGGAATGAAATGCGCCAGCGTGAACGCCTGCCCCACGATCGGATACGCAAACAAGGATTTTTTCAGCAGAATCGCGATGCGCCGGGGAATCGCGCCAACTACTGCCGGAGCATCCGCCGAACTCGTATGGTTCGCCACAAACAAACAAGCGCCAGGTGGGATTCGCTCTCTCCCGCTCACTTCCACTCGCACGCCGACGGAGCGTACAAAAAACATTACGCCCTTTACGCCCGCCCAATATAGCGCGTCGGGATTTCGCGAAATCACGGTCCAAAGAAGGAGAGGAATCCCCACAACGATGATGTAGAGGCTGAGAAACACTGCAATGAAGAGCGTGCG
>JAFDVY010000021.1 GCA_018268785.1 Acidobacteriota bacterium | reverse complement strand
CGGTTCTTTTCCGATGGGGAGTGGAACAGCGCCACCACCCGCACTAGCTGGCAGGGGAAGGGGCCCCTGCCAGCGGCACACGACCACGGTCTCCACACTGAGGGGTGGTGGCGCTGTGGAACGGGGTGGGCGGGCAAGATGAAGACTGCTTCGCAGCGCATTTTTGGTTTCGCTGGCGTTTTTGTTTTCTGCCAGCGGAACCAAAAATGCGGCTGCGAAGCAAACCTTGTTGGTGACAACGTGAAAAGAACCGGACACTTCTCCCTCGCGGCCCGTCTAGGGCCGCAGACCACGGTCACCTGAGGGCCGTTCTTTCTTCGATGTCAGGGCGGCGGGGATGCGCGGTTTTCAGCGCCAGAACGGTTTGCCCCGCCGCCCGTGCGTCGCCCAGACCGGTCACCAGCGGCATCCGAGAAGATGCCGCTGGGTCGTGGTGTTCTTTCTTCGATGTGTCGGCGAAGCGCGATTGCTCTGAGCGGGGCCGCGCGACTGAAGCGCGCGCGGGCGCGAGCGAAGCAATGCGGTTTTCCCGCGCGCGCGACTTGGGGGGAGGGGGGCGCACGCGGGTTTGGCCCCCCGCCCCCCACCACGAACCCAACGAAGCAGCGGAGACCGCGCATGGGGGGAGGGGGGCCACCCAGGCGTATCCGCTTGAGGGGCGCGGCGGCCTATCCGTGCGAGGGTTTTTCTTCGATGTGTCCGCTGGCGGGATGCGGTCACCAGCGGCATCCGTGAAGATGCCGCTGGGCCGTGGTTTGGTTTACGTGCGTGGGGTGACGTCGACCTGTGCGACGGGGTCGCACAGGATGTTCACTTCGTCCCACCGCTTTAGGCGTTTCTCCTCGAAGATGGTGGCAATTGCGATGGTGACCGCTGCAAGTTGGTCTGGTGCGTTCACGTAGGCTTCCTGATGCCATACGCGGACTCCTGCGTCGGTCGCCACGATGAGACGCACCCACCACTTCTGCGGGTAGCGTTGCAGTTCATCGATGATGGATTGGCCGGCACTCACCGGTTTCTCCTCTTGGGCAGTTCGTAGCGCCGGATCGAGCCGCAGATGCTGCACTTCCAGAGTCGCGCTTCCGTTGTTGGTTCATGGCGTCGAGCCTGCGAACAGGTTGCGCACCACATGTAGGGCCTCGCGCGGCCTAAGCCGCGCGAGGCTTCTTGACTCGCCAGATTTCCACGCGTAGGTGCGCGTGGGCTTCCCTGCGTTCTTTCCGTCTGTTCTTGTCCGAGAAGAAGCCGAGGAGCGCATTGTTCAGCGCGCGTCTCGCCGACGTGCCTTCGGCGGCTAGCTTCTCCATCTGCGGTCCCCAGCGTCTGTCGTCCCATGTCACCACCACTCTGTAGCGCTGCATTGTTGGTCTCCCTTCTCGTGAATTTTCTGCACGCGCACTGCGAGCACGACTTCTCTCCCTGCGTGACGTAGCAGTGGAAGCTCTTTCCGTGGCCGCACGTGCACCAGATTTTTGTTTTGTCTCCCGATGGGCTCATTGCTTCACCTCGCTGTGGAAGTTTTGGAAGCGCAGTAGCTCGCTGTACTTTCTGGCGTCGTCGGGGTGTAGTGGCGCTAGGTAGCTCAGCGTGCTTTGCAGGTTTTTGTGTCCGAGGAGTTCCTGCGCGGTGCGCAGGTCTTTGGTGGCCGTGTAGAGGATGGTGGCCGCCGTCCTTCGTAGGTCATGTGCGTTGACCAGAGGGTTCACTCCGCACGCCTTCTTGTGTTTCTCCCATGCTTTGGTGATGGCGTCGTAGCGTAGCGGTCTTCCGCGCAGTGCCCAGAGGTACGGTGTGTCTGGGTCTGGGTTGCCGGTGCTGACGATGAGTGCTTCCACGTCGGGGCTGACGTGCACGGTGCGTGTCCTTCCGCCTTTGATGGGGATGGTGACCGTCTTGTTTTCTGGGTTCCAGTTTCGCGGCGTGACGGCGAGCGTTTCGGCGCGCCGCAGGCCGCACTGGAAGTACAGGAGGATGAAGAGGCGCAGCCATGCGGGCGGCGCTTTGAGAATCCGCGCGAGTTCTTCCGGCGTGGCGGTAATGCCGCGCTGTTGCGGCTTTGGGACTTTGGGCAGGTCGATGCGTGGGCCGCCGTTTGCGGCGACGGCGCGTAGCAGGATGGCGAGCTCGTGGCGATAGTTCTTCGCCGTGCTTGGCCGCAGTTCCTTGCGCCACCTGGCGAGCATGGCGTTGGGGATGAGCGGCGGTAGGTCGCGCGGCTTTAGACGGCCAGCTTGCGCTTCGAGTTCTTTGGCGACGGCGCGGAAGGAATTCCGCGTTGCGGTTTGCGCGAGCGTCCGTGCGATTTCGCCGATGTTGGGGCCGGACGCTGGTCTTTTTTTGTTTCGCGCTCGCGCTGCATCTTCTGCTGGAAGTGCTTCGCGGCGCGTTTTGAGGCGAACGCCTTTTCATGGCGTTTGCCGTCTGGGCCTGTCCATCGTGCGTACCACTTGCCGTAGCGGGTTTTCATGGTGACCGTGTTGGTGACCGTGTTGCGGACAGGTGCCTTTTTCGCGGCTCTGGTACTGCGGGCGGATTGACCGTATGAAATTTTACTGGGTACCGTCGGGAATAGGGCGTAGTGGTGTCTGTTGGCCCGGAGCCGCGCAGCGGCATCGGCCGGGGACAAATTCACAGTGGCAGGCATCCCCATGCAATCGCCATTTGCTCCCATTTGAAGAATGATTACGCTGACAAAAGCCGGACGGTACGAAATCCAGGGCGAACTGGGACGCGGCGCCATGGGTGTCGTGTACAAAGCTGTTGATCCCGTCATCGGCCGCACCGTCGCCGTCAAAACATTGCGGCTTTCTGAAGAAGGCACAGGCCTCTCGAAACCCGAACTGCTCAATCGCTTCCAGACAGAGGCGCGCGCCGCGGGGTTGCTCACTCATCCGAATATCGTCGTAGTCTTCGACGCTGGCGAAGAGGAAGGCCTTTTCTATATCACGATGGAATTGGTCGAAGGCAAGAGCCTTCAGGGTTTGCTCGACGCGGGGCAGGCGTTTCCGCTGCCCCGGGTTCTGCGCATCATGGAGCAAACCTGCAACGCGCTGCAATTTGCACACGAACGCAACATCGTTCATCGCGACATCAAGCCAGCAAACTTGATGCTGACCGCGGACGACACGGTGAAGGTCACCGACTTCGGAACGGCAAAAATTCTGCAGTTTGGCACCGTGCAGCAAACCGCGCATGTGATGGGTACGCCGAGTTACATGTCCCCGGAGCAAGTGAAAGGGCGTGTCGTGGATGGCCGCAGCGACATTTTTTCGCTTGGCGTGATGCTCTATGAAATGGCTACGGGCGAAAAACCGTTCCCTGGACAGAACATCACCACGGTCATCTACAAAATCGTGAACGAAGATCCGGTTCCTCCTCGCACCATTGATCCTTCGATTCATCCGGGTCTTAGCGGCGTGATTTTGAAGGCTCTCGCAAAAGATCCGTCGGCTCGCTATCAGACTTGCAAGGAAATGCTCGAGGATTTAAAGAATTACCGCGCGCTGTCTGCGATGGATACGCCTGTTTCCGCCACGGTTGTAATGAACGCTTCTCCAGAGGCGACCATTGCTTCGCCAAAACCATTGATCGGCCACAATGACGATTTGCAAGCGGCTCACACGGCGCGTTCCCTTCAAGCTCGCGCATCGACACCATCGCAAACCCCGGTGTTGCGGAGAACTGGCGTGCTGGCGCCAACTCCGGAAAAACGCAAGAGCAGCCCGGTTTGGAGCGTTCTGCTTGGATTGATCCTGATTGGCGTGATTGTCTACGGCTATAGAAAAATCAAGCCGGTTTTCGACGACGCGCGGCAACAAAATCAAATCCAGAGAACCGCACCTGCGGAAAAGGACCCTCCTCAGAGCGCGCAACCGAACGATAACGCAGCGACTGGCAGTGAAACTGCCAGTGCGTCCGGCGAATCCGCTCCGATCAGGAAAAGTTCAGAGAGTCCCGTGACCGCAAATCCCGTTTCCGAAAAGAAACTGGAATACGCTCCGAAAAACTCCGGGAATTCCAATCCGGCCTCTGTCGGTGGATTGATCCCTGCCGCAGCGGAATTCAAGGGACGCATTGAAGAAGCCGCCTCTGAAAAAGGGATTTCCGGCCGCTTGAAAATCAAGGGGACCGGAAACACCCTGACTCTTTCCGGCAAGCTGAAACCTGCCGAGCACGCGGAAATGTTGAAGTTCCTCAAGAGCGCCCCCGCCGGCGTGCAAGTCGTGGACGACATTCAAACGGAAGACGCTACGGTGAATACCGGCGGCACCTTTGAGCCGAGTTCGCATCCAGTGCCCGCGGCAGGCAACGGCGCCATTCACGTTATGACCAACGTGATCGGCGCAACTGCCGTTGTGACGGGCGATTACAACACGCGAGAGCAATGCGTAACGCCGTGCAGCTTTCCCAAACTCTATCCGGGCAGCTACAACCTAGAAGTGAAGAAGTCTGGCTTCCAGCCAATGCAAACTTCTTTTCAGATTACTGCTGGGAAGACGCTTGATCAGAAAATCACGCTTGAAGCCACATCCATGGGGCTGCATATCACCTCTCAGCCTCCTGGCGCGGACGTTTTCGTCAACGGTGACAAACAGTCCGGCCAAACGCCTTTGACGATTCCTCTTGCTCCGAATACCTATAACCTGGTTTTGCGAATGCAGGGATATGAAGGGTATTCCGACACCGTCACTGTAAAACCGAACATTCAGACGCAACTGAATGTAGAGATGAAGGAAAAATCGCAGCACATCGCCTGGGCTCAGGTAGACACGTCACCATCGGGTGCGGAAATCATTGTAGACGGTACGGATACAGGCAAACAGTCTCCAGCTCGCGTCGAGATCTCGGCCGGAATCCACACCATCGCCCTTAGAAAGAACGGGTTTGTCGTTTCGCGGCGGTCCGTACAGGCTACCGAAGGCGGGACGGTCAACGTCCATGAAAGCCTTCGCGCACAATAGAAATGGCTGTTCTACTCGATTTTAAACCTGACGAAAGACGGCTGAAACTGTAACTTTTTGTTACATTCCTGAAACCTTGGTTCTAGGACCACTACAAATTCTTATTGTAAATAAAGCACTTACGTTCGTGCTCGATAGGAATGTGGCTTGCTCCATTCTCTCTAGGGGTGTCTCTACCCCGCATGGAGCGGCAGACCGGTGTTAAGAGCATTTGCAAACTCAGGCGAAGTCAAAGACGCCAAATTGCAGGCCACCCCCGTTGCGACTGGAAACAGCAACATTTCGCCAGTTTCCGTCGCGCCGTCCATTGTTTCCCCCTATTCACCTTCCGAGCCAACCGCTTTGGAAGTCCAGCGCTGCCTGCGCGACCTACAGATTCTTCTGCGCTCTCAGCGGCTGTATCAGCGCAACCACCCCCGTGTTCTCGAAAGCCTCGAAGTCGCTTACGAACAGCTTCGGTCGTTCGCGTTCGCGATGAATGGCCTCGCCCTCCGGATCGAGCGCAACGGCATCATCATGCCAAAGCTCAGCGAAGCGGCTTTGCCGGACGTCCGGGGGGAACTTGCCGGACTTGCCAGCGAATTGCAGCGAGCCGGCATCCAAACTTTGATCTTCGAACGCCGTTTTCATGTAGGCGAACTCGACACGCTCGCTCAGCTCATCAAGGCGGCCCTGCTAAAATCGGAAGAGTCGCACAAGAAGAACAGCAAGTCCTGGTGGACAGCGAAACTCCTGGAGCACGGCGTGGAAGGGATTCAAATCAATACGCAGACGGAACGAAAAGTGGACACGGTACTGGCGAGTTTGATCGCAGCGCTGGTCGCCTACGGAGGAAACTCTCCGCGCGAAAACGCCGACGCTCCGATTCGCCTTCCGAATCTGGAAGACTTAAGCGCGGGGTTGCGTCTGCTGGCGCGTCTGACTCCGCCGCTCGAAGCGGCTCGTGGCCTCTCTCCCGAAGATGCGGCCCGCGCAATCCACGGCGCGCTGGAAGTGGCCAGCCGCGACACCGTTCACATGCTGCTCAGCGCAATTTCGCAGCACGGTCCCCGCGAAGCGGAAAAACCGCAGCCTTACTTGCAGCGTCTATCTGAAAATCTTGTTCTGGAATTTCTAAGCGCTGAGTTCAGCGCAGGCCAGCTCATCGCACAATCCGTTCGCCCGTCCGTTTACAAACTTGCCGACGTTCTGGTCTCCGCCGGCACCTACAGCGGCCCTCATTCATCGCAGCATTTTTCATCGGTCGCCACGGCATGGGCAGCCGAAAAGCATCGCGAAAAATTGGTCGAGCGTTTTTGGATTGAACTTCCCCCTCGAGAAAAATCTTCCGTTTTCCGAGGTTCGGATATTTGGTGCGTTCCGGTCGCCGCTTTGCGCCAGACGCTCGCTCAACTCGCCGATGCCGGCGTGGACGCGCCGCGCCGCGAAGCGCGCAACATTTTGCTCAACTATTCCCGTCGCCTCGACCTCGAAGATGCAGCCGCGCGCCGCGAAGTGTCCGCCGGCCTCAACGAGCTTTCTCCGATCATCGAATCGCTCTGGCCGAATCAGTTCCCCGAGGACCTGAGCCGCAGCACATTGAGCGCGCTCGAAAAGGAATCCACTCCGGAAACCGGAGCCTTGCTTGCTGCGTTCCTCGAGTCGCTCGGGCGCATTGCCGTCACGCGCGGCGACTTCATCGGCCTCGAAAGCATCCTCGTCGGCCTCGAACGGACGCCCCGCGAACCGCAATTTGCGCATATGCAAACTCTCGCACAGCGCCTGGTTGCGCAAGATCGCTGGCTGCTCCTGATTGACGCCGCACTTGCCAATCGTGCGCTTGACCCCGCGCTCCCCCGTTTGCTACAACGCGATCCAGAACGTTTGCTGGACCGCCTTACGCTTCTTCTGACAGACCCGCGCGGCTTCGAGGCGCTCCCCGCGATGGCCCGCCTGCTGCGATCCATCGGCGTTCCCGTTTTGAATTTGCTCGAATCGCGCCTCTACGAAGCGCGCCGCCAGCGCGTTAGCGCCGCCATCAAGCTCCTCTCTATCGCCGACGCGGAGCGCCTGCTTCGCGGCTTGCCCCGCGCGATCGCGAGTTGGGAATGGAATCTGCAGGACCTGGCTGTCAGCGAGCTCTCGCGTCCCGCGAACGCCGCCATTTCTCAAAGCACCGCTTTCGTTTTCTCGGCCATCCTTGCCGACGCTCATCCCCTGGTTGTACCGATGATGATTGACCAGATCGGCCTCGCACAGGAATCCACGGCCGTCGCGCAAATGATGGAAATCGCCGCCGGCGAACATGATATTTTGCGCGACCAATTCGTCCGCATTAAGGCTATCGAAGCCCTGGGCCGCATGCGCGCTTCAGAGGCGGCCGAACTGCTCAAGACACTCGCCGAAAAGCGCGATGGCCTTACCCATGTGGAACCCGCGGGCTTGCGCGCCGCAGCGGAAGACGCACTCGCTATTATCGAAAACCGGCCAACTTCCGCTCGTGCAAGAGCCGCGTTCGAAGCCGCCGGCCAGCCGGGCGCAAACTTCGTCATTCCCCGGCGTTACACGCGTGTGCCGCTCGATTCACCGTTGCGCGCGCAAATCGAACAAAGCTCCGCAGGGTTAGCCCGGGTAAAAACAATTAGCCTGGGCGGCGCCTATCTCGAATCTCCCAAGAAATTGAATGTCGGCGACTCCATCCAACTGGAAGTTCGTGCCGGCCTTCGCAAGATTCATTTCACGGCGGTTGTCCGCAATATCGGCCCCGACGGTAACGGCGTCGAATTTGTCCACATGAAGGACGAAGACCGCGAAAAGCTTCGAAAGCTCGTCCAGCGCCATTTGCAGTTCTAACCCCTCCTTCCTAATTCAGAAACTGCCCTTTCGCCCGCCCTCTGACGTCGTTTGACGCCGTTTGACGCTCTTTGCCACTTGAACGCCTCAATTCTTCCGGATAACTTGCGCGTGTCTGTTTATGCAAAGACGGAAGGTAATAGCAAATCAGTTGACGAGACCGGAGAAGCCGAGTATTCATTCTCTTGTTGCGTAGCGCGGCGTACAGCCGCCCCGCTAGGGGTAGCGGGCGATTCTGATGACAATTTCGGAGGCACTTATGGGACGCAGGCAGTGTGTGTGCGTTTGGATGTTGCTCGTCGTAATGATTTTAGTCTCGGCTGGTATCGCTGCAGCGCAGAACACAGCCTCACTTTCCGGAACGGTCATGGACCCTCAGGGCCTTGCCGTTCGCGGTGCCAAGATCACGCTCACAAGCAACGCAACGGGGGCGGAACGCGGCATCACGTCCAACGATGACGGCCATTACACATTCGTTGGCCTGTCTCCGGGAACCTACAAAATGACCGTGGACGGCGGCGCAAACTTCGCTCTCTATATAAATGAGAGCCTCACCGTTTCTGTCGGTGAAAACGCCACGTTTGACGTGCGGCTGGAATTGCGAATCGTAGTACAAACCGTCACCGTCACCAGTCAAACCGCCCACATTGAAACTTCCAAAACGGAAGTCTCTGACACCATCCGCCAAAACCAGATCAATTCCCTGCCCATCAATGGCCGCAATTACATCAATTTTACGCTGCTCGATTCAAAAACGACCCGTGACGTGTCTCCGACAATTGGCCCCGCCCCCAATAGCGGCCTGAACATCAGTGGCGCGCGTGCCCGTTCGAACCAAGTCACCGTGGATGGTGCGGACGCCGTCGACAATTCCGTAAACGGCATCCGGGCAACGGTTTCCCAGGAAGCCGTCCAGGAATTTCAACTCATTCTCAGCAACTACAATGCGGAATACGGTCGCGCTACCGGTGGCGTCATCAACATCGTCACCAAAAGCGGAGGCAACGAATTCCACGGCGACGCATTTGGATTCTTCCGCAACAAAGCATTCCAGGCTCGCAACGCTTTCTCAGGCCAAGTCGATCCGGCGACGGGCAACCTGGTGCCCACCAAGCAGGGCTTCACTCGCGTGCAGACCGGTATGACGCTTGGTGGTCCGATTCGCAAAGATAAAACCTTCATTTTCGGTTCTTACGAATATACCCAGCGCGAAGAGACTGGCTTTTCCAGCATCGGCGTAGGCAACTTCGGTCTAACTACCGGGCTCGTTCCCTGCATCCCCGTTCCGCTGAGCCTTACGAGCGGTCCCACTGGACAGTTGGCATTTTATCAGGCTGCTCTCGGCGCGCTGACGGGCAACGGTGCTGCGTGCACCAATGCAAATCCGGCAATCCAGGCGCAAATCAGCGGCCTTTCACAGGCGGCGGTCGTGACCGGCGCGTCGTCAAATGTCGCCCTGAATGCCGACATGAACATCAACGCGGACGGATCTGTCGTGCCCATCTCGAGTGTTCTGGGAATTCCCGGTGCATTCGGCTCGAAGTTCTTCCCGGCGCCCGTCAATTGCCCGCTTGGTACGCAAGTGAACAACGTCGTTTGCTTGCCCGTAGGACCAAACGTGGGCTCAGGCGTAGGAACCGGACTAGTTCCTCTTCCTGCTTCCTATGTCGGCCTGAATTCCTTGCGCGGCAACTTTCCGGCCACTGAAAAAACAAGTCTCTGGTCTGCGCGCCTCGATCAGAACTGGAACAGCAACAATCACTCTTTCCTGCGAGTAGGCGTTTCTCCATCCCTCGTTTCAGGCATTCAGTCCACTTCGCAAAATCAGGTGTTTGGACAGAACGCCGGCACTCGCGTCGGCCTGAATCAGGTTCGCGATTTGAACATCACCTTCCAGCACGACACCGTTGTCGATCCCACCATCGTCAATCAGGCCCGCTTCCAGTTCGCACGGCGCGGACTCCACTTCGGTTTTTCTCCACTCCCCGGCGGCGACCAGATCGGCGTCAATATTCCCGGTTTCGCCTATTTCGGCCGTGAACCGTATTCCACCGTTGACCGCATCGAACGCCGTTTCCAATTCACGGACGTTATTGACAAGACCAAGGGCAAGCACGAATTCAAATTTGGCGGCGACTTCAACCTGATTCAGCTTCGCTCGGCCAAGCAGCAGATCTTCGAGCTCGATTTCGGCGGCGACGTTAACTTCGGCAGCATCTCGCCTTTCGGCTCCGCCTTGCCCGCCACGAACGGCGCGCAATCCTACGGCCTCGGCGTTCCAACCACTTATATTCAAGGCATCGGCAATTCCAATCAGCCTTTCGACAACATTCCCATCGGCTTCTTTGCGCAAGACACCTGGAAGATGACGAAAAAGCTCACCGTAAATTACGGCGTTCGCTACGACGTCGAAATCACGCCTCTCTTTGCTCCCGCCACCGCGGTAAACGCCGCGGCCGAAAAAGCGCTCGGCGTCGTCGAAGGCATTCCCCGCGACTACAACAACATTTCGCCGCGCCTCGGAATTGCCTGGGATCCAAAGGGCAACGGCAAAACGGTTGTTCGCGTCGGTTACGGCCTTTTCTACGACCATCCCTTGCTCGCCGTTGCGTTTGACTCTGTCACTGCCGACGGCGGCCGCTCGGTGCAGCTCCTGTCCGCGGGCGGTACTCCTTCTGCATGCGGCATTCTGTCTGCCCCAGCCCCCGCGACCTGCGGAACGAAATTCGATACTCCAGCCAACTTGAACGGCTCTTCGATTTTCCAGGGAGCGCTCAACGCCAATTCCATCTACCCGGCGTTTCCGACTTCATTGACGCTAGGCTATTTGCCCAATGAACAGCGCTTTGACCCGTTTGCCGCGGGTTCTCTTTTCGCGAACCAGAATTATCTGAACGCCGGCTTCCCGCTGCCGATTCTTCCCTTCACTTTGCCGGTCGGAGCCAATTTCAAATTCGGTTATGCGCAACAAGGCAATCTGACGATCGAACGGGAAATCGCGGGCTCCTGGAAGATGAGCGTAGGCTACCAATACACACGAGGCATCCATCTGAACCGCCCCGTTGACATCAACTCCACGGACCCGCAATTGCTTGCGAACAATGCGCTCAACGCGGCCGCTGCAGGCATCAGTTTCTCTAACCCGGTGACTGTCGTCGCGCCGTCCGCGTCTTTTGGCCCGAACACGAACGGTCCAAACACTTGCGGTGTAAGCGTGATCGCGCCGCAAACTCTCGGCGTACTTTTCGGATGCCCAATTGCTTCGCTAAACGGCCAGTTCGTCGGCACTCCTGCGTTCTTCAACTTCTTCCGCCCCTCCGGACCGAATCCTTCGTTCGCCGCGGCGGCAGGAGGGTATGCCAACCAGGTTGCGCTGGCACACTTGGCGCACTATCCCCTCGGCTTCGGCATTCCTGTTCCCTTTAACAGCGTGGACGCGCAGCTCTCCGACGCCAGTTCCTGGTATCACGCACTGACCGTAAACGTCGAAAAACGCATGTCCAAGGGCTTGGAACTTTTCTCCAGCTACACCTGGTCGCACTCCATCGACGACGGCACCGACTTGCAATCCACTCTCGAACCGCAGGACAGCCGCTTCCCGTTCCTCGAGCGCGGCAACTCCGTCAACGATCAGCGCCATCGCTGGGTAACGAGCGCGGTGTTCACCACCGATTCTGCAAAGGGTGGCGACAGCGCCTGGAAGCACGCCTTTGGCGCGATCACCCTTTCGCCAATCATCGAAGTCGCATCCGGTCGCCCGTTCAATGTGATTACCGGTACCGATACGCGGCTTGATCTCGGCGCTTCTCAAGCAAGGCCCTCTGTCGTCACAAGCGGTGGCACAACCTCGCCGTTTATTCCAGGGGTGCAGTTCGGCGTCGCTGACGTTTGCCTCACGAACTCGGGCTCGCCGTTCACAGTTCCTGGCGTCGCGCCGCCGGGCGGTTGCAATGGCAACCTCGGCCGCAACGCCTTCCGAGGCCCGGGCTTTCTCCAGATTGACTTGCGCATCTCCAAAGCCATCCCGCTGGGCGAAAAACTGAAGCTCAACCTGATCGCCGATGGCTTCAACCTGCTCAATCGCACGAACGTCGCAGCTGTCAACCAACTCTGCGATCCAAGCGCCGGCGCAACCTGCCTCGCGGGCCAGCCAACCGCCGCCTACGACGCTCGCCAGTTCCAGTTCGCCTTGAAACTGGTCTGGTAACAGCCGCGAGAACAAAACTCTTCAGGCTCCCGGTTCCGGCCGGGAGCCTCTTTCTTTGCGCCGAGTTTTCAGAACCGCGTGATGCGAGTAAAGTGGATGAATTACTTGTGTAACTATTCTCTGGAGCTTTGATGACGCCATTTCTCATTGCCGGCCTGATGGTCGTGGTTGCACTCACTGTTTGGGTCGCGCTGCAAAACTCGCAAGCGCAGCGGCGCACGCAAAGCGTGGAAACGCAAATGAGCGAATTGCGGCGCGACCTGCAAACGATGGCCACAGCGCAGGCGCAAAGTGCAGGCCAGGTGGCCGCGATCGGGCAGAGCGTTACGCAAAGATTGGACAGCGTCACGAAAACCCTGCAGGATGGCGTTTCGCAGTCGGCGCAAATCGCCGCTCAATCGCAATCCGCCATGGCCACCGAACTGAAAAATTCTCATCAAACGCTCGGAGAAATTCAGAAACAGCTTGGCGCCGTGCAACTTGCCGGCAGCCAGATGTCGCAGGCTACACAAACCCTGCAGAACATTCTTGGCGGAGCAAAAACTCGCGGAACGCTGGGAGAAGTAACCTTGGAGCGGCTTCTCGAAGATTGTCTGCCGCGCGACCGCTACGAGACTCAATACCGGTTCCGCAGCGGAGAAGTCGCCGATTCCGTGATTCATTTGCGCGACAAGCTCTTGCCCATCGACTCTAAATTCCCGCTCGACGCTTATCGCCGCATCTCGGACGAAGGCGAAGACGCGCGCAAAGCTTTTGCAACGGCCGTAAAAAATCACGCCGACAATATTTCGAAAAAATATGTGCTGCCCGATGAAAACACGCTTCCCGTGGCCCTCATGTTCGTCCCCAGTGAAACCGTCTATTACGAATTGCTGATGACCTCCGACGCAAAGTCAGTCCCCCTCGACGAATACTGCCGCACCAGGAGCGTCGTCGCGGTTTCTCCGAACACGCTCTACGCGCATCTGCAGGTAATCCTGATGGGTTTGCAAGGCATGCAAATCGAGGAAAATGCCAAGCGCATGCAGAAAAATCTCGCAGGCCTCCAAGCGCAGCTCGAAAAATTTGCCGACCCCTTCGGAAAAATCGGCACACACTTGAAAAACGCGGTACAAAGTTACACGGAAGCGGAAAAAAGACTCGAAAGAGCGGAATCGACCCTCGGCTCCATGCTGGGAAGTACCGGCGAGCAGTTGGAGGTAGAATTCCCGGCGGCGCCGGCCTTGCCTGCCGCCAACAAGCAATCCGCCTAGCGCCGAGGCTTTGCCATCGTGTGCACGAGCCGGATAGAAATCAGAAAGCTGCCGTGCTTTTTTCCGGTAACGTTAAATTCCGCCGAATTTGCCTCTCCGCCTGAGCTGACGACTCGCGAGGGATTTCCGCCTTCGAGGTCGGCGACATCCGGCGTAAGGTTACGCGCTTCCAATTGCACTCTTTCCTCCGTCCCGCCAATGCTCACTTTCAGTGTCCGCTTTTGGCCCGGTTGCATGGACGAAGTATCCGCCTCAAGCTTCAGCAGAACGAAGAGTATCTTGATGCTCGCCGCCTCTTCTTTGCCGCACGCCACGGAGATTTCCGCCAGACCGGTCGGAGGTACAAGCGGCGGCAGAATGGTCAAAGCATTCGGCGAAGACGCCAGCACTAAAGCGGGCTGTCCTTCAATCGTGACCCGGTTCTTGTCGGCGTCGCCGCAAAACCCAGCTCCAGTCATTTCGAATCGGTCTGTCGCGGACGCGACTCGCGGCGCCAAGTCGATGCGCGGGGCGCTCGCCGCCGAAGGAGCGGGCAGAATCGCCGTCGCAACGCGACCCGGCCGTCCTTCAATCGATGCGTACAATGCACCCGTCGTCAGCGGCGCCACAAACAATGCCCGCCCCGTGGTGTCCGTCGTAACCTTATCGCCATTCGAAAACTGGATCGTCACGCCCGGCGTCAGTCGTCCGCCTACGTCCAGCACCGCGATCGTCGCGCGCTCGCCGGAAATCATTCGCCGCGGCACCAGCAGGATCCGGGCGCCGGAAGGAGCTGGCGCCGCAGGGGTCTGCGCCGCTGCGCTGCGCACAACAGCAAGGAGCGCCATAATCGCAGCCAACCGCAGGATAACTCTGGCCCTCAGGACTTCACCGCCACGCGATACACCTGAGACTCCACAAACATACGGAACAATTCCGCGTCCACTTCCAGCTCCGCAACGCACAATCGCAGAATATCCAGTGCCCGGTCCGTCGAGACGGCCCTTTTGTAAGGCCGGTCCGTCGCGGAAAGCGCGTCGAAAATATCGCAGATTGTCATCATCTTCGCCTGCACGGGAATCTCCGCGGAATTCAGCCCGAATGGATACCCCTTCCCATTCAATTTTTCGTGATGCGCCCGCGCAATTTCGGGAATTCTCTTGTACTCCTGCGTCCACGGAATCTGCGCCAAAAATTGGAAGCTGTGTACCACATGCGATTCAATTTCGCGCCGCTCATTTTCCGCCAAACTTCCTCGAGGAATCGAAAGCAGTTGCACTTCGTCCGCGGTCAAATACGGCCGCCTTGCTCCTCGCGGATCGCTGTAGGACTTCTGCGCAATATCGCTCACCAGCTCGAAGTCTCCCGATGGCAGGATCGTCGGCTCGTTAGCCCGCGCCACAAATTCGGCGCAGCGTTCCAGCTCCGCCGTAAGCTTTCGCGCTTCTTCATCCAGTGCTTTCAGCTTCTGCGCCGCCTCCTTCTTCGAAAGTTTCAGCAACGCCTCCACTTTTTGCTCCGCACATCGTGCTTCAATGTCCCGTCGAATATAATCAAACCGATCCATCAACCGCGCATATTGCAGCGGATAAAGCTTCTTCGCTTTTACCAATACCTCCTCTCTTACTCCGACTTTCCCAAAATCATGCAAAAGCGCCGCGTACTGCAGCTCTTTCATCTGTTCGCGCGAAAACCGCAAATCCGCATAAGGTCCGACCGATTCGCGGTCTACTGCCTCCGCCAGGGCTACCGTCATTTCGCAGACGCGCTGCGAGTGCCCGGAAGTCGTGGGATCGCGCTGCTCGATCGCTTTCACCGCAGCTTTCACAAATCCATCGAACAAATTTTCGATGTCGTGGTACAGCTTCGAATTCTCGTAAGCCACCGCCGCCTGCGAGGCAAGCGACAATCCCAGCCTCACGGCATGTTCCGGAAACGCATGCACATTCCGCGCCACCGCTTTGGCATCCGCCAGTCGCGCGTTTCGCGATCGCTTGCAGTTCAGCAACTGCAGCACGCCCAGCACTTCCCCCTTGCCGTTTTTCATCGGCAGCGCCAATAGCGACCTTGTCCGGTATCCCGTCTGCTCGTCAAATGTCTTGTTGAATTGGAATGGCATGCTCTTTGGCACACGGTAGGCATCCGCCAGTTCAACCACTCTCCCATGCCACGCGCAATATCCTGCGATCGATTGGTCGGTAAGCGGCAGAGCGGACTCCGCAAACGGAAATTCTACACTGTCATTTTGTGTCAACTTGAAACGAAGCCGCTGCCCTCCTTCCGCAGCCTCCACCAAATAAAGCGATCCCGCATCCGCCCAAGTGATCTCCCGCGCCTTCTGCAAGATCATCCCCAGCAGTCTCTCGACATCCCGCGTCTCGGACAGGGCGATTCCGATTCGGTTCAATTCTTCCAGCTCATGACCGGCTCGAGCTGCAGTTAGGGCGCCTCGGCTCTTGCCGGCACCCCGCGCAACCCGTTTTTTCTTCTTTTTTGGGCCCATTCTGACCAGTTTTCGTCCCGTTAATCGCAGCGGTGGCTGGAACAACTCCCGCAGAGCCAACAGTATAGCCAATCCTTACCACCCTGTAATCAATCCGTGAGTAATCACTTGGGCGCACCTCCTTTCGCCCCCTACCAGCCTCTGCTAGCGTTGGATGAGAGTTGCCCGGCATGGGTGTGTTCATCCTCTTCCGCGTTTCGGGTGTGGGCATGATGCCGCAAGCTTCTTAAGGGAGTGTTCGTGCGAATTCTCAGCGGCGGCGCGACTGATGTGGGTCGCGTGCGCTCGAACAATGAGGACTGCTTTCGGCTCGTTCAGCCCTTGAACCTCTTCGTCCTTTCCGACGGAATGGGCGGTGAAGCGCACGGCGAAATCGCCAGCGCTCTTGCCGTGGAAACCGTCGTCAAGCACTGCATGGACGCCGACACAAATCCTGCCGCGCCACTCTATGGAAATCCCGCTCCCGGCCTCGCTGCGCAAACCAAACGCCTTGTTAGCGCCGTACACCTTGCGAATCGCAACATTTTCAAATCGGCGGAAACGCATCCCGAACAAAGCGGCATGGGCGCCACTCTTACGGCAATGTGGGTCAACGGAAACACGCTCAGCATCGCCCATGTTGGCGACAGTCGCGCCTATCTCTTGCGCAACGGAATGTTGCAGCAGCTCACCAGCGACCATTCACTGGTTGCAGAACAGGTTCGTCGCGGCATCCTCAGCGCCAATGAAGCCGAACAAAGCGACATGCAAAGCGTTCTGCTTCGCGCACTCGGCACGCAAGAATCGGTCGAGGTCGATTCCGAGGAGCAAGCGCTCTTCTCTCGCGATCTCTTGCTTCTCTGTTCCGATGGGCTCACGCGCATGGTCACTGAGCCGGAAATCGCCGGCACGTTGCAAGCCGAAACCGATCCGCAAAAAGCTTCCGAGCGCCTCATTGCCATCGCCAATGAAAACGGCGGCGCGGACAACATTTCTGTAATCGTAGTTCGTTTGGAAAACGAATCCAAAGGTTGGTTTTCCTGGCTGCGCCCAGGGGGGCGCAAACACGCGAGTAAGAACGGCACCGCCGGAGGACACTGAAATGCCCAAACTCAGCCTCATGTTCGAAGGGAAAACGGTCAAGGAAGTGCCCATCGGCACGCGCCCGATCACCATCGGTCGCTCGCCCGATAACGATTTGCCGGTGGACAATCTCGCTGTCTCGAATCACCACGCTCGCGTCTATTACGAAGGCGCTCGCCTCGTCGTGGAAGATCTCGACAGCTTGAACGGCACGTTCGTCAACGATCTTCGTGTCGAACGCGCCACATTGCACGACGGCGATTCGATTCACATCGGCAAGCACTACATCAAAGTTGACGCCAGTCACGACGCGCCCGTTCCTTACGATATGGGCCGCAAGACTGCCGCGCCTGCGATCAACGAAACGATGGTGCTGGACACGAAAGCGCGCCGCCAAATGTTGCAGCAAGCCGCTGCCATGGGCGAACGCACGCAATTTGCTTCCGGCCGCATCAAGGTTCCGACCATCGTAGTCCTTAGCGGAAACACGGCGAATAAGGAATACATCCTTACCAACAAGCTCACGACCATTGGCAAATCGGCCATGGCAACCGTTCGCTTGAAGGGTTGGTTCAAGCCGCAGATGGCCGCGCAAATCAGCCAGCGCGACGATGGCTATTACATCGGCCCGGGAGATAAAACTCCAACCGTCAACGGCACGCCCATCCCCGGCCCTACGCGCCTGAGCGATGGCGACTTGATCGACGTTTGCGGCGTCCGCCTGAATTTCATTTTCCGCGAATAGCTTCCCAGAAATTCTGGAAGTTACATAAATGCTTTCTAGGAGGTCGGGGCTTCAGCCCCGACGTAGAAGTGATAGAGAATAGGGGCTTCAGCCCCTGAAGAATACTGAGCAATAGCGCGTCCTGCATTGGCCTGCTTGAGGTTTCCGCCGTGCAGTCTAGCGAATACGAGTTTCTGTACTAAAACAGGACATGCGCAGCATGGCGGCTTCATCATCGAATTGGAAAAAAGGCCGTCTCGCTTACGGAGCCTACGAGCTCCTCCTCTCCTGGTGGCGTCACCGCTCTTCTTTCCTCATCAGCCTCGGCATCACGTTCGCTTCCCTCACGCTTTATTACTTCACCTTCTTCAAGGAAGATTCCGCGCCAATCTTGGAATTCTTCAAGCGCTTCGAATACAACACCCTTGATACCCGCTTTCGGTATCGTTCTCCCAGCCTGACGCCGCCCGACGAACGCATCGTCATTGTCGCAATCGATCAGCGTTCCCAGGAAGTCCTGGGGAAATGGCCGTTCTCCCGCAAATACTTCGCGCAAATGCTCGATGAGCTTCACGCCGACGGCGCCAAAGTCGCGGCATTTGACATCACTTTCGACAAGCCCGATACCACAGCCGCACCCGTTCGCGATCTTTGGCTGGGCCTCGAAGAGCGGAAAAGACGCGGCGAGAAAATCGACCCGGCAACCGAAGCTCAGGTTCTCGATTTGGTGCGAAAGTACGACGTGGATGCCGAGTTCGGAAAAGCCATCCAGCGGTTTGGTCCGGTTGTGCTCGGCAACTTTTATCTCACAGGGAAGGAAGTCCAGGGAATCGACAACGCCACGTTGGATAAGTACGCAGAGATGGTTCAGTGGTACGCCCTGAGCCGCGACGCCCTTCGCCCCGCCACGGGGAAAGAAGACTTCGCGACTTTGCTGAAGAACTACGAGTATCACAATCTGCTGTTCGATGCGACCATTGCCAACATTCCGCAACTGGCGAACTCGGAAAACAACGGAAATGAATTGGGAACGATTGGCTTTTTCAACGCGGCATCGGATGCGGACGGCGTTCTGCGCCGCGGCAGCTTGGTGCTCCCCTTTGGCCGCTCGAACGATGCTTCCGATTTCGACCTGTATGGCTCCATGGAACTGCAGGCTCTTCGTCTTTACTACGGACTGAAGACGGAACAAATCGTGGTCGACTATCGGCCCGACGGAATCAACAAAATCAGACTTGGCGAAAAACTTGAAGTCCACCCGGATTGGCTGGGGCGTGTGCTGGTCAATTATCGCGGGCCGCGCGAAACCTATCCCTACTACTCCATAGCCGACGTGATACAGAAGAAAATCAAGCCGGGAACGTTTCGGGACAAGATCGTCATCATCGGAGCTTCCGCCACAGGAATTGCGGATCTTCGGACATCGCCCTACGGCGGCATCAGTTATCCCGGAGTCGAATTCCACGCGAATGTCATCGACAATCTCTTGAACCATCAGACTCTCATTCGCGGATTTCACCAGGAGATGTTCGATCTTGGTTTGGTATTGCTGTTCGGTCTGCCTCTTGGGTTCGCAATGGCCCTCGTGCCCCCACGTTGGATGTGGTACGGCATGAGTCTGATCCTCGTTCTCGTCGCGCTCGATTACCTCGCATTTCTCCGCGGCTACTGGCTTAATTTCACCATTCCCGTCATGACTCTCACCGGCAACGTCGTCCTTGTCTCTCTGTATCGCGCTCTCATCGAAGAAAAGGAAAAACGCCGCGTGCGTTCCGCTTTTGGACAATACCTCAGTCCCGAAGTCATTCGCCGCCTTTTGCTTAATCCTCAGCTCGTCGAGCCGCGCAAAACCGAAATCAGTGTCATGTTCAGCGACATTCGCGGCTTCACTACAATTTCCGAAGAACTCGACGCGCAGGATCTCGCGCATTTCTTGAATCTCTATCTCTCGGACATGACCCGCATCGTCTTCGAACGCCAGGGCACGCTCGATAAATACATCGGCGACGCCGTCATGGCTTTCTGGGGAGCGCCGTTTGAAGAACCCGGTCACGCCGGTCGCGCCTGCGAATCTGCTCTAGACATGATGAAGCGGGTTCATGAATTGCAAAAACAATGGGAAGCCGAAGGTAAGCCGCACCTCGACATCGGCATTGGCCTCAACACGGGCGTCGCCAGCGTTGGCAACATGGGGTCTTCCCTGCGCTATGGCTACACCGCTCTTGGCGACGCCGTGAATCTTTCTTCTCGCCTCGAAGGCCTCAACAAAGACTACGGCACGCACATTCTCGCTAACGAAAGCACCTACCGCGCCTCAAAAGACGCCGGTTTCGTCTTCCGCGAACTCGATCTCATCCGCGTCAAAGGCAAACTGCAACCCGTCATCATCTATGAGTTGATCGCACGCTCTTCGGAAACGTCTCAAGAAACAGAGGAAATTCTCGCGCGCTTCGCCGCCGCCCGCGCTCTCTATCGGGCCCGCAAATGGCAGGACGCGCAAAGCGCCTTCCAATCCATCCTCGAAAAGTGGCCCGCCGACGGCCCTTCTCGCACCTACTGGAAACGCTGCCAGGAATACCTCTTCGACGAACCGCCGCTCAACTGGGACGGTGTCTTCACCATGGATCACAAGTAGCATCGAAAAAATCGCTCACTCATCGTTGATTTTTACTGCTCGCTTGCAGCCAATTTGGAATCTCAAGCGTGTGACCCTGTTCCCGCCCGGCGCATCCATATTCTTGCTGAATCGTTCTGGCTTATAGTATTTGGCAAGAATGTAGTTGCGCGGATATATCGTACGAAGCGGGCGCGCCGTACCCCAAACTTCTTTTCGAGGAGTCTAACTCCTAGCAGGTCAAAGTCGGCGCTTTTGGAATTCGGGATTGACACAGGACCCGCCTAAGGGACTTACAACTCACTATGTGGATTGTTCGCTTAGCGCTGCAAAGGCCCTACACGTTTATCGTGATGGCGCTCGTCATCATTCTTCTTGCAGGCGTCGTGATTCCGACCACGCCAACGGATATTTTTCCCGAAATCAACATCCCGGTCATTAGTCTGGTCTGGAAGTACGAAGGTTTGCAGCCTCAGGATATGGAGTTGCGGATCACCGGCAACGTGGAACGCGGCATCTCCACCCTCGTCAATGACGTAGAACACATTGAATCCCAATCCTTGCCCAGTGTCGCCGTCATTAAAATTTATTTTCAGCCACGGGCAAACATCCAGACTGCCCTCGCGCAGACTGCCGCAATTTCGCAAACCTTCTTGCGTTTTTTGCCTCCCGGAACATCTCCGCCCCTCGTTATCATTTACTCCGCTTCAACCGTTCCGGTCATTCAGCTCGGGCTCACCAGCGATACGCTTAGCGAACAACAGCTCTTTGACTTCGGTAACAATTTCATTCGCACCCAACTCGCAACCATTCAGGGGGCGGCAACTCCCTTTCCCTACGGCGGAAAGCAGAGGCTTGTTTCCGTCGATGCCGACCCTGCGGCGCTCCAGGCCCACGGCCTGTCTGCCGTGGACATCGTCAACGCCGTTGCCGCGCAAAATCTGATCCTCCCGACCGGCACGGCAAAAATGGGTTCGCTCGAATACACGGTTGAGATGAATGGCAGCCCGCAGACCGTCGGCGAGCTGAACGATTTGCCGGTTAAAACGGTCAACGGCGCTACAACCTACTTGCGCGACGTCGCCCATGTTCGCGACGGCTTTTCTCCGCAAACGAACATCGTGCTCAACAACGGCCGCCGAGGCGTGCTGATGAACATCTACAAGACCGGCAATGCCTCCACTCTCGACATTGTGGATCGCGTCAAGGCGATGCTCGAATACAACAAAGCCCAGTACCCTGCCGGGCTCAACATCAGCCAGTTCTTCGACCAGTCTCTTTTCGTTCGCGCATCCATTCAAGGCGTCTTGCGCGAAGGGCTGATCGCCGCATGCCTCACCGTCATCATGATCCTTCTCTTCCTCGGCAACTGGAAGAGCACGCTCATCATTCTGATTTCGATTCCGCTTTCGATTCTCGTCAGCGTCCTTCTCCTCGCCGCTCTCGGCGAAACGATCAACATCATGACCCTCGGCGGTCTGGCTCTTGCGGTCGGAATTCTTGTGGACGATGCGACTGTCGAAATCGAGAACATCAACCGCAATCTGGCCATGGGCAAGGAAACCGTTCAAGCCATCCTTGACGGCGCTCAACAGATCGCCGTGCCTGCCTTCGTTTCCACACTCTGCATCTGCATCGTGTTCATCCCCATGTTTTTCCTCTCCGGCGTTGCAAAATATCTTTTCGTTCCCCTCGCCGAAGCGGTCAGCTTTGCCATGCTGGCTTCGTATATGTGGTCGCGCACCATCGTGCCCACCCTGGCTATGTACCTTCTCAGCGCGGATGACGAATACCACGCCGAAGATCACGTTGACGAGAAGCAGGGTTTCTTTCGCCGCTACCAACAGGGCTTCGAGCGTGGATTCGAGCGCTTCCGCGAAGGGTATCGCCACGCCCTCGAACACATTCTTGAAAACTCGCGCGCTTTTGCGGGAGCCTTCGTGCTTTTCTGCCTGTTTTCTTGCTCGATTGTCTTCGTGCTCGGCCGCGATTTTTTTCCAAGTGTGGACGCCGGCCAGATTCGCTTGCATGTGCGCGCTCGAACCGGCCTGCGGATTGAGGAGACCGCGCGCCTTGCCGATCAAATCAATCAGACGATCCGCGAAACGATTCCCAGAAATGAAATCGTTACCCTGCTCGACAACGTTGGGCTTCCTTACAGCGGTATCAACCTGAGTTACAGCAATGCAGGAACGATTGGCACCTCGGACGCCGAAATTCTCGTCCAGCTAAAGCCCGAACGCTCCAAGAGCACCGCCGAATACATCAATAAATTGCGCGAAGAACTCCCTCAGCTTTACCCCGGCGTCCAGTTCTTCTTCCAGCCTGCCGACATCGTCACGCAAATCCTGAATTTCGGCACTCCCGCTCCGATTGATGTCGCTATCACCGGCACGCAAGCCGCGCAGCCGGCGAATTACGCCTTCGCGCAGAAGATGGCGGAAAAAATGCAGCATGTCCCTGGCGCCGTGGATGTCCACGTTCAACAGGCCTTCGACGCTCCTACTCTTCACTTCGATGTCGATCGCACTCGTGCCCAGTATGTCGGCCTCGAGACACGCGACGTCGCGCAGAATGTGCTTGTCTCTCTTAGCTCCAGCTTCCAAACCGCGCCCAGCTTCTGGCTCGACCCGCAGAATGGCGTCAACTACAGCGTTGCCGTACAAACTCCCCAATATCGCATTGACAGTTTACAGGCTCTGCAAAACACTCCCATAAATAACGATGTTCCAGGAACGCGCCCGCAGATTCTCGCAAACCTCGTCAAACTTGAAAGTACGGTTCGCCCGGCCAGCGTTTCTCACTACAATGCGCAGCCCATGATCAATGTCTATGCGTCCGTCGATGGCGCGGACCTCGGCAGCGTCTCTGAAATGGTCTACAAAATTCTCTCTGACATGAAAAACGACATCCCAAAAGGCAGCCATGTTGTGATTCGCGGCCAGGTTTCCACGATGCGCACGTCCTTTGTAGGCTTGGGCATCGGCCTCGCTGGTGCGATCCTGCTCGCCTATTTGCTTATCGTCGTCAATTTCCAGTCGTGGCTCGACCCATTCATTATCATCACCGCTTTACCCGGCGCCCTCGCCGGCATCTGCTGGATGCTCCTCATCTCACGCACGACCCTTAACGTCCCTTCTCTCACTGGCGCGATCATGTGCATGGGTGTAGCCACCGCCAACAGCATCTTGATGGTTTCCTTCGCTCGCGAACAACTGGCCGAAGGAAAAAGTGCCCGCGATGCCGCTCTGGAAGCGGGATTTGTCCGCATCCGCCCCGTGCTCATGACGGCTCTCGCCATGATCATCGGCATGGTCCCCATGGCCATCGGCCTCGGCGAAGGCGGCGAGCAAAATGCCCCTCTCGGCCGCGCCGTAATCGGCGGACTGCTCTTTGCGACACTCGCAACGCTCTTTTTCGTCCCGTGCGTCTTCTCGATGATTCACAGCCGCCGCGAAAAACGCGTGGCCCTTGCGTGATTACAGTTTTTGAGGGAAGGTGAATTCCAGTGGAAGCTCAGATGGACGAAACCAAACCGCGGCAGCAAAGCCGCATTTTTGTCCTATTGTTTTTTGTCGTTGTCGTGCTCGTCGTTGCCGGCGCTTTCACCTTGATTCAGCGCCGCTCGCAGTATCGCGCCCTGGCAAAAGAAACCGAGGCCCACGCCATCCCCACCGTCTCCGTCATTCACGCCACTGCCGCGAGCGGCGTGGAAGATCTTGTCCTGCCCGGCACAATGGAGGCCTACGTCCAATCTCCGATTTACGCCCGCACCAGCGGTTATGTTAAAAAGTGGTACCACGACATCGGAACCCGCGTAAAACAAGGCGACCTGCTCGCTGACATTGACACTCCCGAAGTCGATCAGCAGTTGTCGCAAGCCAAGGCGGATCTTGCCACGGCCCAAGCCAACGCCGATCTTTCTAAGATCACCGCCGATCGCCTCCAGGAACTCATCAAAACGGACGGCGTCTCCAAACAGGAAGTTGACAACGCGGTTGGCGATCTCGCTGCGAAAAACGCAACCGTGAGATCTGCGGAAGCCAACGTCGGCCGTCTCGAAGAGCTTGAAGGCTTCAAACATGTGGTCGCCCCCTTCAGTGGCGTTGTGACTCGTCGCCAGACGGACATCGGCCAGCTCGTCAACGCGGGCAACGGCGGCGCTTCCCAAGAGCTCTTCTCGCTCGCGCAAACCGATCCCCTTCGCGTTTATGTCAACGTGCCGGAAGCCAGCGCTCCATCTATTCGCGCCGGTCTGCCTGCCTACCTCGAGCTCACGCAGTATCCCGGCAGAAAGTTTGAAGGCAGAGTCGTCCGCACCGCCGAAGCCATCGATCTCGCCTCGCGCACGCTCCTGACCGAAGTCGACGTTCCCAATCGCGCAGGTGAACTTCTTCCCGGCGGCTATGCCCAAGTTCATCTCGCCGTGCAAGTCGGGGGCGAACATGTTCAGGTCCCCGTTAACGCGCTCCTCTTCCGGGCCGAAGGGTTGCGCGCCGTCGTCGTCAATTCCGGCAACAAACTCCACTTGCAGCCGATCACCATTGGCCGCGACTATGGCACCACGCTCGAAGTCCTGCAGGGCCTCTCGGCGTCTGACTGGATTGTTCTCAACCCTGCCGATTCGCTCGAAGACGGCCAGCAGGTCAACGTAAAACAGGTTCCCCAGAAGCCCGTCGCCGCTCCTGCTTCTCCGGGATCTGGTGGTGCTCCCGCATCTGCAGGAGCAAAGCCCGGAGCCAAAAATTGAAGAGCGGCCGCGCGACTGGATTTTTGCTCTCAGGCCTCGCTCTGTTCTTTGCAGGGTGCACCGTCGGCCCAAAATACCAGCGCGCCTCAGCCCCGGTTCCCGCACATTGGGACGCGCCTGAACCGTGGCGCGAAAGCGCTCCCAGCGATTCGCTCTCAAAGGGCGCATGGTGGGAAGTTTTTCACGATGAAACGCTGAACGCGCTCGAAAAAGATTCTCTCGCCGCCAATCAAACTCTAAGGATTGCTGCCGCACATCTCGAACAAGCTCGCGCTTCCGCCGCGATTCAGGTCTCCACCCAATTCCCGCAATTCGCGACTTCGCCGTTCGCCGAACGACAGCGCCTTTCCGGCAATCGCGCCACCACCATCGGATCTCCCGCAAACGGTATCCCAATCACGCAATCTGCCTATTCGCTGCCATTTGCGGTCAGTTACGAAGTCGATCTTTTCGGCCGCCGCCGTCGCACCATCGAAGCCGCGCAAGCTTCTTATCAAGCCACCGCTGCCGATCTCGAAAATTCACGTTTGATCGTCGCCGCGGAGCTCGCGGCCGACTACTTCACGCTTCGCCAGGTAGACGCGCAAATCGCGCTCCTCCGCCGCACCGTAGAAACTCTTTCGAGAGGCCTCGATCTTGTGAATTCGCGCCACAAGGGCGGCATCGCCTCCGGCCTCGACGTCGCACAGGAAGAAACTCTTCTCAACACGACCCGCACTCAATCGATCCTCTTGCGGCAACAGCGCAAACAACTCGAAGACGCCATCGCTATCCTCGTCGGCAAGCCCGCACCCGATTTTCATCTCGATCCAAAAGAGCTCGACGCCGAGCCGCCAGCGATCAATGCAGGCATCCCTTCCGATCTTCTGGAGCGCCGTCCCGACATCGCCGAAGCTGAACGTCAGATGGCTGTCGCCAACGCGCAAGTTGGAATTGCTCGTGCCGCGTATTTTCCATCCTTGACTCTCTATGCAAACGGCGGCTGGCAAGCTGCCGATATCGCAAAACTTTTGAACGTGCAAAGCACTGTCTGGGCCATCGGCGCCAATGCTGCCGAGACTATTTTTTCAGGCGGCCAGCGTCGCGCGCAAATGCAATTCGCAAGAGCCGGATATGACGCCAGCGTCGCAGGCTATCGTCAAACTGTTCTCAATGCGTTCGGAGAAGTGCAAGACAGCGTCACGGGGATGGTTGTTCTGAATGAAGCGCAAAAATCTCAGCAAGATGCCGTCGATGCCGCGCGCCGCACTCTAGCCATTGCCGAAAGCCGCTACACCGGCGGCCTGGTCAGCTATCTGGATGTCGTCAGCGCCCAGCAGAATTTGCTCAACAATGAGCAGCAAATGGCCGTCATCCGCGGCCAGAAACTCGTCACCAGCGTGCTTCTCGTCAAATCGCTCGGCGGCGGCTGGGATGCTTCCAGCCTCGCCGCTCTGCAAGTCAAACCAAAGCTCAAAGACGTTGTCGCTCCTTGAGCTTCGATTCCGTTTCGAATCAATTCTTGCCGGACATTAAATTGTCCTCGAAAAATTTCGTCACGCGATTCATCAGCACGATTCGCGCCAGTGGATCGGAGACGCCGTGTCCGCGTCCCGGGAACGGCATCACTTCCGCCGATTTTCCTTTCGCGATCAGCGCATCCACCACGTCCAGCGTATTGGCAAAGTGCACGTTGTCGTCGCCCGTTCCATGAGCGATCAGTAGCGGCCCCCGCAATTGCCCTGCATTCGTCACGGGAGACGACGCCACGTAATTCTTCTCATTCTCAGGCAACAATCCCATGTACCGCTCCGTGTAGATCGAATCGTAGTAATGCCAATTCGTCACCGGCCCGCCCGCGAATCCCGCCTTGAAAATGTCGCCCGCCTCAAACATCAAATGCAGCGTCATGTGCCCGCCGTAGCTCCAGCCCCAGATTCCAATCCGGTCGCCGTCCACGTACGGCTGCGATTTCAGCCAGCCCGCGCCATCCCGTTGGTCCGCCAGCTCCTGCGCGCCAAAATGAAAGCGAATCGGCTTTTCGAAAACGTGCCCGCGCCCGGCTGACCCGCGATTGTCCAGCGCAAACACGATGAATCCCTTCTGCGCCAGCATCTCGTGCCACAAATAGGTCGACCCGCCCCACGCATTCAGAACCACCTGCGCGCCAGGCCCGCCGTACGTGTACACAAGCACGGGATATTTCTTGCTTGCATCGAAGTTCGGCGGTTTGATCATCCAAGCATTCAACTCAGCGCCGTCCTGCGCCTTCACTTGAAAAAATTCCTGTCTCGAAAGCTGATACTCCGCAAGTTCGGCCACTTTGTTTTCATTGAGCGCCGCAATCGTGCTTCCATCCGCCCGTCGCAAATCCTGCCTCGTCGGAACGTCCGCGCTGGAATACGTATCCTCAAACGCCCCGCCATCCGGAGCAAACCGTGGCGCATGCGTCCCATCTTCCTTCGAAAGCCGCGTGAATCCGCTCCCATCCAGCGCCACCCGGTAGATTTGCCGCTCCGTCGGCGATTTTTCCGTCGCTGTGAAGTACACCAGCCCCTTCGCCTCGTCCACGGTTGGCGCGCCCGTCACTTCCCATTCGCCTTTCGTCACCGGCGAAATTTCTTTCCCGCTCAGGTCGTACAAATACAAATGCAGATAGCCTGACTTCTCGCTTCCCCACAAAAATCTTTTGCCGTCCTTGAAGAAATAAAGATCGTCGTTCACGTTCACCCAAGATTCGTCCTTATCCGTCAACACCGTTCGCGATTTCCCTGTATTCGCATCCGCAAACAGCAAATCCAGCTGTGTCTGTCGCCGGTTCAGCCGTTCAATCGCCACTTGCTTCGAGTCCGTCAGCCACGCCACGCGCGGAATGTATTGATCCGTCTCCGCGCCCGTATCCATCAGTCGCTCTTTTCCATCCTTCACGCCCGCCACGTAGACATGAACGATCGGATTTGCGCCGCCCGCCACGGGATAGGGCTCCATTTCCGCCTCGCCGTGATACGACTCAAAATCCACCAGCGGATACTTCGTCACCTTCCGCTCATCGATCTCCAAGAATGCAATCGCTGAGGAATCCGGCGCCCACCAGTACGCCGTCGAAATCGCCAGTTCTTCCGGATAGACCCAATCCAGCTCGCCCTTCCGAATCTCCTCCGTCCCGCCGCTCGTCAAGGCCCGCTCTTTTGCGTCCGCCACACTCACCGCAATCACATTGTGCCCGCGCACGAACGAAACCCACTTCCCGTCCGGCGAAATCTTTGCATCCGCAATTGCTTCCTTCCCCGACACAATCGCCTTCGCCTGCTGCGTCTTCAAGTCGTACCAACTCAGCGAATTTGGCCCCACAAACAAAATTGCGTCTCCTCTGGGATCCCATTGATATTCCGCCGGCGATCGCCTCCCCAACCCTGTCGCCTGCGTCGGCTTCGACTTGTCCTCTGGCAGCGCGCTCTCCAGCTTCTCCGCCGGTACAATCTCTTTCTTCTCACCGGTTGCAGCGGACATTCCCCAAAGCGCTGTCTTCGTGCCTTTCCCGCTTCCCGTCGATTCAAAATACGAAAGCGTTTTTCCATCTGGCGTCCACGCCAGCCCCCGCGTCAGCCTCCCGCTCAAACTCGGCTGAGAATAAATTCGCTCCACCGTCAACTGCTTCGCGCCCGGGGAACCCTGTCCCCAACTCAATCCAGCCACGGCAAACGACAACGCGCCAGCCACCGCCAATTTCCGCAAACTCATCGCTTCCTCCAACTGAATCCTATTCGCGGGATCTTTGCTATCCTCGCGTGGTCCGAACAAAAATTCACAGCATTCGCTTCATTCTGCTCGTTCACACTGACGACTGAAAACTGACGACTAGTGACTTTCTCTACCCCGGCGGCCAGCTAAATTCTCTTCCACCCAACAAGTGCATATGCAAATGAAAAACAGTCTGCCCGGCGCCAGGTCCCGTATTCACCACGGTCCGGTACCCGCCGCCTAAATTCATTTCCTTCGCCAATTTCGCTGCCGCCAGCGCCATCCTTCCCAGCACGCCCTCGTGCCGCTCCGTCGCCTCTTCCAGCGAAGCAAAATGCTCCTTGGGGCAAATCAGCAAGTGCGTCGGCGCCTGCGCGTTGATATCCGCAAACGCAAACACATCGGCGTCTTCATACACAATTTTTGCGGGAATCTGCCTCGCCGCAATTTTGCAGAACAAACAATTCGCGCTCATGGCGTGCTCTCCCCGCCGTTGCCGTCATCCAGCCGCAAAATCATCGGGGAAAATCCTTCCTTCGCGCGCAGCGTCTCCCCCAGCTTCTGTGCATCCTGCTCGCCCGATACGCGCCCCACGCGCACTCGGTAAAAATTCCCCTCATCCAGATTCACTTGTTGAATGTAAATCGGCGCATACGCCACACTCAGTCTCTCTTTCAACCGGTCCGCGTTTCCTTTGTCCTTGAACGCTCCCACCTGCACCGTAAAATATCCCGAAAACGGATCCGGCCCCGAAAGCACTTCAATCCGCACCGGCACCACCCCCGGCCCAATTGACTCAATCTCCTGCGCCGCCGCTTTCGACAAGTCGATAATCCGGTTATCCACAAACGGCCCGCGATCCGTAATCCGCACCGTGGTGCTCTTCCCATTGTTCAAATTTGTCACGCGCACCATCGAGTTGAATGGCAGCGTCCGATGCGCCGCCGTCATTTTATTCATGTCGTACGTCTCGCCGTTCGACGCCTTCCGCCCATGAAACGGCGCGCCATACCACGACGCATTTCCTTCTTCCGTGTAAATACTGTTTGGAGTCGCCGCCGGAATATCCGCTGCCTTGCTCTTCCTCGCAGGCGCGGGCGTTGCAGGTTTCGGTTGCGGTTCGACAGAAGTCGATCGTTTCGCCTCTTCTTCCGTCTCCGCGGGCGTGGACACCGGTTGCGTCGGCCCGCGATTCACAATGGGCCTTCTGCCTCCGCATCCGCCGGCCACGGTCAAAGCTAAAATCGCACCCAAATAAAAAAGGGGCCGCCCAATCCCGGCAAACCCCGCTCTTGCTGCCCACGTCGCGGACAATCTCAAGAGGAAACCTTCGACGTTTCTTTTTCTCGAGCCGTTCGCCGCTTTTCCAGCCATCCCGCGGCTTCCGTCAATTTCTCCGACACCTCGCGCAAGAACGTCGCGCTCCTCTTCTCCGCTTCCGGCGCAAAATCCTCTTCCACGAACTTCCGCAATCGCATCAATTCTTCATCCAACCTCTTGCCGATTTCCTCAAGTTTGTCCATAGTTCCCCACATTCGCGGGCTGGCCAGGTTGAATTTCCTTTTTCGTGACGCAAGAGGTCGAAATTCAAACTGGCCTGCCCGCGTAAAACGAGCTCTCACACCAATTTCGGTATTATAGGAACGCGCAAAGCGGGCCGCAAGGAACTTACCGCTCTAAAGGAGCCCCGTTGGCACTTCCCTATCGCTGGCAAATACGTCTCGACCGCCTGAAAAGATCCTTCGCCGGTGTCTTCGGCTCCGGCGGCGGCGAACAGCAGCCTCGCCCAAAGCTGTGCCCCGCCTGCGGCTCTCTCGTCGGAATCTCGGCAACCAAATGCCACGAGTGCGGCACCAATCTCACTTTCTCACTCGCGGCCCTCACCAGAAAACTCTCCGGCATCACTGGCCTCGACGCACCTGTTTCGACTATCTTCCTCGGCCTGAATTTCTTTCTCTTCATCATTCAGCTCATGTTCACCATGCAAGCTGGCCAAGCCGGCGGCCTGAATATTCTCTGGCGCCTGGATGCAATCTCTTCCTACAAACTTGGCGCAATTTATGGCCCTTCAGTCCTTATCGATCATCAATTCTGGCGTCTGATTACCGCCATGTTCCTCCACGGCGGGCTGATTCATATCGGGTTCAATATGATGACCCTCATGCAAGTCGGACCCACTTTGGAGGAAGTTTACGGCTCTCCGCGTTTTCTTTTTCTTTATACGTTTACGGGCGCAATCGGATTTCTTTTTAGTTCCCTTCGCGGTCATTTCTCCCTGGGGGCCAGCGGCGCGCTGCTTGGAGTGATTGGCGCCATTCTTGCCATTACAACCAAACGCGGCGGTGCCTATATGCGGCAGTTGCGTTCTCGGTTGATTAGTTCGCTTGCCTTCTTGTTCATTCTCGGAATTTGGGGCGGGATTGGAATCGACAATTGGGCCCACGCTGGCGGGCTCGCCGCAGGATTTGCGCTCGGGAAAATCATGGCCGACCGTGAGCCGATGAACAATACGGAAAAGCGACGCGCGCAGATTCTAGGTTGGCTTTCTGCCTTAGCTATCATCGCGAGCTTCGTTTTAATGCTTCTGCATTTTCACGATCCAATTAATTAGCGCTCAGCTTCCGCGTTACCTCAAACGAATAATGGAATCCTGAAAACACCGTGAACGCCGTTACCGTATAAATCAGTCCGTTGTTCACCTGTTCCCAGTGCGGATACGGGTACGCGGCGGCGAACACGACGGCAAAAACAAAAACAATCTGAAAGAAAGTAGTGAATTTCCCGTAAATGCTCGGCGGAAATGGCCGGTAACCCGAAATCAGAATAATCACAGCCGCTACAATCAGCAGCAGCACATCGCGGCTCAGCACCATCAGCGTCAGCCACCAGGCCACCTTTTTCGTCATCGCCAAAACCACAAACGACGACGAAAGCAGTAGCTTGTCCGCAATCGGATCCAGATACGCGCCCAAAGCCGATTTCTGATTCAGCTTTCGCGCCAGTAGCCCGTCAATCCCGTCGCTTAATGCCGCAACCACCAGAATCAGCAGCGCCCATTTGTACTGTTCGTACGAAATAAGAATCAGGAAGACCGGTATAAAACCGAGCCTCAATAACGTAATTTGATTGGGTACCGTCCAGATGCGGCCTTTCATTGGTTAGAAAGTGTATCGCAGCGCTTCCCCTCAAGCGAATTGTGCCGGGCGGGACAGGCCACTTTTAGTTTCATGGTCGTGACACCATGAGGCGAAACTCGAAGGGGCCTGTCCCCCGCCTCACGCAAACTGCGAAAGATACTCTGCGAGCGATCGTCCGGCTTTACGCGCAAACACTTCGGACATCGAAGGAATCGAACCCGACGGCTCATCCAGCGAAATTCGCTCCACGCGGTTCATCGGGAAAAATACGGTCGGCAGCCCCGTTCGTTCGCCATGCGGGTCGTTGATCTGATTCAAAAAATGGTCGAACGAATTCAGGTCAATCCCACGCACGGTAACGCCGGAGGGATTGATCGCCAGCAATTCGCCCCAAACTTTTTCTTTTGGCGTGTGCAAGCTAACCACAACGATCGAATGTATGTCCATGGTTGGGTGAATTCGGTTCGCGAATTCTTTCCTTAACATATCTCATTCTACGAAGCCATGCGAACCGGGCCACCCTGCGGCAGCAGGAGTTTCGGCTCGGTCAGTGCCTGCACCTGTTCCAGCGAAACGTCCGCCGCAATCTCGCGCAATACAATTCCTTCCGCTGTAATTTCCATCATGCCCAATTCCGTCACAATGTAGTCCACCACTTCCACACCCGTCAGCGGCAGCGTGCACTTCTTCAAAATCTTCGGCTTTCCATCCTTCGTTGCATGTTCCATTGCCACAAACACGCGCTTCGCCCCTGCCACCAGATCCATCGCGCCGCCCATCCCCTTCAACATCTTCCCGGGCACCGCCCAATTCGCCAGCGTTCCCTTTTCATCCACCTGCAGTGCGCCCAGCACCGTCAAATCGATATGCCCGCCGCGAATCATCGCAAACGAATCCGCCGACGAAAAATAGCAGCATCCCGGAATTTCGCTGATCGTCTCTTTCCCCGCATTGATCAAATCCGGATCCACTTCCGATTCCAGAGGATACGGCCCCACTCCCAGCATTCCGTTCTCCGATTGCAAAATCACGTCCATGCCCTTAGGAACATAGTTCGCCACCAGCGTTGGAATTCCAATCCCCAAATTCACATAGAACCCGTCGCGCAATTCCCGCGCAATTCGCCGCACAATCCGTTCCCGTTTTTGTTCTTCAGTTAAAGTCAACTCTAATCTCCCCGGCTATTTCGCGTCGACCAGTTTATTAACCGTAATAAGAAGAGGCAGTTGCAGAATAAATTCCACTAGTCCCGCTGCCACAAGGATTGCTGCAAAAACTACCGCGGTTGTCATCCATCTGTCCCGCAGTCGTGTCAAGGCAAACTCCTTCCCTACGACCACAAACGCGGCCCCGAAGAAAAACAGAGCAAAATACCGGGGACGGGTAGCCAGCAAGAGCAAGGTCGGAAATGGAAGCTGCACTCCGAGTCCATCGAACAGCTTTGCAGATGTTCTGATGGAAGAAATGACAAACCCATCAACATAAATGCAGCAGAACGCAACTAACGCAGCAGCAATCCAAGCTTGGCTAGAACGCCACCGAGCATTGTGTTGAGTTTGATTTTCGTCCATATGGTCAATCTTGTGTTACTCGGCGTACCTTGCGCCGCTCAATCCGTTTCCGTTTTTGTTCTTCGGTTAGCATTTTATTGTGGAAATTTTCCCATCACTTGAAATGGACCGGACAGTGTAAGTACGACTGCCACGAGCACCATCGGCGCGGAACCAATCGCTATAATTAACAGGATGAGATTACTTAGCCGCCGATACCGTTCGCTGAAACTCATGAATTGTCTCGCGAGCAGGAGGGCAACTATGCCTGCAACTCCACCCACGACGAGCCAGACGTAATTGAGAAGGAGATGAAACAGAATCGAGTCGGATGAAATGCTGAATCCGAGTCCTGCAAGCAAAGTAGCAATAATCGGAACGGTCTTGTATGCGGCCCAGCCGGCCAGGGCAAAGTATACGCAGCAAACAGCAGTAAACGTCCAAGAAGTCGTTCTCGACGTACGCTGTGGCTGTCTCGCGACGACCTCTTCGTTCATTCTTGTCACCTAACTATACATCCTAGTCCGATATATCAAGTTTTCCTGGTCGTTCTTCGCTCAATCCGCTTCTCATGCGTCCCTGCGAAAATCGCATTCACATAAATCCCAGGGGTATGCACATTCGCCGGATCTAATTCGCCCAACTCCACCAACTCTTCCACTTCCGCAATCACATAATCCGCCGCGGTCGCCATCATCGGATTAAAATTTCGCGCCGTCTTCCGGTAAATCAGATTTCCCCAGCGATCGCCCTTCCACGCCTTGATAAACGCAAAATCGCCGCGTATCCCGCGTTCCAGCACATATTGCCGTCCATCAAACTCCCGCGTCTCTTTTCCCTCGGCCACCATCGTTCCAAAACCCGTCGGCGTATAAAACCCGGGAATCCCCGCACCGCCCGCGCGAATCCGCTCCGCGAACGTCCCCTGCGGATTCAACTCCAATTCCAATTCGCCGCTCGTCACCAACTGCTCGAAAAGTTTGTTCTCTCCAACGTACGTCGAAACCATCTTCTTCACTTGCCGCTTTTCCAGTAGCACGCCGATTCCAAATCCATCCACGCCGGCGTTGTTCGACACAATCGTCAAATCCTTCGTGCCCTTCCTCTGCACCGCCGCAATCAAATTTTCCGGAATCCCGCAAAGCCCGAACCCGCCCATCAAAACGGTCATCCCGTCCTTAAGCCCGGCAATCGCTTCATCCGCCGATGAAATCCGCTTATCCATGAACTAGAGTTTACAGGGGGAGATGGCCGTATAACAGCACCAAAGACCATTAAACGATCGGCAAAAACTGCGGCGTCACAACCCTCGCAACAGCTTGTACAGCTCATTCGCCGAATCGAAATCCGCTTCCAGTTCCCGCGAACCCAGCCGGTCGCGCAAATCGTCCAGCCGCCGTGCAAATTGATCCAGCGTTTCCGCGATCATCTCGCGATTGGTCAAGACAATGTCGCGCCACGTCGAATACGAACTTCCCGCCAGCCGCAGCGAATCGCGCAATCCCGGCCCCGCGAGCGTAATCGGCAATCCGTTTTCATCGAGACGATCGTAGAGAAAAGACCCAAGAGCCACCGCCGCAAGCTGCGGCAAATGCGAAGCCAGCGCAACGGCATTGTCGTGCTGCTCCGCCCCGAGCCAGAACGGCCTCGCCCCAATCTTTTCCAGAATTTTCACAAACGCCGAAATCCGCGGATCGCGCGGCGCATCCGGCGATTCCGGTTCCGCGGCGGAAGCGGAATTTTTCTCTTCGTCCGTGATTAACGCGTACGGATTACCTCGAAAAAGGTCTGCATCCGCATTCGCCGCTCCCGAAACTTCCTTCCCCGCCATCGGATGTCCGCCAAGAAAAATTGGCCCGCCCGAAAAATTCTCCGCGGCGGCCTGCGCGATTCGAAATTTCGTGCTGCATGCGTCCGTCACCAGTGCATGCCCGGGCGCATGCCGCGCGATTTCTGGCAGCAAATCGAGCGTTGCTCCAATCGGCAGCGCAATGTAAATCAAGTCCGCGCCACGCAAGGCGGGAGCCAGATCGCCATGATGCGTATCGTCAATAATCTGCAGCGACCGCGCCTCGCGCAGCGCTTCCGCCCGGTCCCATCCCGCAATCCGAATGTCCGTCGTGTATTTCCGCAACGCAAGCGCAAATGACCCGCCAATCAGGCCGGTTCCGAGAATCGTCACGCGCTGAATCAAATGGGGCGGCATGAAGTAAGGAAGTTTACAGACAACGGTGCAGAGTTGAAAGCTAAGCCATGCGGCGGCCAATGGCTGGTGCAATGATGCGCAGTTCCGCCATCAGTTGCGTGAACCCTTCCGGCTCCAGCGATTGTGCTCCGTCGGAAAGCGCATGCTCGGGATCGTTGTGAACTTCGATCAACAATCCGTCCGCCCCGGCGGCGACAGCGGCGCGCGCCATCGGCGGCACCTTGTCGCGGCGTCCCGTACCGTGCGAAGGGTCGCCCCACATCGGCAAGTGCGACAGCTTCTTGATGACGGGGATCGCCGCAATATCGAACGTATTTCGTGTGTAAGTCTCAAACGTACGAATTCCGCGCTCGCACAAGATCACGTTGTAGTTCCCGCCGCTTAAAATGTATTCCGCGGAAAGCAGCAGCTCTTCCATTGTCGCGGAAAGTCCTCGCTTCAGCAGCACCGGCTTGCGCACTTCGCCCAGCGCGCGCAGCAAATGATAATTTTGCATGTTTCGCGCGCCCACCTGGTAAATGTCCACGTAGTTCCCCATCATTTCCACCTGCGATGGGTCCATCACTTCGCTGACCGTAAACAATCCAAACTTGTCCGCGGCTTCGCGCATCATCTGCAAGCCTTTTTCGCCAAGTCCCTGAAAGGCATACGGCGAAGTTCGCGGCTTGAACGCGCCGCCGCGCAAAATCTTCGCTCCCGCTTTCGCCACCGATTCCGCAATCGCCAGCATTTGCTCTCGCGATTCCACCGAACATGGCCCGGCAGCGACCACTACATCTGGGCCGCCAATTTTCACGCCGCGCCCCAAATCAACAATGGTGCCTTCCGGTTTGAACTGCCGGCTCGCCAGTTTGAACGGCTGCGTGATGCGCATCACCTCGCGCACGCCTTCCAGCAACTCAAAATCGCGGTGATCAAAATCCCGGTGCACACCCACCGCGCCCAGCACCGTATGCGACGCGCCCGTGGAACGATGCACGTCAAACCCGCTCGCAATCAGCCGGTCAATTACATTCTGAATCTGGGCGTCCGTTGCGCCCTCTTGCATCACGATAACCATGAATAGCTCAGTTCTCCTCGACCATCAAAACCTGTTCGCACCAATCCAGCTCTACGAATTCTTTTCTTTCTCCCCATCCGGATGCATCGCCAGGCGTTCCGCCGCCCGTGCCTCGTCAATGATCCGTTCGAATAGCCGCCTAATCGCCGCATCCGAAAGCGGGCCCTGATTATTTTTCTCTGCGTTTTCCAAAACCTCTTTCTCGCGATCCGGCTGGTATAACGGCAGATGCGCCTTCTGTTTCAGCTTCCCCACTTCCAGTGCGCACTGCGAACGCTCGTTCAGCAGCTCCACCAGCTTGCGGTCCAGTTCATCGATGCGGCGGCGCCAATCGCTCAAATTCATGGCGCAGCTTCCCTCTTTGACAATCCAGCCTTCCCCGCTTGTTTCAGCAAACGAATCCGCGCTCCAAGCGCCGCTGCACCCGCTTCGATCGAAGTGGCTTTTTCAATTTCAGAAACAAGCGACGACCCAATCACGGCCGCGTCCGCAAGCCCGCCCAGAACTGAAACATGCCCCGGCTGCGAAATTCCAAACCCAACTGCAATAGGAAGTCGTGTCGCGACGCGTGCCCGTCGCAGCAGGGCCGGCAAATCATCCGGCAGAGAATCTTTCGCTCCGGTAACTCCGGTCCGCGAGATCAAATACAAAAATCCCGAAGAGGCCGCCGAGATTTGCGCCAGCCGCTCGTCCGTCGAAGTTGGTGCACCAAGAAAAATCGTATCGAGATTGTGCGCATGCAAAATCTTTCGGTACTCGACCGATTCTTCCGGCGTCAAATCCGTCGCCAGCACCCCGTCCGCTCCCGCTTCGCTGGCCGCAACCGCAAATCTCTCAAGCCCCATCTGAAAAATCGGATTGTAATAACTGAACAGAACGATCGGCACTTCCGTTGCGGCCGAATCTGATTTGCGAATCGTGCGAACCAGATCCAGAACACCCGCGAGTGTCGTTCCCGCCTTTAGCGCACGCTCCGAAGCGCGCTGGATCGTCGGCCCGTCCGCCAGCGGATCGCTGAATGGAACGCCCAGCTCAATCACGTCCGCGCCTGCTTCGGCGAGCGCTTCCACAAATTTCAACGATGCATCGAGCGAAGGATCTCCCGCGGTAATGTAAGGAATAATCCCCATCTCCCCGCGCGCCTGCAACTCGGCAAATCGCCGGGAAATCCGCGTCGTAGTGGCAGCCCCAACACTCATATTCGAATGAAACAGGTTAACACCAAGGTCGCCTCTCCGCAGCCGCGCAATATGGGCCCGAACTGGCCTTATCGAATCGAATGGAGCCTTGCTCCCAAAACTGCGGAAAATCGCTTGAAGTCGGCGTCGGTCGAAAAGATCGCCCACCCTCGCAATTGCGCGACGGCGTAGATGAGCATGTCCGAAGCCGATACGGCGATGCCTTTGCCACGGCACTTATTGCTTGCGAGAGACGCCGTTTCGTAGTCGGATGTTTGCGTGGGTTCATCCGGAAAGGCCCGCAAGATTTCCCGGAGCTTTTCAAATTGGGCGGGATCTTTGATGCCGGAAAGAAGTTCCTGGCGGACTATTCCAATGATTCTTACCCGCCCCTCTCTGATAAGTTCGGTGAGTTCCGCAACGGCAGCTTTCTCGAAGAAACTCAGATGGCCTGGAGTTCGTCGGAGTGCGAGGGACCAAACCGACGTATCAACGAGGACGTTCACGCCCGCTTTCTCTTGCGCTCGCGTTTGTAATTGTATTCAGGATCATAGTCAATCGTGCCGAACAGAGGAATCAACGCGGCCTGTTTTCGCCGGCGGACATATTCGTCGAGGGCCGCGTTCACGGTATCCTTCTTGGACTTGTGGCGGCCAAGCTTTTTGGCTAGTTCGATTAGGCGGTCGTCTATGGCAAGGTTAGTAGGCATCGTATTCGCCCTACATCATCTTACACATCGGGCTGTGTAAAGAAAAGGATAAATTGAGCGACTTTATCAAAGGCCGCGGCTGACCAATGGCTGGACAATTTGACGCGCTGATACTGGGCGCCGGAGCCGCCGGATTGATGTGCGCCATCGAAGCGGGCAAACGCGGGCGGCGCGTGGCCTTGCTCGAACGGGCGGAAAAAATTGGTAAGAAGATTCTGATTTCCGGCGGCGGGCGCTGCAACTTCACCAATATTCATTGCACGCCTGAACATTTCATTTCCGCGAATCCCCATTTTGTAAAATCCGCGCTGGCACGGTACACGCCAAAGGATTTCATTTCGCTCGTTGAAAAGCACCGGATTCCTTACCACGAGAAAACGCTGGGCCAGCTTTTTTGCGATCGCGCGGCGAGCGACATCACGCAATTGCTGGAAGAAGAATGCCGTGCGGCGGGGGTGCAGACTTTTTTGAACCAGAAGGTTCTGGAAGTGGGCAAAGGGACGGACTTTTTCGTCAAGACCGGTTCAGAAGAATTTCGCGCACCTTCGCTCGTTGTCGCTACCGGCGGCCTTTCGATTCCGAAGATTGGCGCTACTTCTTTCGGATACGAGCTGGCGCGGAAGTTCGGCGTGAAGATTCAGAAAACGCGGCCCGCGCTGGTTCCGCTGACGCTCAACGCAAAAGACCAGCGCAGTTATTGCGAGCTTTCCGGCGTCTCCATGGAAGTTGTAGCTCAGGCTGGTGGAACGGCATTTCGCGAAAAGATGCTGATCACCCATCGCGGCTTGAGCGGCCCCGCGATATTGCAAGCCTCATCGTATTGGGAGCCTCAAACGCCAGTTTCCATCGACCTTGCTCCCGGGCGAGAAGTAATTCCGGCCGTAATGGAAGCCAAAACCCGGAGTGAATCCGCTCTTAGGAACGCGTTCCTCGGAATCTTGCCGAAGAGATTTGCCGATCGCTGGATCGAGTTGCACCAGCCGAAGAATTGGACAAAGGAAGCTCTCCTGGAATTTGAAAAATCCGTCCACCGGTGGGAAGTAATTCCCTCCGGCACGGAAGGCTACGAGAAAGCTGAAGTCACCGCAGGTGGAGTGGATACTGACGAACTTTCCAGCAAGACAATGGAATGTCGCAATGTGCCTGGATTATTTTTCATCGGCGAAGTTGTCGATGTAACCGGTCATCTCGGCGGTTTCAATTTTCAGTGGGCTTGGGCATCGGGCGCGGCGGCGGGCCGGGCTCTTTAGCCCAGCAAGCTGGATTCACTATCCCTGGAGAATGTCCTTGTATGCTTTGTGCACCATTTTCTTTGGCTGCTTGAGCTTTACCGCATTTCTATTGAAGTTTTTCTTCAAGCTCGGCCCAGCGGGCGTAGAGAGCGTCAACGGATTTCTGGGCGGTTTCCAGTTCCACGCTGGCGACGTGGAGCTTTGCGGCGTCGCCTGAAATTGCTGGATCATGCAGCGCAGCCAGCTTTTCCTGGAGCAGCTTTTCCGCGTTTGCGATGGTTTCTTCCATCATGGAAAGTTCGCGGTCTTCCTTATAAGTGAGACGCTTTCTGGCAGGTTGCGCGACGGCAGGAGTTGCTGCGCGCGGCTTTTCCTTTTGCGTATTTTTCTGCGCTTGCGCGGCTTGGTTTTCTTCCTGCCAGGATTCCCATTGTGAATAGTCGGCAAAGCGCTCGACTCCGCCAAAGCCGTCAAATCCAAGCACGAGAGTTGAGACGCGATCGAGCAGGAAACGATCGTGCGTGACAAGCACCAGCGCGCCGCGAAATTCCAGAAGGCTTTCTTCCAGAATTTCGAGCGTGGGTATGTCGAGGTCGTTGGTCGGCTCGTCGAGGAGCAAGACGTCGGCAGGCTGCAGCATCAATTGCGCGATCAAAACTCTGGCACGTTCGCCTCCCGAGAGGCGGCCCACGGGGCGATTGAGATCTTCGCCGGTGAAGAGGAAGCGCGCGGCCCAGCCGGCAACGTGGATGACCCGGTCCTGATAGATGACGGAGTCGCTGTCTGGCGCCAGCGCGCGCTTCAGGAGAATTTCCGGGTCGAGTTGGCGGTTCTGATCAAAATAGACGACGCGGAGATGATCCGCTTTTTTTATTTTTCCAGTCGCAGCCTGCAAATCGCCGCGGAGAAGTTTTAGCAGCGTGGTTTTGCCGCTGCCGTTTGGGCCGACAAGGCCGACGCGCATGCCGCTGGTGATGTCAAAATTCAGTTTCGAGAAAAGCGCGCGATCCGGAACTGAGTAGCTAACATTTTCCAGAGAGACAAGATTTTTCGTCTGACGATTGGTGGCGGTGAAATCGATTTTCGTCGCGGTGGTGCGGGTGCGCGCGTTCATGTCGGCGAGATCGCCGATCAGCTCGTGGGCTTTGTCTATGCGGGCTTTGGATTTTGTGGTTCGCGCCTTGGGGCCGCGGCGAAGCCATTCGAGTTCAGTGTGAACGCGATTTTCAAGGGCTTCCTGATGTTTTTGCTGTGCGTGAAGGTAGTTTTCTTCGGCTTCGAGGAATTTGCTGTAGTTCCCTTCCACGCGAAGGAAGCCGTTTTCGTAAGAGCGACTCAGCTCAACCATAACCGTCGCGACATTTTCGAGAAAGTAGCGGTCGTGGCTCACGACAACGACAGCGAAGGACGCATCCTGCAACATCGATTCGAGCCATTCGATTCCTGCGAGATCGAGATGGTTCGTGGGCTCGTCCAGGAGCAGAAGGTCTGGCGCCTGGACGAGTGCAGCAGCGATCGCGAGGCGTTTTTTCCAGCCGCCGGAAAGAGACGCGGCAGACGCGTCGAGATCGGCGAAGCCGGTGCGGCCAAGGGTTTCTGCGAAACGAGACGCGTGTTCAACTTCTGGAACTTTGGCTTCGCGCATTGAGTTTTCGATAACGGAGCGGACGGTTTCGCCCGGCGCGAATTCGGAAACCTGGGCGACTTTTGCCAGGCGGGCTCGCTTGCGGAGCGCGACTTCTCCAGCGTCCGGTCGGATATTGCCAGCGAGGATTTCGAGCAGTGTGGATTTGCCGGAACCGTTGGGACCGATGAGGCCTATACGGTCGCCATCGGAAACGCTGAAGGAGATGTCTTGGAAGAGCGGCGCGATTCCGAACTTTTTGGACAGCGCGTGGGCGTTAAGAAGCGGCGGCAAGTCGGAGCTTTCTCCAGGAGTTTTAGACTCTTCTCTAGGATAGCACCCGGAGAATCCGCCAAGACCGCTACAGGTCCGGCAGGCAACGCGGGGCCGCGCTTTCGCCCGCTATTCTCACCATTTCCATTGACAATACGTAACCATGTGTTACACTTCACTCATGGGAGCGTCTGCCAAAGGGCCGGACGCTTTTTTCGTTCTAATCCGGAAAATCCACAAGATCCTCTAACTCATACAGAATCAGCACTTCCGGTCATTCTCCGCGTTTTGCCGTGTTTTAGCCGAATTTTGCGCTCGTAACCCCTTTTAGAATCAACACATGCAGATTTGATAGAAAACAAAGGACTTTAACCACCTTTA
>JAFDVY010000219.1 GCA_018268785.1 Acidobacteriota bacterium | reverse complement strand
AGATTGTTTCAAAAGTTCCCGAAGACAGCCGCGTGCAAAGAGGTCGGCAAGTTGCGGAAAAGGCGAGGGAGCGCCGCCAAGCACTTCGTCTCCGCCGACACCGGAAAGGAGAACGCGGCTCCCGGTTTCGGCAAAGACTCGCGAGAATTCCAGTGCGCTTCTGCTCTCCGAGTCGAGCGCTCCCGGCGTTGCCATGAAATGCGACGTGTCGGCGTCGCAGTGAAAGACATCGTCTGAACGGACCTCGATGCGGTGTCCGGTTTTGCCGCGAAGCTTCTCTACTTTTTCAACGTAAGGCAGCTCATCCCAGTTGGGTTCGATGGTGCTGTAATAGGTGATGGTGTCGACTCGCGGGGCCACGATTTCACTCTCGGTCAGAATCCGATCGGCAACACAGACGATCGAAGATGAGTCCACTCCTCCACTCAGTTCGGCCATGACGGGAAACGGCGAACGAAGGCGACGGCGCACGGACTGGCGGAAAAGAGCCAGGAAATGCGCTTCGTATTCGGCATCGGTCGCGTAGCGGAGCGTCTCTACCGGTTCGAACTGCCAAAAGGCACGGGTCTCGACGGAGTCGCGGCGAACGACGACGTAGGAGGCGGGCGGGACCGAATGAATGCCGATGTAGGGAGTGAGGGGCGCGGCGGGAAACAAGCCGAACCATCCTGCTAGGTATTCGCGATTCAAAGGAAACCGGCGCCCAGCAAACAAAACGAGCGGATCGAGAATGCTCGACCACTGCACTAGCGTTTTCTCGACGAAATAAAACAAGGGACGCGTGCCCAGAAAATCTTTCGCCAGCACAAGTTCCCGTCTGCGGCCGTCCCACACGGACAATGCCCAATCGCCAACGAGTTTTCGGAAGCAGGCTTGCCCCCAGCGCGCGTAGGCGGCCGCGACGATCGAAATATCGGAAACCGCGCTGGGAACGGAGCCCCGGAGTTCGCGCAGAAGGTCGTCCCGATTGTCGAGGCGGCCGTCCCACATCAGGAATTGACTCGGGCCCATCCGAAACGGCTGTTCGCTGCGGCAGCTGTCTTCGGTATCACCCAGGCGATAGAACAGCAGGTCGATGCCTTCTTCCGCGAAGCGGCCTTCGCCATCGCGACCGTAGGGAGCAAGTTGTTGGCGCAGTCGATCCGCGGAGAGCGGTTTCTCCGCCCTGCCTTCGAAATTCCATCTTCCAAATTGAACGCTCATCGAAATACTCCGTGTCCTAGCAACGCTCCAGAACCGAATAGATTTCGGACATGTAGGGCTTGTCGTTGAATACGACGCCGTCGAGTTCCACCCATGCGTGCGCGGCGAAAGGCAGCTGCTGCACTCCGATTACGAGTTGGGCCGCGAATCCATGTTGTTTGAGGAGCCGGACCGTAGCCGCGGAGCGCTGCAGGCAGAGCACCTTACGAAAGTAGAGAGCCGCCGCAAGATCTACGGCGTGACGGAGCTGTTCCGGCGCAAACATCGTCTGCGGAGTTCTGACCGGAGTTTGTCGAACGCGTTCGTAGATGGCGGAGAAGTTTCTTCGGTGGAGGGGATATTCCAGGTTCAGCAGTTCCCGATAGGCTGTGAACAAGATGGACATAGGTCGCTCCTCCAACAGCATCAGGCGGCACGCAGCGTTTGCCCGGCCCGGTGCATTCGTCGCGCGAGGCTCCGGAGAAGCCCAGCACACTCAGTTTCTTGCTGCGAAGCGTTCCCCGGCAGAGTTACCGCCGCGAATGCGAAAGGCCCGACGAGGGGCAGGCAAGCCAGCGCGCGCTTGATTGTGGATTCCCGGAGGAGCCGCCGCCACGGGTTCAGGTAGGAATTGCGAAGCGTGAATTCCGCTTCGGGCTCATCGGCAAACGCGCGGACAAAATGCTGGCGCAGAAACTCAAAGCTGAAGAAAGGATTTCCAACGGCAGCTTCCGCCCAGTCGAGGAACTTGCAGTCGTCCGTGCAGACGACGATGTTTCCGGGGTTCATGTCAAAGTGATTTAGCGCATCCGGAATGGCATCCGCTTCCATCTGGCTCAGCGCGTCCAGCACGCGAAGGCTGGTCGAGCGGAGCTCGCGGGCTGCGAGTTTTGGGGGAGCGAGCTTGGTTTGCGTTTCCATGAGTTTTTCCATCTCCGCGAAGAACGGCCCCACCTGGGACGCAAGATGCGTCGTGCGAGAGTCACGCGCTCCGCTTCCGAGGAGCGCAGGCACGTGATCGATGGACGCGATCTGGAGCTCCGCGAGGGACTCGGCTGCACGGCACCAAGCGTCGAGGTCGCGGTTCGCATCGAGGGGGCGGCCCATGACTTCATTCGCGAGCCACGCGTTCCAATCCCTCCGCACGGCCAGGACTGCGGGCACGTATTGGGGAAACAGCGCGGACAGCCGTTCGGTGATCGCAAGTTCCAATTGATTCGGTTCGCCGGTTGCTTTGAACCAGACGGCGTCCCCCTTCGTTCGAAAACGAATCAGTGAAAAGAACGCCGAGACGTGCAGTTGTCGAAACTCGCCATCCCATTTCCGCCCAAAATGCGCCAGTTGCGCTTCGACCCAGTCGGCGATTTCCTCGAACCTTCCGAAATCGGAAAATGGGCCGGAATGGTCGTCGGACGTTTCACTCGCGTCGAGCTTCATCGCGCGCCGTATGGCCCGATAGTCCCGTTCATCGGCGAAGGCGTCGGCCCGGAGCGTTGAGAGGTCCATGGCTTGCGGCGCGATACGGCGGAGTTCCTCGGGCCGGAGAACTTCCATCACGTGGTAACGGATATCATCGGAGGTCCGTTGCGGATCGAGGAGCGGAGCAACGCAAACCGTTTCGAGATTCCAGACGCGACGTGCTTCCGCGTTCAGGCTTTCGGCGATTCGTTCCTGCCGGGGAATCTGCAAAACGGGAAGACCGAAACCGAGCGGCCGCTTGAGCGCGAGCAGTTCCGTGCCCTTACTCGCGAAAAGAAGAATGCGCCACGTGTCGGTATCGTGTTGCGGGTGAATCAAAGAGACACCTTCCTCACCGCTCCGTGCATGCGTCGGGGACATCCACCACACCGCGAGCCCTGAGCGTCGCAACGAACTCGGCAACATCAGCCTGTGCCTGGCTGAATGGAATTTCGAACTCCGCGCTGAGTGTGTCGGCGATTTGGATGGCTGACTCGCCTCGCTCCAGCAGGTCGAGCACGCGCGCGCCGACCTGGTTGATGCGGAACATCGCGCCACGCCGAAGATCGAGTACAACGGCACCGTCGGCGTTCGACAATTTTCGAATCGTGTTTGGAATCGAGACCATCCAGTCGCCCTCCGGAGACGGAAATCGTTTGCGGTGAGGACAGGCTGCCATTCGTACACGAAGAAAGCGACGAACCCGCTCGTTTGTTCGCAAACGAGCAGCGCGACTCGGATTCGGCGGGAAAGGCGAAGGGACGCCGCGGCGAACGAGCGACGAACCGAAACGCCGCCTGTTCGCTTTTGCGATGCGGAGAACCGAGAACTAAGCAAGTTTTCGAATCATTCCGACTACGCGGCCAATCACCTCGGCGTCCACGCGGTTGCGCAATCGCAGGGACCTCGCGCGGTGCTCCAGGCCGTAGAGGATGAGGGTGCCGTTGTCCAAGCGACAGAAGCCCCAGAGGTAGCTGCCACCACGCATTTGCAAAACGTAAATCGGCTGCGCCCAGGCTGGGCAAGACAAAGAAGCTTTCGGCCGTTTCTGCCTACGGTCCACCACCAGGAATTGCGCCCCGGAAAGACAGGAATGCTTCAGTCGCGGCGATTGCCCGACCCAGAACAGGTCGCGCAAAGAGACGCCGGGCAGACCGAACAGGGCCGCTGCCGAGCGGCACAGGAACCATGGCAGCGGTCCGAGGCGCCGGTTCATTTCGCGGAGAAACCGGGAGGGTCTTCCCTGCGTGCCAGAAGGCGCGGACGACTTCTTAACGAATTCGGAGGGAAGCGCAACGGTGCCTGCTTTTTCGATCGGTGCGCCACACGCCTGCAACAAGGCAGTCGGGGATGCGAAGTAGACGGAGCAGATGGAGATCAGTTTGTGAATATGGCGCGGAGCCGACGTTCGGGTTTCGTAGTCGGAAAGAGCTCCCGGCGAACAGTAGTAGCGGCGGTCACCGAGTTCGCGGGCGATCGCGCGGGTGCGCGCGGATGCCTCGCGAAAAGAGACTCCGCAGGCTCGGCGGGCTTGTTGCATGAAACGGCCAGCATGTCGGGGCGGTGCCGCTTGTTCCAGCCGATCCGGGGCACGGTCGCGCTCGAGGCGAGCCGAGACGACGGGCTTTGGAATTCCGCTGAGGGGACGAAATTCGAGGTCGAGTGCTCCCTGTACGACAGCCTCCGTCCCCAGCGCGAGTTCCAGT
>JAFDVY010000218.1 GCA_018268785.1 Acidobacteriota bacterium | reverse complement strand
GACCACAGGGCCGGCATTGCCGCAACCTCCCGTGGTAAGTGGCGGCGGCGCTGCCGGCGGGAACAATCTTCCGCTGGCGGTAGACCTCGGAGCAGGCGCGCCGACGAGCGGTGTGTTCTTCGGTCACCGTTCGCCGAACTTCGCGCTCGACCTCTTTATCACCGCGGCGGAATCCCGCGGCGTGGGCAAACTGCTTTCGAAGCCGCGCGTCGTGACGCAAAACAACGAAAAAGCCACCGTCAAGCAAGGTACGAAGGTGCCTATCCAGACGACCATTAACAACACGATTTCGATCACGTTTGTGGACGCGGTGCTGAAGCTGGAAGTCACACCGCAGATCACTGCGGATGGCACGGTGTTCATGGATGTGCTCGTGGAAAATACCCAGATCGATCAAGGTATTCCCCGAGTGCAGGGCACTCCTGCGTTGGATACGCAATCCGCGGAAACCAAAGTTCTTGTGGAAGACGGCGGGACGGTGGTCATCGGCGGAATCATCATCTCGTCGCAACGGACGGACATTACGCAGGTGCCGCTGGTCGGCAGCCTGCCGCTGATCGGCCGCCTGTTCAAGCGGGTGAACACCAACGTGCAGTCGCAGGAACTACTGTTCTTCCTTACGCCGCGCATTATCCCCGGATAATTGCGGTAACCAGACAAAAGATCCAAAATTCCCTACAATCGGGGAGGCGAAAGCCTCCTCGATTTTTTTATGACAAAGATTTCTTCAAAGAGAATAGCGACACTGCGGCGAGAACTGGCGTCACGCGGCTTGGATGCACAACTGGTGACGCATCCGCCGGATTGGTATTACCTCACAGGATTTACGGGCGAAGCTGGCGCGTTGGTCGTCGGGAAGAAGGGCTGTGCACTGATCACCGACGGGAGGTTCACAACCCAGGCGAAGGACGAGACGCGCGGAGTGCGGATTGTGCAGCACAAGGCGGGGCTGTACGCGAGTGTTGGAGAGTTTCTGAAGCAGACAGGAACGCGGCGAGTGGGATTCGACGCGGGCCAACTGACGGTTGCGCAATGGGAAGGGTTGCGGAAGGGGGCGGGAGCACGCACTGTCCTGAAACCTGCAAACGGCGTTGTGCTGGGGCTAAGAACGAGGAAAGACCCGCAGGAACTGGCGCAAATGCGCAGGGCGGCCATTCTGGCAAGCGAAGTTGTGGAGCACGCGATTAGGCTGTTGAAGCCAGGCGTGCGAGAATTGGAAGTCGCCGCCGAAATCGAATATCAAATGCGAAGGCTGGGAGCGTCGGGGCCCGCGTTTGAAACGATCGTGGCGTTTGGGGAACGGGCGGCGCTTCCTCATGCACGGCCTACGGCCAAGCGCTTGAGGAAAAATGAGTTGGTCGTCCTAGACCTGGGTGCTATACTCGGCCACTATTGCAGCGATATTACGCGGACGATCTACGTAGGAACAGCTCCCAAGCCGGTAAAGGAGTGGTATAAAGCCGTCCTGGAAGCGCAGACGGCGGCAATCGCGGCTGTACGGTCGGGCGCAACTTGCGGGGAAGTGGACGCCGCGGCGCGGACAACTCTAGCCGGCTACAAACTGGACCAGTATTTCGTGCACAGCACGGGACATGGGTTGGGTCTGGAAGTCCATGAAGACCCCCGGGTGGCACGCGGTCAGAAGACGCGGCTGAAGCCCGGAACGGTAATTACGATTGAACCCGGAGTGTATATGCCAGGGGTTGGAGGGATCCGAATCGAAGACGACGTTGCAGTTCATGAGAATCGAAGCGAAATCTTGACCCGCGCACCGCGGGATTTCATGGAACTTTGAAAACCTAAAAACAGGCATGAAACGCAAAAAACCTTCGAAGTCAGCAGTACCCAAGAAAGCAAGCACTCCCGAGTTGGAGCAGATCGAGCACATTCTTCAGACGATGTCGGAGTATAACCTCGAAGAATTCGAATATTCCCGCGGCGATCTGCGCATTCGAATCAAGAAGCCGTCAGGAAATGTGGTTTATGCGGCGCCGCCCAGGATGGTGACTGAACCGGAGATCATTGTGGCCGGGGCAGCTCCGGCGAGCGCGCCGGCAGCCGCGGTACCGGCCGCGGAAGCGCGCCCTGCGGAAGACCTCCACCTGGTGAAATCGCCGATTGTGGGGACGTTCTACGGCTCGCCGAGCCCGGGCGCTGAGCCTTTTGTAAAAATTGGCGGGCATGTGGACGCGGGCGCGACGCTTTGCATCGTGGAAGCGATGAAGTTGATGAACGAGATTGAATCGGACGTGAGCGGCGAAGTACTGCGCGTCTTCGTGGATAACGGGCAGCCCGTGGAGTACGGGCAGCCGCTGTTCGGCATCCGGCCGAGCCGCAAGAAGTAAGGCTTCTCTTAAACTATGTTTAACAAAATTCTGGTAGCCAACCGCGGGGAAATCGCCCTGCGCGTGATCTGCGCCTGCAAGGAATTGGGCATCGGGACCGTAGCGGTCTATTCCGAAGCGGACAGAAATTCTTTGCATGTGCGCTTTGCGGACGAAGCAGTTTGCATCGGACCTGCGCGAAGCAGCGAGAGTTACCTGAACATTCCTTCGGTGATCAGCGCGGCGGAAATTACGAACGTCGACGCGATTCATCCCGGCTACGGATTCCTTTCTGAAAATGCGAACTTCGCCAAAGTATGCGAAGCGAGCGAGATTACGTTTATCGGGCCGCGGCCGGAAATCATCGAGATCATGGGGGAGAAAGACCGGGCGCGGCGGGAAGTGAAAGTGGCCGGCTTACCGACGATCCCCGGCAGCGACGGCGCGATCGAAGGCGAGGAGCAGCTTGCGCAGGAAGCGGCGAAGATTGGCTATCCGCTGATATTGAAAGCGGTGGCGGGCGGCGGCGGACGCGGCATGCGTGTGGTGCGGAAGCAGGAAGAACTGCTTGCCGCTTATGAAACCGCGCGCAGTGAAGCGCAAACGGCTTTCGGCACGCCGGAGGTCTACGCCGAGCGGTTTCTGGAGCACCCGCGGCACATTGAGTTTCAAGTGCTGGGCGACCAGCATGGCAAAGTGATTCATCTGGGCGAACGGGAATGCAGCATCCAACGACGCCACCAGAAATTGATAGAGGAATCGCCGTCGCCTGGAATTGATCCGAAGCGGCGGAAGGAACTCGGCGCGAAAGTTGTGAAGGCGCTGGAAAAGATCGGGTATACGAACGCCGGCACCGTTGAATTTTTGATGGACCAAAGCGGCGAGATTTTTTTTATCGAGATGAACACCCGCATTCAGGTCGAGCATCCCGTGACGGAGCTCATCACCGGCGTGGACCTGATCAAAGCGCAGATCCGCATCGCGGCCGGCGAAAAGATGGAAGACGCGGCGGGCGAGATTCATTTTTCGGGCCACGCGATTGAGTGCCGCATCAACGCGGAGGACCCGGTTACCTTTGTGCCTTCGGCGGGGAGAATTACCACGTTTCAGGCGCCGGGTGGCACCGGAGTTCGCGTGGATTCCGCAGCTTATGCCGACGCGGTGATTCCGCCCTACTACGACTCGATGATTGCGAAGCTCATCGTGAAAGGGCGCGATCGCGACGAAGCGATCGGGCGGATGAAGCGCGCGCTGGAAATGTTTGTCATTGAAGGAATCAAGACGTCGATTCCGTTGCACCGGCGCATTTTGACCCACCCCGATTTCTCGGCGGGCAAGATTGATACTGGGTTTATCGAAAGATTTCTCGGAAGCAACGGAAAATAGCCCCCTATGAGCCTTGTGCTGCCGCCTCTTTACGTGATATTAGACGCAGCATTGCTCACCTCACCGGAAATTGAAGTCGCAACCAGTTTGAACGACGCAGGAGTACGCCTGTTCCAGTACCGGAACAAGCGCGGGTCGACGCGCGAGATTTTTCAGGCTTCGAGCGGGCTGGCCGCCGCGCTTGCGGAACGCGGCGCGCTTTTCTTCGTAAACGACCGGCCGGATGTGGCGTTTCTTTCGGGCGCCACGGGTGTGCATGTCGGACAAAACGATTTGCCCGTGGCGGAATCGAGAGCCGTTCTTGGGCGGGGCAAGCTCCTCGGAATTTCCACGCACAATCTGGAACAGTTTCGGGCTGCGGCGACAACGGACGCCGACTACATCGCGCTAGGTCCCGTTTTCGCAACCGATTCGAAGGCAAATCCCGATCCCGTTATAGGTGCGGCTATGATTCAAGAAGCGCGGAAACTCACGCGGAAACCAATTGTTGCGATTGGCGGCATTACCCTGGAGCGGGCAAAAGAAGTGGTCGAGGCTGGCGCGGATTCCGTCGCCGTAATTAGCGACGTGTTGAGAGCGAAGGATCCGGGGAAGCGCGCGAAGCAGTTTTTGGATTTGCTAGAACCGATTTCGAAGGCAGCGAAACACTGAGGAAAGGCGCTCATGGCTGAATTTACTTCTCAAATGGCGCAGTC
>JAFDVY010000217.1 GCA_018268785.1 Acidobacteriota bacterium | reverse complement strand
TAGTCCGGGAAGAGAAAGGTGATTTGGTGCGATGCCAAATGAATCTCCGATCAGTTTCATTCCGGACAGAGTATTGCCTTTCCCATCTTTCAGTTCTAAATCCAAACGTGGGCCATGGTTGCCAACGAGAGAAGTGCCGTTTCCGATTAGAAGCGGGACCGTGCCAACGTTTTCGATTTCAAAACTCAATTCAATTGGCTCGCCAAGCTTGAACTTTCGTTTGTTCAGCGACAAGTTGATACGGAGCTGAGTTCCATCGGGGCCGCGAACCGAAGTTTGTGGGTGCGAAACCGCACCGGGCGACGAAAACAGAAATATAATTGCAATGAAAGGCATCGCAAAGAGCCTTGTGAACAAACTTCCGAATCGACAAATCATTTGCTCTCCTAGGGGCATGTCAGCTTGCAGATGAGAGTTAAACTCCCGCTTGGAGGTGAGGAACGTCGATAACCAAAATATTGGACACCGCGAAACCCTCAAACGATCACAAGTCACAGATCGTTCTGGTTAACCATAACACCCCTACCCCTACTGGGTTTTTTCGTATGTGTTGATTCTAAAGGAGCTTAAAGTCCTTTGTTTTCTATCAAATCTGTATGTGTTGAAACTAAAGGTACTTACGGGGCGATTGCTGGTTCCGCGCAGCTTTGAGTTTTAGGCGATTTGGGCGTAGGAATCTGCAAGGGTGAGTCTAGCAAAAGATGGTGGATTGGTTAAGCAAATCGCAGGGAATGGCCTGTGGGGCATGTTGAATGGTGACGAAGGAGAGCGCAATAGGGAAAGAGAGCAATGGGGAAGAGAAAAGCGCGGGTCTGAAGACCCGCCACTACAAAAGATATTTTCAGCTAGAGATAGCTGAGCCACCAGAGGTCGCGGCGGCGCTGCTTTACGTCGGCGTACCAACGGCAGAGCGGGTAGGAGATGAGAATTACCGTGAGCCAGACGGCGTATGTGGCCGGGAGACTGTAGCCGAAGCCTGGCGGAAACAGGTTGAGGGGACTGCCGAACGTGGGCGGAGCCAGGAGAAGGTAGGGATGCCAGCCGTAACGGATGGCGTTGAGGGCGATGTAGAGAATGTGCGCCAGGCCGATGTGGAGGAGGAAAAAGAAAAATGGCACACGGCCGAAGACGATGAGCGGATTTTTGGAAGAGAAATTGAATTTTTCCAGATGGGCAAGCGCGACGAGCGCAGGGCCGAGCGTCATGAGAAGGAAGAGCAGCGAAGGCGGGTATTTTGTGGTGTTGAGAAATGAGAGAAAGGTGAAGAGAGCGGATTTCCGATGCGACCAAGGGGAAGCGTCGCCGTAATGATTTAGAGCACGAAGCAGGACGAAAAGGATTGCGCATGCGGTGCCGACAGAAATCATAAATTTGCGGCGACGCGGGACGGCCCACTGCAAAACATTGCCGAAACAATAGCCCGCGCTCATGACAAAGATCCAGGGAATGAGCGGATAAGCGATGATGAGGAAGCCGCCATGAAACGGGAGACCACCCGGTTGATGGAACACTTGCCACAAGGTTGCAAAACGGCCGAACCGGGCTGGGTCAATGCCGTCGAGCAGATTGTGAGCGGCGATTACAAAGAGGCTCACGGGGGCGAGAACGCGCACAGGAAGATAGATGAGCCCGGCAAGGAAAATCATACAGAGGCCGAGCATCCAGAAGACGAGAAGAATGATGAGCGAGCCTTGCAACCGAATTTGAAAGAGCCAAAGGAAACGGACAACAGTGAATTCGAGGACGACGAGCCAAAGGCCGCGCGTCAGGAGGAAACGGGAGAGCTGCGGTTTGGTGCGGCCGTTCTGGAGATAAAAGAAAGCGCCAATGCCGGCGGTGAAGGCGAAAACCGGCGCGCAGAAATGGGTGATCCAGCGAGTGAAGAAAAGCGCCGCGGTAGTGCGGGAGAGGTCAGTCGGCTCGAAGGCAAACGCGGCGGAACTGATAAAGTCGCGCACGTGGTCGAGGGCCATGATGATCATGATCAGACCGCGGAGAGCGTCCACGGACTGGATGCGGGGCTTCGCAGACGCCGGGTTGGAAGGAAGCGGCATTGAAAAATTGGACGGAACGCGACGGATTTTGGCTCAATCCGCCGAAAATCACAAATCCAAATTGGCTTTCGCTTGCCTTGCAAAAGTGCCTGTCAACTTGAGGCTAGGGTAGAATCTGGCGGGCGACGATGAATCCGGTGACACACTTCTTGACGGGGTGGGCGCTAGCGAATTGCGCGCCATCGCTGGATCGGAAAGAGCGGGCAATGGTGGCCCTGGCGTGCGTGATTCCGGATGTGGACGGACTTGGCGCGATTGTGGACCTAGTGACGCGAGGTTCGGCGCACCACACGGAGCTGTTTTCGCAATATCACCATCAACTGCACAGCCTGGCGTTCGCGATCGTGGTTGCGGCAACCTCTTTTGCGATTGCCCGGCGACGATGGTTGACGAGTTTGCTTGTACTGCTGAGCTTTCATCTCCATTTGTTGGAGGATCTAGTTGGATCTCGTGGGCCGGACGGTTACCAATGGCCCATTCCATACTTGGCGCCATTCAGCGAGGCGGGGCAGATGACATGGAACGGGCAGTGGGGTTTGAATGCATGGCCGAATTTTGCGATTACGATTGGACTGTTGGCGCTGGCGTTTTTTCTCGCGTGGCGAAAGGGATTTTCGCCGCTGGAAATGGTTTCCAAACGAGCTGACGAGAAGTTCATCGAAGCGCTGCGAGCGCGATTTGGTGCGCGTGAGCGGGTTGGAGAATCAAGAAGATGATGACCATTAAGGATTTTCGGCGGATAGCGCTGAGTATGCCGGGTGCGGAAGAAGGATCGCATATGGGAGCAGTGGACTTTCGCGTTGGCGGGCGGATTTTCTCCACGCTGGCTGCGGCCAAGCAAGGCTACGGGAATTTGATGCTTAAGCCGGAGCAGCAGGCGATGTTTGTCGAAGAATTGCCGGCGATTTTTATTCCCATTGCCGGAGGATGGGGGCGCAATGGAGCAACGCATGTTGTCTTGGCGAATGTGAGCGAGGACGTTCTGGAAGGCGCGATACGGACGGCGTACGACTTGCGAGTTGCGGCGAATGCCAAGGCGGGGCGCAAGTTGTCCGGCGGAAAAACGCCTGCGCCGGCGAAGCGCAAACTGACCGCAAAGACTCGCCCCAAAAAGAAGAAAACCTAGAGGTACGCGATTTCCCCAGCGAGCCGTAACATGTTCAAAAGCGATCTAGTAAACGCCTTTGCGGGAAGATCCGGCCGAGATTTTTCCGTTTTCAACATTTAGCGCGTAGTTTTCTCCCTTCTCTGCGGTCCACTTTTTCAAGTCGAAGGATGTGCCGGCTGGGGCGAGATGGACGAAGACGTTTTTGAATGTAAGCGGCACCTTGTGTTTACAGACTTCGGGATTTTCTGAGGATTCATAGAAATAGGCGGGGCCGCCGACAATGCTTGCAGTCCCATTGGCATCGAGAAGGACTGCAGCGTTTTCTTCAACCGCGATGGCACGGACTTTTTTGGCCCAGCCATCATTCAGAATCCGCGCCATAAACACGAGGGTGCGGCCGAGGCGATCGCGTTTGACGAAATGTGTGTCCGTGATTGTTCCAGCGAGCAAGGGAATTTTGAGAAATTCGCGGCTGAGCGTGATTTTGTTGCCGTAGGGGTCGGCGAGCGCGTCCGGCGAATGAATCGTGTCGATCATGGAGGAAAAAGAAAATTCGCCGAGGATGGCGAGGCCTGCGCTGGAGCCGCCGATGGTTTTACCGGCAGCGATGTGTTTGTTGAGCGCGTCCTGGATGGGCGTGTCCTGCCAGAAGCGGATGTAATTGGATTGATCGCCGCCGGCGAAGAAGATGGATTCGGCATGAGCAATGATTTCCGCGATTTTGGGATCATCGGAGCCGTCGCGGTCGTCGAAGACGATGGTTGCAGCGGAATTGAGCGGGCAGATCTTCAGCGTTTCTTCGTTGATCTGTTTCGCGTAATCGTCTTCCGTGTTGGCGCGGAGAATCAAGAAATCGCCGCCGTTGGCGCGTTCACAGAGAAATTTCCAGGCTTGCTCCTGGTGCGCGCCTCCGCCCATGAGTGCAAATCCAGCGCGTGGTTTTGTTTCGATGTCGGCTGCATTGCCTGAGCGAAAATATTTATATTTGGCAGACGCCGGCGGCTGAAATGTAATCAGAACAAAAAAGGAAATGGGGAACACGAAGCGAATGAATCCTACGCGGCAGACGGCGTGCACTAGGGTATTCTCCGGACTGTAACCTTCCCCAACCTTACTTCAGGGGCGGGGAGTCAGAATCAAATGGATACAGGTGGAAGTACTTTACAGGAGTTGCGGTTGGATTTGGCTGCTGAGAAGTTACGGAAGGCGCGCTGGCCCAGGGAACAGAATATTTTTGAAGGAGTCGGA
>JAFDVY010000216.1 GCA_018268785.1 Acidobacteriota bacterium | reverse complement strand
CGTCGCTCACGGCATCAGCGACTTGATCGGCTATCTCCGTTTGCATTGAGCCTATGGCGGGCTCCAAATCCCATACACTTTTGGCAAGCTCCCCGGCGACATCTCTTACAAATCCGAACACACCTCGTTCTATTTTCCGATCGTCACCTGCATCGTGATCAGCGCCGCGCTCAGCCTGCTCTTTTGGATCATCAACCACTTCCGCCGCTGACTCTATCCTGCGGCCTGCAATCCGAACTCCGACCGGATAAAAGCCTTAATTCCGTCGCCGCCTGTGAGTCTTAGACAGACCAAGCTCCCATGATTTTCCAAATCGATGTGAAAATCGAAAAACGGGCAGCATTTGCCTTCCGCCACCACCCATTCCGCCACCTCCGCGACGCTCACATCCTCCGGCGTGTACTGAAATTCGTATCCCTTTGCCGTCTCGACCGTCTCCCGCCGTTTCGCCAGCAGTTTCTCGGTCAATTGTTTGTGTCGCGCCCGCTCCGTTGCGTTCAGCGCTTTTGTATTGCAGTAGTAGCTTCCCTCCACGATTACGACTCCGCTTTTAGATTTTTCCTGCCCAGTGGCCGTTACCAGCCCTCCTAAACCTAGGCTTACTATGCTCAGGCTCGCTGCCAAAATACCGGCCTTCTTATTCTTTGTTTCGTTCTGCATGGTTTCTCCTTTGCGGACTTGTCCATCCCGCGAAGCCATGCTAGAAGTTGAAGTTGACTTTAAGTCAAGCTCCGAAACTTGTTCTCATGAAAATCGGTCAACTCGCAAAACGCGCCGGCCTCAACGCATCCGCCATCCGCTATTACGAAAAGCTCGGCTTGCTCCCCGCGCCTGCCCGGACCTCCGGCCAGCGGCGCTACTCTTCGGACGCACTCCATCGCGTCTTGCTCATTCGCTTTGCAGGCGAGATGGGATTTTCCCTGCCGGAAATCAAGCTCTTCCTGAGCGGAATCCGCGAAGATGCTCCAGTCGGCCCGCGCTGGAAGAAACTCGCGGCGCGCAAGATCCTCGAGATGCGCCAGGTCGTTGCCCGCGCACAACGCTTGGAAAAGTTAATGTGCGGCCTTTCTCATTGCCGGTGTTCGTCGCTCAAGGAATGTGTCAATCGCCTTTCGCTCAGTGAGAATCTGAAATCCGTCAATCGCAGCCGCGGCGCTCCGCAAAAATCCGCAAACTCTCGCTCCGTTTGACGTATTCTCTCTTCTTATTCCGGAGAATTCCCATGGAAGCCCCTATCCCGCAGCACGCCTCTGAATCTGCTCAGCGCGTCATCGCGGAACTCCGCGAACTCGCCGCACTCACTTCCACACCGGACGGAGCACAGCGTCTCGCCTGGGGACCCGTCTGGCGCTCCGCCCGCAAATGGCTTATCGAAAAGCTCGACGCTATCGGCCTCAAATACGAAATCGATGCCGCTGGAAATCTTTTCGCCACTTTCCCCGGCCTCTCCGGCAAAACCGTCCTTGTCGGCAGCCACGTTGACTCCGTTCCCAACGGTGGTTGGCTCGACGGAGCGCTCGGAGTCGTCACGGCGCTCGAAGCCGTCCGTCATTACGCCGCCGCGCCCAACCATCCCGTCACACTGAAACTCGTCGATTTCGCCGACGAAGAAGGCGCGCGCTTCGGTCACAGTCTTCTTGGTTCCGGAGCCGCCGCGGGCACGCTCGATCTCGAAGAAGTCCGTTCGCTGAAAGACAAGCAGGGCACTTTGCTCGTCGATGCGCTCAAAGAAAACGGCGTCGAACTCAACCGGATGCTAGACGCCCACGCCTCACTGAAAAGAATCGACGCCAAAGCTTATCTCGAATTTCACATCGAACAGGGCGGCGTCCTGGAATCGCAAAATAAATCCACCGGAGTCGTCCTCGGCACCTTCGGCCTCAAAAGACACATGCTCCGTTTCGTCGGCCAGGCCGCTCACTCCGGCGCCACGCCGATTCATTTGCGCCGCGACGCATTTCTCGCCGCAGCTTCCTTCGCGCTTGAATGTCGCGAAATCGCCCGCCGCCATTCGAAACCCGGCGCTGGCGTTGTCTGCACGTGTGGCGTCGTCAAAGTCGAACCCGGCATCGTCACCGCCGTTCCCGGCGTGTGCGAAATTTCCATCGATCAGCGCGCGCTCGATGCCGGCGTCCTCGCTCTCATGGTCCAAGAAGCCCAGGAAGCCTCTCGCCGCTTCGCCGCCGAAAATAATGTCACCGTCGAATGGAAGCCGCTCTTCTCCATCGATCCGCGCCCCTTCGACCCCAAGCTCCTCCAACTTTGCGAAGAATCCGTCCGCGAAATCACCGGCGATGCGCCCAAGCTTCCTTCCGGCCCGCTCCATGACGCAGCAAACATGGTCCCCCACATGCCCACCGTCATGATGTTTGCTCACTCAGCACGCGGCCTCTCCCACTGCAAAGAAGAAGATACGCCCATGGAACACCTCGAACCCTCCATCCGCGCCTTCCTCCTCCTCGTCGAAAAAACCATCGCCCACGTCTCCCGCCTGTAGGACGGGCCCGCCGAGCCTGTTCTCTCACAACGCATATTTTGCTTTTGTTTTAGCGCAAAGTTTCGCTATTGTCTCCGCTCACTGGGCCTGCCTTTCCTGGATGTGACTCGTGAAGTATCGCTATTGGGTTTTGATTCTCCTCTGCATCATCGCGGTCATCACCTACCTTGATCGCGTCTGCATCGCCGTCGCCGGTCCGCGCATGCAGGCCGATCTGCATATTTCTCCCGCCGCGTGGGGTTGGGTCCTCGGCATCTTTGTGTTCGCTTACGGCGTGTTCGAAATTCCCACCGGTTCTCTTGCCGACCGGCTCGGCCCGCGAAGAGTGCTCACGCGCATCGTGCTCTGGTGGTCCGTATTCACTTCGCTCACCGGGTTCGCTTCCAGTCTCTCGGTCCTTCTCATCATCCGCTTTCTCTTCGGCGTGGGCGAAGCCGGCGCATGGCCCAATTTTGCTTGCAGCATCTCTCGGTGGTTTCCGCCCTCCGCCCGCGCGCGTGTCATCGGCACCGTTCTTTTGAGCACGCAGTTCGGCGGCGCTCTCGCCCCGCTGCTCGTTGTGCCGATTCAAACCCGTTTCGGATGGCGCGCTTCCTTCTATGTGTTTGGAATCTTTGGTGTCCTTTGGGCTGTCGTTTGGTACCGCTGGTATCGAGACTATCCGCACCAAATGTTGTCCGTGCCTAAGTCCGAAATCGACGAAGTCGGTCCGCGTCCCGCTTCGTCCCATGGCCCGCTGCCGTGGCGTATCGCCATCCGCAGCAGGAATCTCTGGTGTTATCTGCTCCAGGCCTTCGCCTATTTTTATTCCGGCTTTTTCTTCCTCTCCTGGCTCCAGACCTTTCTGATCAAAGGCCGCGGCTTTGCAGAAAAGCAATTGCTTCTCTCCGCCCTTCCGTTCTTGTGCGGCATTTGCGGTAATCTCGCCGGCGGCTTTGCCAGCGACGCGCTCGTCCGCAAACTTGGTCTTAGGTGGGGTCGCAGAGCCGCCGGCGCCGGCGGGGCAACTTTTGCCGCTCTCGCGCTCACCGCCGCCATCTTGATTGCCCATCCCTATTGGTGCCTCTTTTTTCTATCGCTCACTTACATGGGCATGACCTTCATTCAACCCAACTCCTTCGCCGTTTCCATCGACATCGCTCCTCGCTATGCCGGCGTTGCATCGGGTGCCATGAACACGGCTGCCCAGGCCGGCGCATTCTCCTCTTCCATCATCTTCGGCTACCTCGTCAAATTTTCCGGCAGCTATGTCATTCCTCTAATCCCCATGGTGCTCATGTTCCTCCTCTGCGCCATCCTTTGGCTCAAAATCGACGCCACCGAACAGCTTATTCCGGAAGCCCAAACTGGGACTCTCAAGAAATCTTGCTGAAGTATCTGTTGCCGCGTTCGTGCCGCCCTTCGTACACGCTGGTACCAAATCGTCGCCCACGTCTCCGCGCTGTAAACTTCAGAACGGATAACGCATTTCTTTTATCTCTGTTTTGTAACCACACTGTTCAAAACTGCGTCTTGCCAACGGCTGAGTCTTCCATGAAACGAATCATTGAAACGAATCATTTCTCTAATGTTTCCGCTGATTTTTGCTGCCTTTCCATCGTGGAACTCCGTTTTTAACATCAGCGCCATCGTCCTCACCCAATCCATCTGGTTCATCCTCGTCGGCCAAACACTCTGTTTTATTCGCCAGCAGGGGTGATGCTCAATTGCGTCCACCTCACGCGAAGCTTTCGTTGCGCAACAAGCGGGCAGCATATATCATGGTATATACTCCCCATCGGAGGACGCCATGCGCCGAGCCGCAAAACTGTTCAAAAACGGTCGAAGCCAGGCGGTGCGTCTTCCCGCCGCATTTCGTTTCGATACTGAGGAAGTCTTCATCCAGAAAGACAAGCAGACCGGCGACGTCATCCTCTCCCGCAAGCCG
>JAFDVY010000215.1 GCA_018268785.1 Acidobacteriota bacterium | reverse complement strand
AACATTCGTCTTCTCCTCAAATTGTGAAAAGAAACTCTAAGATGGCGAAATTCTCTGAATCGCGTGCCCCGCGGACTCAAGCGCAGAGATTGCATGCTCGAGATCCGCATCCTGTACCAGCACATAATCCGTATCGTACGTGGACACGCCAAAGATGCTGATGTGCGCTTCGGCGAGTGGAACGGCAATCGCCGCCAGAATTCCCGTAAGGCTGAAGGCCAAAGTCCCCGCAACTTGCATCAAGCGGCGATTGCGTTCCGCGTGAACCTCTTGCGGCACGCGGGCGTCTTCGCAAACAATCGAGAGCTCCGTCTTAGTCCTGCTGATGGTCAAGAAACTTTGGCCAGCCGCCCATTGCGGCACCGCAGCCTCCGGCTCCAGCCTGCAAATGGAATAGAGCTCCGGGTGAACCGTAATGGTCAACTTATGATTCATCAACTCACAGAGGCACTGGCAAAGTTTCAGATCGGCTACAAGAGTCCACGAACAATCCCGCCATCAATGGCAAGCGAAGTTCCGTTCACGTAGCTGGCTCGCTCCGAGGCCAAAAAAGCGACCACCGCCGCGAACTCTTCCGGCTTTCCCAATCTCCCGGCGGGAATCTGTTTCTTCCAACTGTCCACAACATCATCCACGGTAACCTTATTTCGTGCGGCGACAGCTTCGGAAAGTTCGCTCAACCGTTCTGTCGCGGTATAACCAGGGCAAACGTTGTTCACGGTAATTCCGTATTTTCCATATTCGTTGGCAAGCGTTTTTGCAAGTCCCGTCACCGCGGGCCGGACGGAATTCGAGAGCAACAATCCATCCACCGGCTGCTTCACCGTATACGAAGTTATCGTGATGAAACGTCCCCAGCCATGCTTCTGCATGCGAGGAAGCGTTTCCTTTGCAAAATGCACTGTGCTCAACAGCAGGAGGTCGATCGCGGACCGCCACTCTTCGGTTCGCGTATCCACGAATAATTTAGACGGAGGACCGCCCGAATTGGTAACACAAATGTCCACTCTTCCAAAGTGCGCTTCCACTTCGCCCACGAAGCGACCGACTTCTTCTTCATTTCTTACGTCCAGGGCTCGCGCAAACACCTCGCCCCCGGTCAGCTTGCGAATGTCGTCGGCGGTTCGCTCCAGCGTGGCCACAGTCCGCGCACAAATTGACACCCTTGCGCCCTCTTTCGATAGCTCAGTAGCAACCGCGCGTCCCAGGCCCGAGCTAGCCGCAGCGACGATTGCCACTTTGCCTTTGAGTCCGAGATCCATTGCACATTCCTCGCCAGGTTGACGATGTTCTCGCGAAATTCAGCCCTTCGTCAAACTCCATAGATCGGGCGGACAGTCCCCGAGCGCGCGGATACTATCACGAACCCGAGGCTTACCTTTCCAGACCATTTGCCTGCCCATTCGTCTAAACCACCGAACCGACGGAACATTTCGTAGTTGGGTGTCGTATTGGATAGTGAGTGGCAGCTTTTTAGCGAGCGGGAGTCCTTGTATGTCAAGCAATGGCAATGGGTTAACAAACGGCAACGGCAAGAGTGCCAAAAAACGTCGTCGCCGGATTATTTGGGGCAGCATCGCCCTAGTCATCCTTTTGGGAGGTGGATATGGCGTCAAGGCCGCACTCACGCCTAACCACGATATTGACCCCTCCAAGCTGGCCGATGTCGAGCGCGGCGACCTCGCCCGCGTAGTGGTCGCTACCGGCAAAATTCAGCCGCTCTCGAAAGCCGAAATTAAATCCAAAGCCAGCGGCATTGTTAAGAAAATTTATGTTGATTATGGCGATCGCGTAAAGGCGGGCCAGATTCTTGCCGAGCTGGACAAAGTTCAACTGGAAGCCGCTCTTCGCGCCTCGAAAGCGAATTTGGAAGCGGCAAACGCCGCTCTGGAGTCTTCCAAGGCCGCTCTTGAGCGCAACAAAGTTGACGCCGAAGGCCCGGACGTACCGTTTCTCAAGCTCAATATGGAACGGGCGCGCCAGATGTTCAAGGACGGCGTAATGTCCAAGAGCCTTGTTGAAGATGCGGAAAAGAACTACCAGCTCGCGCTGAACAAGCAGACGAGCGCGCAGCGTAACCTTCTTGTTTCACAGGCTGAAATTGCAAAGTCGCAAGCCGAGGTTGCACAGGCGCAAGCCGCAACGGACAATGCCGCGGAAGATTTGCGCAACTCCACGATCGTCAGTCCGATTGATGGGCTAGTTCTCTCGCGCGACGTTAATGTGGGCGACGCCGTCAGCTCCATCCTTATTCTTGGTTCGCAGGCAACGCCGATTATGACTCTCGGCGATGTCAGCGAAGTTTATGTGCAGGGTAAGGTGGATGAATCCGATATCGGCAAGGTCTATCTCGACCAAGCCGCGCGCATTGTCGTCGAGTCGTTCAAGGACAAGAAATTTGTGGGCAAAGTCACCAAGATTTCGCCGCTCGGGAAAGAAAAAGACAACGTTACCACTTTTGAAGTGCGCGTCTCGATTTCCAATCCGACCGGCGAGCTCAAGGCCAACATGAGCGCCAACGCCGAAATTCTTCTCGAAGAAAAGAAGAACGTGCTGATGGCTCCCGAAGCGGCGATGATCTACGACAAGGACCGCAATGCACAGGTGGAAATCCCGGACGCCAAAGGTCCCAATGGCAAGAAGAAAGTCAATGTGAAGCTGGGCATCTCGAATGGCGTGAAGACGGAAATCGTCAGCGGCCTTACGGAAAAGCAAAAGATCGTTCTGCAATAGCCTGGAGAACCGACTGTGTCCTTTCGAGATCTCCTCCGCGACACGCTTGTCACGCTTTGGGCGCAGAAGCGCCGCACGCTTCTGACCATGTTCGGCATCGCGTGGGGAATCATCTCCATCACGATCATGGTCGCCGCAGGAGAAGGTCTTGGCGACGGCATCCAGAAAAATCAGGAAACGTTCGGCAAGGACGTGATGATCGTTTTCGGCGGCCGCACCAGCATGCAAGCCGGCGGCACGCGATCCGGCCGGCTTATCCGCTGGATGGAAGACGATTACGTTCAGGTCGCAAAGGAGTCTCCGGCGTGCAAATACGTCATGCCGGAGCTTGGCAACGACGCCCAGGTTCGGAGCCTTTTCAACAGCGGCACGATTCCCATCGTCGGCGCGCTCCCGCCGTTTCAAGAGATTCGCAGCGTGGCCACTCTCGAAGGCCGGTTTTACAACGATCAAGACAACGAAGAAGGGCGGAATGTTGCGTTTCTCGGGAGCGACGTGAAAAAGCAACTTTTCGCCGACAGGGAAGCGGTCGGTCAAACGGTCTGGATGAACAACATTCCGTACACGGTCATCGGGACGATGAAACCTAAAGACCAGAATTCAAGTTATGACGGCTTCGACACGCGAAAAATTTTCATTCCATTCAATACGATGCGCCGTGATTTTCCAAACAAGCCTCCCGCCGTCGAGCACACGGTTGATCGTCTTCTTGTGGCGCCCTGGAGCCTCGAAACCCACAAAGATTGCGTCCGGCAGCTTCGCCGCACGCTTGGCCGCCTGCACAACTTCGATCCTCGTGACGAAGAGGCCGCCAGCATCTGGGACACCGTAAAGAACGCGCAAGCGAATCGCATGATTATCGTCGGAATGGAAATTTTCATGGGCTGCGTCGGCGTCGCCACGCTTTTTCTCGGCGGACTCAGCGTGATGAACGTAATGCTCGTCAGTGTTCGTGAACGCACGAGAGAAATCGGCGTCCGCATGGCCCTCGGCGCTACGCGTAAATCCATCCTTCGGCAATTCTTCCTCGAAACAATTTTTGTTGTGGTCATCAGCGGAGGCGTCGGCCTCATCGTCTCTTACGGTTTCTGCGCTCTGGTGAATCTCATTCCCATGCCGCCCTTTTTTACCGGCATGCTTACAAGTTGGAAGATCGCAGCCGCTTCCATCTTTCTGCTCGGCTTGATTTCGATTCTCTCTGCGCTCTACCCGGCGAACCGCGCCGCATCCGTCGATCCCATTGAAGCCCTTCGCTTCGAGGCAGGTGGGTGAAAGATGCAGTCATCAGTTTTAAGTTCTAAGTTAAACCGGAGTCGGTCTGGCGGTGTCTCTATCGATGTCGGTTCTGTAAGACTTGCTTGCTCGAATTCCGACTCCCACTTTAGAGATAAGGCCGCCAAGCATAAGTTTCACTTCCCGAATTCTCGCAGCAATGACTTCGTATTGTTTCGGTGCAAGCAGGTTCAAGTCGTGGGCGAGCAGGCAAAAGTAGTCAAGTTCGCTAGCCGACCCCAGCGCCATGTGCAGAAACTGCCTCAATTCGACGTTTCCTGCCCGGCCACAACCCTCCGCAATGTTTGCAGGAACCGAAAAGGCCGCTCTGCGCATCTGACTCGTCAGCCCAAATCGTTCATCAGCCGGAAACGGAGTCGTAGCTCTGTAAATACTCAGAGCCAGCCCATGTCCCTTTCTCCAAACATCCAACTTCCGAAAATCTTGCATCGCGGTCAGCCTCCACAGCACAGGCCCGTAACAAAAATACCACCTTCTTATTTC
>JAFDVY010000214.1 GCA_018268785.1 Acidobacteriota bacterium | reverse complement strand
TCCAAGTAAGACCATGAATTCGTTGCTGGCCCGGCTGACGTTACCAGCACCGATGGTGAGGATAGCGTCCGCCGGTTTAGCATTTTTCAGCAGGAATTCGATTCCTTCCTGCATGGTGCGGAAATAGTGGACATTCTTGTGTCCTGCTTCGCGGATGGCAGCTGCCAGCGCTTCGCTGGTGATGCCGGGGATGGGCGCTTCGCTGGCAGCATAAATGTCGGTGAGGACGAGAATGTCCGCCTGATTGAAAGCTTTGGTGAAGTCATCCCAGAGGTGTTGGGTGCGCGTATAGCGGTGCGGCTGAAATAAAACGAGGAGGCGGTTGAATTTGCAGCCGCGCGCGGCTTCGAGCGTGGCGCGAATTTCGGCGGGGTGATGGCCGTAATCGTCAATGACGGTGACGTCGGAGACGACGCCTTTGATGTCAAAGCGGCGGCCAACGCCGGTAAATTTGGCGAGGCCTTCGCGAATCAGTTCGGCGGGAACGTTTAGATAGAGTGCGACCGCGGCGGCGGCGGCGGCGTTGCGAACATTGTGGATTCCCGGCGGATGGATGAGGTTGAACATGCCGAGGTCGTCGCCTTTGTAGGTGAGGCGAAACTGGCTGCCGAGGCCTTCCATGGAGATGTCGCTGATGACGAGGTCGGCTTGCGTGGAAGTGCCGTAGGTAATGATGGGGCGCTTGACGTTGGGGATGATGGCCTGGACGTTGGGTTCATCGAGGCAAAGGATAGCGGCGCCGTAAAACGGAATGCGATTTACAAATTCCACGAAGACGGACTGGATTTCTTCAAGCGAGCTGTATTGATCGAGATGCTCGCGGTCAATGGTGGTGACGACGGCAACGACGGGTGCGTAGTAGAGAAAGCTGCGGTCACTTTCGTCGGCTTCGACGACAAAGTATTCACCTTTGCCAAGGCGGGCAGTAGTTCCGGCTTGATTGACCTTTCCGCCGACGACAAAAGTCGGGTCAAGATGCGCGGCGGTAAGAACGCTCGCGACCATCGAAGTGGTGGTGGTCTTGCCATGCGCACCGGCTACAGCGATTCCGTACTTTAACCGCATCAGTTCCGCGAGCATTTCCGCGCGGGGGATGACGGGAATTTTGCGTTTGTGGGCTTCGACGACCTCGGGATTGTCGCTCTTGACGGCGGAGGAAACGACGACGACGTGCGCACCTTCGACGTTTGCTGGCCTGTGGCCTTCGTGAATCACAGCGCCGAGATTCTGCAAGCGTTCGGTGATCGGCGACGGCTTTGTGTCCGAGCCGGAAACGGAATAACCAAGCGTGAGCAAAACTTCGGCGATGCCGCTCATGCCGATGCCGCCGATGCCGACGAGATGAATGCGCTGAAAGTTCCTGAAAGTGACCATCATGACGCACGCCCTTTGAGCCGCGAACCTGCGACTTGTTCGATCAGGTCCACGATGTCGCGCGCCGCATTCGGTTTTCCCAAGTTGCGCGCGTTTGATGAAAGTTGCTCGAGTTGCTGGGGCTCGTCGAGGAGAGAGAAAATTTCACTTGTGAGGCGATCGGCAGTCAATTCATTTTCCACGATCAACCGCGCAGCCTGCGATTTGACCATTTCCTGCGCGTTGCGCAGTTGATGGCTGTCGGTTGCGCGTCCGAAGGGGATGAAGATGGCGGCCCGACCCGCGGCAGCGATTTCCGCGGCGGTGATGGCTCCAGCTCGGCAAACGATGAGATCTGCCCAGGCAAAGCGTTCCGCCATATTCGAAAGAAAAGGAACGACCTCCGCTACAAATTCGCGCCGTGCGTACGCGGTGCGTACCGCATTATAGTCGCGTTCGCCGGTCTGGTGCACGACGCTCAGATCGGATTTGCGAGCGGCAAGGCTGTCCATCGCGTCCACGACGCAACGATTGATGGGCAGCGCGCCCTGGCTGCCGCCGGTGATGAGGATGCGAAATGGTTTTTCCGGCTTGCGCACGGGAATCTGGAAAAATTCTTCGCGGACGGGATTCCCAGTGAGGATGGCTTTCGCGCCGAATCTTTCCGCGGTCACAGAATAACCGGTGGCAATTTTGCGCGAGAGTCGAGCGAGCGATTTGTTGGTGAAACCAGGTTCGGCGTTGGGTTCGAAGATGACGTTGGGAATTCCGCGCAGCCAAGTAGCAAGAAGCATGGGGCCGGCTGCATAACCGCCGACGCCAAACGCAGCGACTGGATTGTGTTTGCGAACGATGGAAAACGCATCCGCCATGCCGGGAAGAAGCGTGGCGAAATTTTTTATGAGCGTGAGTCCGCCTTTGCCTTTGAGTCCGGCGGCACGCAGGGTTTCGAGCGGAAGTCCTGCTTGCGGCACCAGCTTCATTTCAATTCCGCGTTGTGTTCCTACGAGCACGACTTCTCTTTCCGCTCCACGTGATAGCCATTCGCGAGCAATCGCAATTGCCGGAAAAACGTGACCGCCAGTGCCTCCGCCTGCGATGAGGAGCTTCACAGACCTGGCCACCCGATCGATTGGGCACGACATATCGCGCCCCTACTGGAAGGGCCTCCAATTCGCGTTGGCGTTCGCAAAGTCATTCCTGTTCCGCTTGCTGAGAAATATTGAGGAGCACGCCAGTGGCCAACAGCATTACGAGCAAGCTCGATCCGCCGTAACTGATGAAGGGCAAGGGAATGCCTTTGGTCGGAACCATGCCAAGGACAACGGCGAAATTGATGAGCGCCTGGCAAATGACCATGGCCGTAATCCCTAGGGCAAGCAGCCGGCCGAAGTTGTCCGGCGCGGAAAATGCAGCGCGGATGCCGCGCCAGGCGTAGACAGCAAAGAGGGCGATGACGATAGTGGCCCCGATGAAACCGAGCTCTTCGCAGATGACGGCGTAAATGAAATCGGTGTGCGCTTCGGGGAGATAGAAAAGTTTCTGCTTGCTTTCCATTAGGCCGACGCCGGTGAAACCACCGCTACCAACCGCGATCAGCGATTGCACCAGTTGAAAGCTGGCGCCCTGTGGATCAAGGTCCGGATGGAGAAAAGCCATGAGGCGCGCCATGCGATATGGCGCGCTGACGATGAGGATGGCGAGCGCAGGAAACGCGATGGCGGAACCTGCGGCGAGCCACCTCCAGGAAAGGCCGGCGACGAAAAGAATCGCGGTAGCGATGAGAACGATGTCCACGGAAGTGCCGAGGTCGGGCTGAAGCAAAATGAGCCCGACGCAGGCGAAGATTGGCCCGATGGCGGGAAGAATATTCTGGAGAAAATCTTTTTTCGTAAATTCAAGGCGCGCGGCGGATTTGCGCTTTAGATCTAGAAACCAAGCGAGATAGAGAATGACGGCGAACTTGGCGATTTCGGATGGCTGGAACCCGACCGGGCCGAATCGAATCCAGCGGTGCGTGGCGTGCGATTTGTCGAGGAAAAACGCGCCCACGAGCATGAGCACGACCGCGCAGAGAGCGGAGTAAACGACGATAGGTTCGCGCAGCTTGCGGTAATCCATGCGCATGAGGGCGAACATGCCGCCGATACCGAGCACGAGCCACACGGACTGGCGCAGGAGGAAGTAATAAGAATGACCGTAGTCGTGGCCGGCGGTGACGGCGGAGGCGCTGTAAATCATCACGGCGCCGAGCAGGCAGAGGCCGAGCGTGACTCCGAAGAGCCAGCGGTCGCTTTCGTCGCGTCTTAACATTTTTTTCATCTCTTCCCCCGGGCCGCGGAACTAGCAGGCGATTGGGCCGCGCGGCTTGCAAGTTCGTGAACGAGATGCTTGAAGACACGGCCGCGGTGTTCGTAATTTTCAAACTGGTCGAAGCTGGCACAAGCCGGCGCAAGCAAAACGATGTCGCCAGGCTGCGCGGCGCGCGACGCGATTTCGATGGCGTGTTCGATAGTGCCTGCGCGTTCGATGGCGGTACTACCGGCGATTTGTCGTTCAATCTTTTCGGCAGCGGCGCCGATGAGCAACGCGAGAATCGCTTTTTCACGGAGCGGGGTTTGCAACACGGTGTAGTCGCTGCCTTTGTCTTTCCCGCCGAGGATGATCAGGATGCGGCCGGGGAATGCGTCGAGTGCCTTGAGCGTGGCGTCGACGTTGGTGGCCTTCGAATCGTTATAGTAGCGGACGCCATTGCGTTCCGCGGCGAATTCGAGGCGATGTTCGACTCCTGCGAAGGTGAGGACTCCCTTTTCGATTTCTGCGGGATGCGCGCCCGCAAGGCGTGCGGCGACTACAGCAGCGAGGACGTTTTCGAGATTGTGCGCACCGGGCAGCGGAATCCCGGACTGTTTGAGGACAACTTCTTCTTCGCCATCGTGGCGGAAAATGATTTGATCGTTCACGAGAAACGCACCCTGCGCGACACGCTGCTTGCGGCTGAACCAGAAAACTTTCGGCTTGGTTGGCGCGTAGGGCGTGCTCACAGGATCGTCTGCATTGAGAATGGCAATGTCAGCGGCGGTTTGATTTTCGAAGATGCGGGCTTTTGCGGCGGCGTAGGCTTCCATCGAGCCATGACGATCGAGATGATCGGGCGTGAGATTGAGAAACACGCTGATATTGGGACGAAAGGTTTCGATGAGT
>JAFDVY010000213.1 GCA_018268785.1 Acidobacteriota bacterium | reverse complement strand
ACTGACGTCGAAATCAAGGGCCTTATAGACCGCGGGAGTCACACCGGCGAGCAAGGCGCACACCCCCGTCACCCACTTATATGTGTCGAGATGTGCAAGGAGCGGCCATGTAGCAACGGCCCCAAAAATAATGGGAGCGACTACGAAACACGTCTTCCAGAATCGCAGCGATTTCAGCCATTCAAAAAGAGTTGTGGACGTGTAAAGGCATGATTCTTGTTGACGCTTGCATTCATCGATCAAATTCTGCGTGCGCTCGTCCATCACACAGTCCGTGGTATTTGTTGTCCAAAAACTTTCTGCCACTCGTCGCCTGCGTGAACAACCATGTTGTCCCATTCGAAATCGCACGCCTTCGCGGCGCGCCAGTAGGCAGATTCTGCCCGACTCTGCCATTCATTGCTGAGATAAATTCTCTCAAGAGTTCCAGGCACCGTAATGAATGTATTTGCGCGATGATAAAGATACGCAAAGAAATCGCGCGTAATCCAATCAAACCAGAAGAAGTCGCGCAGTCGCCACGGTGATTGCTGAATGAAGTCGGCCGCGACAAGCTCGAGTTGGAACGACTTGATGGGTACTGAGCACGAGTCTTGCCAAGCCTTCGCCATGCGAATCAGAGGCCTAAGGTTGCCGGCGTTTGCGTGGTCAACGGTTTCGATGTGTTTCATTTCGGCCCACGGGTCTGCTTCTTTATACGAGCCGCCGTTATTCGTATCGCAAATCCAGTAGCGGTCGTTGGTGAGAGCGAATGCAGGCACCACCTCGACGTTGTAGCTGTCGAACCCCACAACGACGACCTGTCCGTCGCCCCGCATCTCGGTGCTCGGATAGGTCTCGCTGATAACGTTCTTCACTTCTTGTAGGAGAGCCGACTGTCGATTTCCTAAGTTGCGTTCGAATCGGTAGTAGACATCAGAAGGCAACTCAAAATACATATCGACATCGCGCGGCGGTCGCCCCGCTGTTTCTTTGCCCCACGAGCCGACTAGAATTCCTGGTTTTGCCTGCGAACCCTCGCCGTAATAATGGCGCTTGAGCGATGCTAGGACGCCGCCGGCCTTCGTTTTGCCGTCTCTTTGTTGGGCGGGAGTGAGCATCAGGTCCAGATTGAATTGTTCGAACCGAGGCCGGACTGCGATCCAACGTCCGATCGTGGCTCGAGGAGCCGGTGAGGCCGCAGGCGTCACGGCGCTCAAGAGTGATTGGAGGGTAATGGGCGACAACCGCGGTGCAGAGCTCATCTTTGTATCCTTCAGAGGTCTCGTTGGCAAATCACATAGGCGTATTGTATAATGATAGCCAGGATTTGTTTAATGTCAAGCCGTGATACTATCGCCTGGGGGCCACGCCGTTTAATTCTATGAAATATCTCACGGAACTGCTTAATTTGGTGGAGGCTGCGACTGCGGGCGACCGGAGAAAGGGCGCTTCGTACGCTCGCCTTCTGGCCGACAAGTTGGAAGCGGCGGGAGAGCGGAAGGCGGCGGACCGCGTACGACGGGCGGCTGCAGGCGCAAACGGGACGGCATCGCCGGTGACTACAGCGGGATTGCTAAGTGCAGTCGACGGACGGATTCCGGTTGATACTGAATCTCGACTTTCTTTGGCTGATGAAACTGTCATTTCTACGGACGAGACGGAAATCTATCTCGATTCGCCTGCGAAGGGGCAAGTAGAAGAATTTCTGGGCTACGTGTTGGCAGCAGACCGACTCGTAGAGGAAGGTGTGGGCATAGCGCCATCACTATTGATGTATGGCCCTCCGGGCTGCGGGAAAACCGAGCTCGCGAAGTTTATCGCGAGCCGGGTGAAGCTGCCGTTGGTAACGGCCCGTGTGGATACGCTGGTTTCTTCTTTCCTAGGCAGTACGTCGAAAAATCTGCGCATGCTCTTCGATCACGCGTCGTCGCGTCCTTGTGTTCTCTTCCTAGATGAGTTCGACGCTATCGCGAAACTTCGGGATGACCGGCAGGAACTGGGTGAGTTAAAGCGTGTAGTAGTGAGCCTCTTGCAAAACATCGATTCCGTGCAAGGTCAAACCATCTTGCTGGCAGCCACGAATCACGAGCATCTTCTCGATCCAGCGATATGGCGTCGGTTTGCTTTTCGCATCCGCATCGAGCTACCGAAGGAGGAGACGCGCCGCAAAATATTTGAACGATTTTTGGGCCCGTACGCGTTGCGGTCCTTGGACCGCTTTGCGGCGGCGTCAGAAGGGATTTCGGGTTCCGATATTCGACAAGTTTGCGAAGCCGCGAGGAGGTCAGCGGTCGTTCACGGACAGGATGCAGTTTCGGAATCCGATGTGTTGAGGCGTTTGTTGCTGCGGACGTTAGATGGGGAGAGCCTGTCGGTTCCCGAACTTGTGGTCAAGGCAAAGAGCACTCTTCCGAGAGTGTATACGCACCGAATTTTGGCCTCGATGCTGGACATGTCCCCAGGGAATGTAACGCATATTCTGAAGAAGCAAAAGCAGGTGTAGCCATGGCGGAAAGCAAGAGACTTCCATTGAAAGTAGTGCCGACCCTGGAGAGGGACTTCTATCATCCCGAAAGTGGCGGTGGTCCGAAAAAGGTATTTACGGCTGTCACGCCAGAATTCCGGCAGAAACTATCGTCGCAAGTTATCGAGATACGGGACCATTTTTCCGAAACGTTTCGGGAGTTCCCAAAGGTTCCGGCGGTCGCGCGAGTTCGCGTTCGAGAGGATGCGATCGCGAAAAGTCATCGGCCTACGGAGGTGTTCACGGCCGCGACCTGTCCGATTATCGGAGCAGAGGGACTGGGTGACTTGTTGGTGAGTGTGACGAATCTCGGTCTCGAAAATCTCGCAAGAAAGATTGAGGACAACCGAGCTAAGGAGACGGTTGCGAACCTCTCAACCCTGGAATCGCTCGAGGCGTACATGCCGAGAGTGGACCGGCCGACGGATAACATCGCGAAGGTGAAGCTGTTCCGTCACAATCAACCCGTATTGGACGAGGCGGTGGATGAAACTTTCTACCAACTTGTGAAGCGCTTTGGCGTTCGAGAACCGCGTCCTTTGCGTTATGGCAGAGGCTTGAAGATCTACCGCATTGAAGTGCAACGCCCGGAGCTAATTGACACGCTGCAGTCTTACGTCGGCACGCAGAGTATCGGGCCTTTTCCGCTGTACGGCCCAGTGCGGTCCACGGCGGTAACAATTCGAAGCATGGTGGCGGAGGATTTCCCGAGTCCCGAGTCGAACGTGGAGTATCCGGTCGTGGGAATCATCGATTCTGGGACGGCCGCAAGTGATCGCTACATGTCGCCTTGGAGGGTGACGCGAGATGTCCATGTTTCAGAGGAAGAGCAAGACAACACGCATGGGAGCTTGGTCGCAGGACTCATCGTACACCCAAGACGACTCAACCACGGTGACGAGCGCTTCCCTCGGAATTCAGCGCGAATCGTGGACGTGGTGGCATTGGGGAAGAACGGAACGACGGAAGACAAACTGATTTCGACGCTTGAACAAGCTCTGGAGAGCCATCCAGAAGTCAAGGTCTGGAATCTCTCTTTGGGTACGGAGAAAGGCGTGACGGACCGCACTTTTTCCGACCTGGGAGTGACGCTAGATAGGCTTCAGGACGAATACGGTGTAACGTTCGTTGTAGCCGCTGGGAACTATCGTAATCCGCCTTTCCGCGGTTGGCCCCCTGAGAATTTGGGTGAAGCAGATCGCGTTTGCGCGCCTGCGGATTCTGTCCGCGCAGTGGTGGTCGGGTCAGTTGCGCATAGGGATCACTCTTCCTCGCGAGTGAAGGCCGGTGAACCTTCTCCTTTTTCCCGGCGCGGCCCCGGGCCGCTGTATCTTCCGAAGCCCGAGCTCTCACATGTAGGAGGAAATTGCAATGCTTCGGGGGAAAGCAGCCAGATTGGCGTCCTGTCGCTAGATGGACGCGGCAACGTTGCGGAAGACGTCGGTACGAGCTACGCCGCACCGCTGGTAACGAACCTCACTGCAAATTTGAATCATCGTTTGGCAGGTGACAGCTCGCTAATGCTCTGCAGGGCTTTGTTGGTTCATGCAGCAGCGCTGCGCGGGGGGAAAATTGACCCTCAGCTGTTACGGTATCAGGGTTTCGGGATGCCACCAGATTTGGACACTATCCTTGGATGTGATCCATGGCAGTGCACATTGATTTTCGAGCTTGAGATTCATCCGACAGTTGCTTATGAGAAAGCGACATTTCCGATGCCGAAGTGTCTGTATCTGAATGAAAGCACGGTGCGCGCCAACATTCTCATGACGCTAGTCCACGAGCCCGACTTGGATGCATCCTTTGGCTCGGAGTATTGCCGCAGCAACATCGAAGTGTCTCTTGGAACGTATGAGCCCGGCAAAGATGGCAAGCGTCACCAAAAGAAGCAAGTACCGGAGGATCCGAAGCTTTCGGGGAGCGCGTACGAACAGGATCTTGTCGAGCACGGATTTAAGTGGTCTCCGGTGAAGGTCTATCGAAGGGAGATGGTGCGGGGAGTGCGCGGAAAGAGCTGGCGGTTGGACCTTTCGCTGCATCACAGGGCAAGCCA
>JAFDVY010000212.1 GCA_018268785.1 Acidobacteriota bacterium | reverse complement strand
TTGCGTTCGGCATCGGCCATGACTTCTTTGATTTCCTTGATGCCAGAGAGCACGGCGCTGAAGGAAATGAATTCCGATTTCGTGAGTCGGGCGATCAAACGCGCCAGAGTGGTCTTGCCGCAGCCCGGCGGACCCCAGAACAGCATGGAGCCGAGATTGTCCGACTCGATTTGCACCCGAAGCGGCTTGCCCGGGCCGAGGAGATTTTCCTGGCCGATGAATTCATCGAGCGTGCGGGGGCGCATGCGCTCGGCCAAGGGCTGATTGGCCGGGGGAGAATCGTCACTCGGCAGTGAATGGAAGAGAGACATGGAAACGATAGTTTAGGACAAGCTGCCGTCCGCACGCGAGTTACAAGGAGTTGCGCTGGCGCGAAGATTCGTAGAAGAGGACGGCGGCGGCAGCGGCGGCGTTGAGGGATTCGATGCCGCCGGAGATGGGGATGCGGACGCGGGCGGAGGTGCTGCGTTCGATTTCTTCGGGGAGGCCCGCGCCTTCATTGCCGATGAGGAGTGCGATCGGTTCGCGCCAGTCCACGTCCCACGGTGCGAGTGCGGAAGCGTCGGAATGGGAAGAAGTGGCAAGGGTGCGAATTTTGGAAGCGTGGAGTTGCGCAAGAAGAATCGGGAGAGCGGGGCCGGCGAGGATGGGAATGTGCAGGGCGGCTCCTGCGGACGCGCGGAGGGCTTTGGGAGAGAAAGGGCTGGCGGTGCCGCTTTGACCGGAAGCGGATGTGATTGCCGCAGTGGCTCCGAATGCTGCGGCGGTGCGAAGCATCGTTCCGACATTGCCGGGATCCTGGACTCCGGCGAGGACGATGAGAAGAGGAGCGGCGCCGGAGAGAGAGGGTCGCAAAATATCGTCGAAGGAAAATTCACGTGGCTCGACGAGGGCGGCGATGCCTTGCGGGTGCTCGGTATCGGCGATGCCCTCGAAAAGGCGGCCGGTAGTGTAGAGGATGGGGAAAGCGATTTCTTCGCGATCGAGATAAGGAGCGAGGCGGGCGTGATGACGGCGTCCAGATTCGGAGAAGAGGACGGCTTCGATGCGGCAGCCGGAAGAAAGAGCTTCTTCGGTGAGGCGAACGCCTTCCACGCCTACTGCGCCGGATTCCGTGGGAAGGCCGCCGCGCAGTGCCACGCGAAATTCCTTGAGCCAGCGATTTTCGCGGGAAGAGATGACGGGGCTCGATCGGGCGGATTTGCCGGGGTCAGGCATGAGTACGAGGATAAACAGTTTTTGCCAGTGTGGCGAGCGGGCTTGGCCACTCTTGGCTGCGAACCGCCCATCTATCACACTGTCGTTCCACACGCAGCGTCTTGTGTGCTGCGTATGGAGTCTGCTTTTTCTTCTTTATCTCGCTTCCCGCCCCGCCTGTTTGCCTGCCTGAGTGGTTGTGTCACTGGAGGCAAAAGCGCGTGTTTTTCCTAAGGCAGAGTTCACGGAAGACGCGGAGAAGATAAAATGGCGGAGATTGCGGAGTTATTGCGCGAGCGAGAGGCGTGTGATAGCGTCCGCGCAGGCAGTCTTTGGCGGAACGCGATAAGACGGCAGGTCAGAGGTGTAGGTCTGGGGCCAAGACAGTGATTGCAGAACTGCTGCACATCAATCCAGAAAAACCAGAACAGGATTTGCTGCGCTATGCCGCGGAGAAATTAGTGCGCGGGTGCGTGGTGGCCATTCCGACCGACACCTTGTACGGGCTGGCGGCGGATCCGTTTAACTTGTCGGCGGTGGATGAGATTTATCGCGTGAAGGGACGCCCGGAAGCGCGGGCGCTCCCGATTCTGGTGAATTCGGTGGAGATGGCGGCGGCGATGGCGCTGGATGTGCCGCGGAATTTTTACCGCTTGGCGGAGACATTCTGGCCGGGCGCGCTGACGATTGTGATCGATGCTTCGCACCAGGTCCCGCTAAAGGTGACGGCGAACACGAAACGGATTGGATTGCGCTGGCCGAGGAATCCAGTGGTGCAGGGATTGATCGCGGAGTTTGGCGGGCCGATTACGGGAACGAGCGCGAATCTTTCGGGCCATCCATCGTGCTCGACGCCGGAAGAAGTGATGGAGCAGTTGGGGAAGAGAATCCCGTTGGTGATTGATACGGGAGATACGAAGTCATCGCTGCCGTCAACGATTATTGAATTGCATGGGCACGAATGGAAGATTGGGCGCGAGGGCGCGATTACGGAAGCGGAGATTGACGATGCGCTGGGTGGCGAAGGCGCATTAGCATAGGCAAGAATCTCGCCTTTTGCGTCGTCTTTCGCCTCGTCTTTCGCCTCGTCTTTTGTCTCGTCTTTCGTCTCGTCTTATGTCTCATCTTTTGTCTCGTCTTTCGTCTCGTCTTTTGTCCCGTCTTTTGTCTCGTCTTTCGTAGCGCCGGGCTTCAGCCCGGCATCTTCGATGCTGCCAACCGTCATTGCGCTGGGCGGCGAAGGCGCATTAGCGTAGGCAAGGATCTCGTCTTTTGTCTCGTCTTTTGTCTCGTCTTTCGTAGCGCCGGGCTTTAGCCCGGCATCTTCGATGCTTGGCAAGATCTCATTTTGCGGCCGCACCCAATTTCCGGCGCGCCCCAATAATGGCCAATACGAAGCCACAAAGTCGCAGAGCGCACAGAGAAAAGACGGAAGTAAACACAATGCGCCGCTCGGACCTTCTACCAACCGTCATTGCGAACGGAGTAGCCATGCGCTTTCTTGCGTTCGGTTTGTGCACGCCGGGCTACTCAGTGAGAAATCTCTCTTCTCTGCGTTCATCAGCGCCGTCCGCGCCTCCATACATTGAGCTTTGGCAAGCCCTGAAGGATCAGCGCTGAGGTGCATACGAGATCTTGCCGAGGATGGCAGGGCCTCGAGCGCCAGTGGCGGAGGGAATGTTCGAGGGACGTTGATGGAAGGTTTCGTAGGCGAGAAGGGCGAAGGCCAGGGATTCTTTGGCGTCGGTGGGGACGCCGAGGGCGGAGGAAGGAAGGACCTCAATCGGCTGCATGACTGACGAATCGTCATTCCTCGCGAAGCGGGGAATCTGCCTTTTCTCGCCACTCACCACTCGCCACTCGTCACTTTTCAAATTCGATTTCACAGAGATAAGGAGCGCTGATAGTTGAGCGACGAGGAAAGGGTTTTGCGCGCCGCCGCCGGAGACGATGAGTTGGTGGATTTTGTGTTTGGGAAGGACGAAGCGGTTTAGCGCGTCAACGATGGAGAGCGCGGTGAAGATGGTTGTGGTGCGGATGAGATCGTTTGGTTTTGCGTGATGTGTTTTGCCGAGGACGAGGAGTTTTTTGACGTAAGCGGCGCCGTAGTATTCGCGGCCAGTGGACTTGGGTGGCGCGAGTCTCAGATAAGGATCGCGCAGGAGTTCGTTTAGGAGCGCCGGGATGGCGCGGCCTTGTTGGGCAAGGGCGGCGTTTTTGTCGAAGCGTTGGCGACCGTGGGTGAAGTGGGAGACGAGGGCGTCAATGAGCATGTTGCCGGGGCCAGTATCGAAGGCAAAAAGTTTTCCTGGCGTTGCCGAGGCTGGAACAACTGTCACATTTGCGATGCCGCCGATGTTGAGCGAGACGCGGCCAAGTTTGGGATGGCGGTAGAGCGCGTAGTCGGCGAAGGGAACGAGCGGCGCGCCGTTGCCGCCGAGGGCCATATCAGCAGGACGAAAATCAGAGACGGTAGTTATTCCGGTTCGTGCAGCCACAATTGAACCGTCGCCAATTTGCAGAGTCGAAGGGACTTTGCTCGCCACTCGCCACTCGCCACTCCCCACTTTTCTCTCCGAGCGCGGTCCTTGATGAAATACTGTCTGGCCGTGATTGCCGATGAGATCGACTTTTCCCGGCGAGATGCGAAATTTTTTGCAGGCAGCGAGGGCGGCTTCGGCGTAGATGTGGCCGAGGCGGGAGTGGAGTTGGCTCAGTTCGCCGGCAGAGATAGGGGTTTGTTCGGCGATGCGCAGGATTTCTTTGCGGACGGCGGTGGGGAACGAAATTGCAGTGTGGTTAAGGAGTTTGATTTGTAGATTGGGCGGAGCGCCGGAAATGCGGACGAGGGATACGTCAATGCCGTCAACCGAGGTGCCGGACATTAACCCGAGGACAAGCATTGGTTTGGGTGACATGGGCGAAAGGAATTTTTAACACAGAGGACACAGAGAGCACAGAGAAGAAGCGAAGAGAAGAAGGGAAAGAGATACTGGCCCTCGACATCCTTCGGGTGACTGTTCACAATCGTTTTTTTGCGAAGTGCAGCACGAGCCCAGACGCCGCCGCTAGAGGCCAAGAAATAATTGTGAGCCAGGCATGCCATTTGCTGTACTCGAACTCCCCGCGGCTAACCTCTCTAAGAACTTTGGGACCTCGAGAGTGAGTTCCGTAGAGGTAATAGCGACCACCTCGTTCTCCGCCATTCAATGCATCCCCGCCCAGATAGATTGTGCCCGCGATAAACAGAGCAAAGTTCAAAAGAACGGCAATTGAAATCGCGCGACAAATGGGACGCAGCCGTTGCAGAAGCTCAGCCTTGGTATCTGGACCATTGATCATGAGATTTGCTTCTTCAGTTCGGCG
>JAFDVY010000211.1 GCA_018268785.1 Acidobacteriota bacterium | reverse complement strand
CGCCAAATACGCAGCGTTGGTCAGTCCGTTATGCCCGCCGCCGATCACAATCGCGTCGTAGTGCTGCGCCATCCGATTGACTCCGAATTAGAAAAGAAACGACCTGAAGAATGACCGCTAATTCTACTGGCAGACAGAACCGCCACACAAGGGCAGTCATCTCTTCTTCACTTGGTGTGAGTTGACTTTATTCTGCTCGTGCTCTACTTTCCCTTTCGCCCGGTAATTCCGCATTGCGGAGTCGCCTCCGTGCCCGTTTCGCGCAAACTTGCTCCAGGTCCCGTTTCGTTTTCTCGCTACTCGTCACACGCCACTCTTCTCCAATTGCTTGTTCTCAGCTCCATCGCCAAACTATAATTCCGCTACGCATTCTCTATAGGAGCTTCCCTTGCCCGTCGGAACCGCATTCCACGAACGCACCCTCGCCCTTTGCGAAAGCCTCAACTATCGCGAGTGGTCTGGCTATTACACCGTCAGCGTCTACGAAATGCATCACGAGCACGAATACAACGCCATCCGCAACTCCGCCGCGCTCATCGATATCTCTCCGCTCTACAAATATCGCGTCACCGGGCCGGACGCCACGCGCCTCGTCAATCGCGTCATCACCCGCGACATCAACAAAGTCGCTGTGGATCAGGTCATTTACTGCTGCTGGTGCGATTCCGAAGGCAAAGTCATTGACGATGGCACCATCACGCGCCTCGGCGAAAACGAATATCGCTGGACCGCCGCCGATCCCAGCCTCCGCTGGTTTCAACAAAATGCACTCGGACTCGATGTCCAGCTCGAAGATATTTCCGAGCAGCTCGCCGCGCTCGCGCTGCAAGGTCCTACTTCCGGCAAACTTCTTCACGCCGTCGCCGACGCCAACATCGCCAACCTTAAATATTTCCGAGTCACGCATGGAAAAATCGCCGGCGTTCCTGTGGATATCTCCCGCACCGGTTACACCGGAGACCTCGGCTACGAAATCTGGGTTCCCTGGAACGACGCCCTCAAGGTCTGGGACAAGCTCATGAACATGGGCAAAATCTTCGACATTCATCCCGCTGGAATGATTGCGCTCGATATCGCGCGCATTGAAGCCGGCCTCATCCTCATTGAAGTGGACTACTCTTCCAGCAAAAAAGCGCTGATCGATTCGCAGCGCTACACTCCAGCCGAAATCGGCCTCAGTAAATTGGTGGATCTGAAAAAAGAAATGTTTGTCGGACGCGATGCGCTCGCCGCCGAAGCAAAACGTGGAGCAGCCCGCGCCCTCGTCGGCCTCGAAATCGATTGGAATGAAGTCGAAGCCGTCTACGATAAAATCGGCATGGCGCCGCAAGTCCCCAGCATGGCTTCCCGAGTCGCCGTTCCCGTCTATCGCGGCGGTCGCCAGATCGGCAAAGCAACATCCACCACCTGGTCTCCAACCTTGAAAAAAATGATCGCGCTAGCCTGCGTCGATCACCAGCACTCCGCCCTCGGCACCACCCTACACATCGAAATGACCGTCGAAGCCGAACGCAAAACCGTCGCCGCCAAAGTTGTTCCAACCCCCTTCTTCAATCCGCCCCGTAAAACCGCCGTGCTCGTGATCTGAAATGAAACCGATTCGCTTCCTGACTTTTTCCTTGCTGCTAACTGCTTTCCAATAAGAAAATCCTGATCGTCAAATACACAAAACAAGACAGCGTGGCCATTCAGAAAGATTCGTCAAGTCGCAACAGCGAACTTTTCAGCGTTGGCGAGAAGCTGGTCGAGAGCAGCGCTTGAATCAAATGCGCCTCATGGATTCAAGCGGTTGTATTTTTTCAGGACGGCGCGGAGTTTTTCGTGGTCGAGGGCGACGACTTTGTGATTTTCGATACCGGTCATGGTTTCCGCAGCGACCATCGCGTTGACAATCGCTTCTTCGGTCGCTTGCACCGTGGCAGAAAAAACAGGGTCGAGTTTTTCATTGGGGAGCATTTTCAAATCGACGGTTTTCGTCTGATCGCTCGCTCCGGAATTTGCGGTCGAGAATGCGATGAAAATGTCGCCGGAACCGTTTCCAGAAAGGCTTCCCGTGCGGCCTAGTCCGAGTGTGGCGCGATGCGCGAGCCGCTTCAATTGATGCGACAAGAGCGGAGCATCCGTGGCGATGACGATGATGATGGAGCCGCGCTCGTCGCCGCCAAATGAAGCATCGGAATAGGCGGCTTCGTCTGGAATTTCTTTTCCGACAGGAACGCCGGCAATGCGCAGATTCGGACGGCGTCCGTAGTTGCATTGCACAAGCACGCCAACGGTGTAATTCACGCCGTTCACCTTTACAACGCGTGAAGAAGTGCCGATGCCTCCTTTGAATTCGTTGCAGACCATTCCGGATCCGCCGCCGACACTGCCTTCTTCGACTGGTCCGGAGTGCGCGGAATCGAGGGCGTGAAATGCGTGCTCGGGTTTTACGTGGAAGCCGTTGATGTCGTTGAGCCAACCGTCCCAGGTTTCGGCGACGACGGGCAGCGACCACCAATCTTCATCGGGACCGAGTTTCTTGTGTTGCACGGTCCATTGAATTACGGCGTCGCGGACCACACCGACGCTGTGCGTGTTTGTAATCATGACGGGCCCGACGAGAAACCCGGATTCCTCGACCCAGGTTGTGCCGGTCATTTCGCCGTTGCCGTTTTGCGAGAACCAGCCGGCAAAAACTGCGTCATCGAAATTTCTGCCGCGCGGAAGGATGGCGGTGACTCCGGTTCGAACAGGGCCTTTGCCGACTACGAGTTTACCTTCGCCGGAAATCAGAGTTGTGTGGCCGACGAGAACGCCGGAGACATCGGTGATGGCGTTAAGCGGGCCGGGAGTACCCTCAAAGGGAACGCCAAGGTCGCGCGCGCGAGGTTTTGGTTTTTCCTGAGCAGATGTAGAAATTAGAAAAAGGAAAATCGAAAATAGTAAGAAAAAAGTGCGGACTAATTTTCTAGTCACGATTTTCTCCCGAGCAAAGAAATGACAACGAGCGATGGCCGCCAGTGTCTCACAAAAACTCAGGGCTAGCGAAGGTGCATGATCGGATTAGTGTTTGCGACGTTCGCAGGCCCCTACTTCCTGGGGGTAAACAAGAGTGCCTACGCTATCGGCGAGAAAACTTGTTGCAAGGCGAAATGAAGGGCTTCGGCGATGAGTTGGGACTCTTCCGGTGTGATCGTGAAAGGCGGGGCGAGAAGGATGTGATCGCCGCGGAGGCCATCGACGCAGCCTTGCGTGGGATAGGTGAGGACATTTTTCTGGAGAGCGGCCTGGCGAATTTTTTCCGCAATGTTTTCTTCTTTGGGGAAGGGTTCGCGGGTGGATTTGTTTTTTACGAATTCGATGCCGAGGAGAAGGCCGAGACCGCGAATTTCGGCGACGTTTGGATGAGTCGCGAGGGGCGCGAGAAATTCACGTAGAGTTTTTGCCGCGGATGCTGCGCGAGCGAAGAGGTTTTGTTTTTCGAGAACGTCAAGGACAGCGTTTCCAGCGGCGGTGGAAACGGGGTGGGCTTGATAGGTGAAGCCGTGCTGGAAGGTTCCAGAACCTCTTGCGAAGGCTTGCGTCACTTTTGACGAGATGAGAACCGCGCCGAGCGGCGCGTAGCCGCTGGCGACTCCTTTGCCGACGAGGATGAGGTCAGGTTCGAGGCCCCAATGCTGGACTGCGAAAGGTTTTCCGGTGCGGCCCATGCCAGTCATGATTTCGTCGGCGATGAGGAGGATTCCGCGCTCGCGGCAGATCTCTGCGATGCGCTGGACATAGCCATCCGGTGGAGCGGCGGCTCCGAGCGTGGCTCCAACTACAGGTTCGAAGATGAACGCGCCAACGGTGGAGGCGTCATTGGTGGAGAGGAAAGATTCGAGATCGTCGGCACAGGCGACTTTGCAACTGGGAAATATTTTGTCGAAGGGACAGTGATAACAGAAGCAGGGGGCGATGTGGCCCCATTCGGGGAGGAGCGGCTGATAGGGCGCGCGGCGAGCGATATTGCCGCTGACAGACATGGCTCCGAGCGTGCTGCCGTGGTAGCTCTGGCGGCGGGAGACGACGCGGAATTTTTGAGGCGAGCCGGATTCGAGATGGAACTGACGCGCGAGCTTGATGGCGGTTTCGGTGGCTTCGGAACCGCCGGAGGTGAAGTAGACGCGACCACCTGTGAAATTTGGCGGTGCGAGGGCGAGAAGGCGGGCAGCGAGTTTTTCGGCGGAGGCGGAATGGAATTGCGTGGTGTGGGCAAAAGCGATTTGGGAAGCTTGGGTGGCCATGGCGTCGGCAACGGATCGAATGCCGTGGCCGATGCTGACAACGGCAGCCTGTCCGGAGGCGTCGAGATATTTTTCATTATCAGAGGAGGTGATCCAGCAACCTTCACCACGGATCGCTGTGGGGAACGATTTTTTGAAGTTGCGGGGGAAGAGAGAGGTCACGAGGAGAAATTGTAGCAGAGGCTTACGGCGCGGACTGTATCGGACAACTTGTGATAGGCTGGCGCGGAAAATTTTTGGAGGGGCGGAATGGGGAAGCTTTGGGCTAAGGCAAGTAAGTGGGTATTGACAGGAGCCGTGTGCGCGGCGATCGCAGCGACGGCGCTGGTTTGCGCAGGTGCGAATGCGCAGAGCGCGAGCAAGCCCGTGAA
>JAFDVY010000210.1 GCA_018268785.1 Acidobacteriota bacterium | reverse complement strand
AAGCCGGCGGTGATTCCCGCCGGGCCATTGTTTTGGATATAGGTTTGCGATCCGAAATTGAAGAAAGAGATTTCCGCATTCTCCTGAAGGGAGACGCCGCCTTGCTGGTTTCCCGTCACGCTGTTCGCGCCGGACAGCGATCCGAATTGCCCTTTGGTCCCGCCGAAGAACTGCACTCCATAACCGAGATTATTGCTAATGGCAGTGCGCCCAAAAGTCGTAAAGCTCGACTGCGACGACCACACGCCGGAACCGTGGTTGTTGCTGATATTCACCGCCTGGCCATTCCATGAGTTCACCTGCGCGTACGAATTCCCGAATAGATTGATTCCATTCGCGTTGTTTCCGTCGAACGATGCCGGCGCAATAATCAACGCTTCCGACGCGCTCCCGAGATTCAGTCCGTTCCCTGCGCTTCCATTGATGTTGCAGGTATCGAGAATCAGCGCGCCAGACTGCTGCACGTTCATCCCGTCGCCGGTTGGATTCGTGATGTCCAGTCCGTGAAAATAAACGCCGTGCGAATCGGCTACGCTGACGCCGCCGTTCAGGCTCACGTTGGGCGACCCGTAATACGTGCCGATAAACAGATCGATTTGCCCGGCAAGCAGCACGCTCTCGTTGCACGGACCGCCCACCACAAAAATGGCTGTTCCCACTCCCGCGCTGGGCAACGCCGCGTTAATGCTTGGAAACGCGCCCGGCGTTGCGCCAGTGCAATCCACCACCAATTGAGCTCTTGCAAGCCCTGGTACGGCAATGGCCAGCAGCAACGCAAACAATAGAGATCGGACCCGAAAAACCGTGAATGAATGTTGAATCGACATCGACGTTCTCCTTGTGTAATCGGAATTCGTGCCCCCGCGGAATGCACGCTACTGCCGGCGCGCTCTTCCCCACAAGCGACTATGCGCGACATGGCAAAATGTCGTTGTTTGTCGCAACAGGATTGCTTTTCTTTCCACTCATTTCGTGGCAATCTTCGCCTAGCCCGGAAACTCAAAGCGGATCCCCAGCCTCCGTTTCGCTGTCACATTGACAGGGGAACCTATGGAACTGACTCTCAATGGGGAATCCTACGAAGTCGCGAGCCTCGGCGGTCTCCGCTATCACCTGCCCAAAATCTCCGAACGGCAGTTCTGCGAAGTCTGGCTCTACGCCGAATCCGGCTGGCCCGCCGTCTGCATGCTTGTGAATGGAAGTTCGGCCTGGATCATGTTTCTTCGCAAAGAAGGCGACGCGGGCTTTTCCACGCGAAACGCGAAGTACAACGGACCGAAAGACGCGCTGATCGAGTATTTCCTATCCAACGGCCAGCGCGACGAATATCCCGCCGAATGGGACATCACCACACCCGAAGCTCTCCGTGCCCTCGAATATTTCTTTGAGGCTCAAGCCATGGCGCCCTGGCTCCACTGGCATGAAGAACAGCCCGCGTCACACGCCGCTTAATAGCTGAGTAGTTGCTATGTTTCGTCCTCACCCCACCTAATTTGTAAAACCCGGATCTCGAACTATCCGGGTTTCTTGTTCAACCTGGCCGCTTCCTTTGCGCGCGCGATTACCGCCGGAAAACTCGCATTGCCACGCAGCGCCTTCAAATCCGGATCTTTCTCCATATTCGCCAACGCATCAGGCGGAAGCCCTGCTTCGATCGACTCATAAAGCAGAGCTATTCCTTCGTCCGCTCGCCCGCGCAGGCCCGCCATCGCTCCCAGGTTGTAAAGAGCAATGCCAACGATCGGATCTTTCTTCCCCAATACGCGTCTTGCGATCGCCAGCGCTTCGCGCCCCTCTTTCTCCGCCTCGGCGTACTTTTTCTCCATTCCGAGTACCGCGGCAAAATTCACCATGGCCTTCAGCGTATCCGGATGCTCCGGCCCCAGCACCTTCTTCCGCAGCTCCACAACCTGGCCGCACATTTTGTCCGTGTCAGCGGCTCCTTCATTCGCCAGCGTACTGCACAGATTCGCAAACGTGATGATCGTTTCCGGATGCTCCGGCCCGAGGACGCGCTGGCTGATCTCGAGCGTTTCGCGATTCAGCTTCTCCGCTTCCGGGAGTTTTCCCTGGCTGATCAGCACGTCGGCGAGGTTGTTCATCACGTTCAGTGTATAGGCATGCTCACGCCCCAGAACTCGAATCAATTGCTGCAGCATTTCGCGGTCAAGTGCCTCAGCCTCCGCAAGGCGTCCCTGTGCCGCGATGGTCAGAGCGAGGTTGCCGCCCGCGGTGATCGTGTCGGGAACGCCCATCCCCAGTGATTTCTTGCGCGTCTCATATACGGTTCGAAACGTTTGTTCCGCCTCCGCATAACGTCCCGTCAAATGCAGCACGATCGCCAGATTGCTCATCGTCGTCAACGTCAACGGCGCGTCCGCTCCAAGCACGCGCCGCTCGATCTCGATGGCCTCGCGGTCTACACGCTCTCCTTCTTCCCTCTTTCCGCTCGCTTGCAAAAACAAGCCATAATCATTCATGGCTTCAAGCGTCGCGCCGTTCTCCGGCCCGTACAGCGTGCGTAATTTTTCGAACGTCTCACGCTCCTCGGTCACAGCCCTCTCATATTGCCCTTGCCGGTACAGCATCAGCGCGATCCTGTCCGTAGCCCGCAATGTCTCTACATGATTCGCGCCAAGCGTCTTTTTCCGAATCTCCACCGTCCGCCGAAACTGCTCTTCCGCCTCCCTGTAAAGGCCAAGGTTCATCTTCACGTTCGCCATCGTGTACAGCAACTGCGCCTGTAACTCCGGATCTTTCGCCAGTCCGGTATCGATTTCCTTCGACGCTTTGTCCAGCACCTCTCGCGCCGTAATTGTGTTGCCGCGCGCTTCGCTCGGGTCCACGACCTTGAACATCTGCGTCATAAAATCCGTGACGCGATTCGCCCGGTCGCGTTCCCTTTGAATCCTGCGCAGTTGCACCGCTTCGGTCACGGCAAACGCGATCAACAGCCCGGCGAACACCACCGCAGCGGCGGCACCAAAGCGATGCCGCGCCACATACTTGCGCATGCGATACATCGGCGACGCCGGACCCGCCACAACCGGCTCGTTGCGCAAATATCTCTGCACATCCGCCGCAAGTTCCGAAGCCGTTCCATACCGCCGCGCGCGGTCCTTCTCCAGCGCCTTCAACGCGATCCAATCCAATTCGCCCTGTAGCCGTCGCGCCAGCGAATGCGGCTGTTCGTTTCGCTTCTCCGCCGGCGCCGCTGAGCTCGCGCCCATCTGTCGCACCTTGGTACTCGGTTTTGGCGGAGTCTCCTCCCGAATCATGCGCAGGATCGCTTCAAGTCCAGCCGCGCGCAGCGTCTTTGCATCGAACGGCAGCGCGCCTACAAGCAGCTCGTACAAAATCACGCCCAACGAATAAACATCCGTTCGCGTGTCCACGTTCTGCGTACGCAGGTCTGCCTGCTCCGGGCTCATGTACTCCGGCGTCCCGACTAGAACGCCCAGCTCTGTATAAACGGTGTTCTCCGTCAGTCGCTGCGCCATCGCTTTTGCGAGACCGAAATCGATGATCTTCGGTATCGCCTTGTCGCTTTGTTGCACCACCAAGATGTTCGAGGGCTTCAAATCGCGATGAATGATGGCTTTCTGATGCGCGTGCTGCACGGCATCGCACACCCGCATGAAAAGCTCCAGACGCTCTTTCATCGTGAGGCGATGCCTGTCGCAATATTCCGTGATGGGCAGCCCGGGAACATACTCCATCACGAAATACGGACGCCCTTCCGAAGTCGATCCTGCTTCGTAGACCTGCGCGATGTTCGGATGGTCCATCAGCGCCAATGCTTGTCGTTCGGACTCGAACCGCGCTACCACAGCCTTCGTGTCCATCCCCGATTTGATCAGCTTCAGCGCCACTGTGCGCTGGATCGGCGACTTCTGCTCCGCCAGCCACACTTGTCCCATACCGCCTTCGCCCACCACGCGTAGCAAGCGATACGGCCCAATCTGTCCGCCACCCGCAGAGCTGCTTGACGAACCGCTCAGCGTGCTGTCTGGACTGTCGGGATGGAATGATGACTTTTCTGGATTGTCAGCCTGGTCGTAGCTCTCCACCGCGAGGGCCTCCGTCATTGGCGCGTTCGCAAACCGTTCCTGGACCTGCTAAAAACTGACCTGTTGTAAACGTTATACCACGCCGGCTTGGTCGTGGATCAGTTTGAACTTCTGGTTCGTGACGCTGAGACTGGGCGTTCTCTTTTGACCCAGTTTGAATTTCTTGTTCCTGACACAACGGGTCGAAAATTCAAGTGGCCCACTACCACGCGTTGCACAGATCACCGAAAGTTCAACCCACGCCAGATAAAAAGGAAATCGTAAATTCTATCGTCGCCCTTGCGAAGCGGCTTGGCCGCGCCTCATCGCAAGATGAATTCAATTCGCTCTCCGGCCTTTTCCGTGTACTTCGTGTTGCAGCGCTTCGCACTGAATTTGGATTTGAGAGCAGCAATTTTCTTTCTCACCGCCATCCACCCGCCGACTGGCTGCGACATCATCGTCTGCTGGCGGCACAACTGGCCCGACTGCCCTCCCCACCTCGAAGTCGTGGAGCTATCTGAGTTCGTGTGCGGCCGTAATGGCTCAAACAAGACTTAGCCTGGGAGACGTGTGGAGTGCGGTAGCCTAGCTGCCGCTGTCGCGGGTTTCTTCGAGTTCGAGGTGTCAAAAGCGGGAG
>JAFDVY010000020.1 GCA_018268785.1 Acidobacteriota bacterium | reverse complement strand
TTGACGAATTCAAGGAGCGGAGATTCGCGGCGCCGCCGTTGTTGAAGAGAATGGTGCTGGCGGGGTGGAATGGACGGAAGGCGGGACGTGGGTTTTATGACTACAGTGACCCAGCGAAACCGGTGGCGATGAAGTTTTGATTTTTGCCAGGACGCAGCGAGGGCACGATATATCGTGCCCCTACGGGCGTCTTGGGTTTGGGATTGGGAAATTGGGCAAAGCGAGTTTGGGGAACTAACAATGGCTTTTGAAAACCTGATTTACGAGAAGAAGGATGGAATTGCGTGGATTACCTTCAACCGGCCGAAGGTGCTGAACGCGCTGAACCGGAAGACGGTGGAGGAGTTGCGCGATGCGCTGACGGATGCGAAAAATGATGACGGCGTGCGAGTGCTGATTTTGACCGGCGCTGGCGAGAAGGCGTTTGTGGCGGGCGCGGATATTGGCGAACTTTCGCAACAGACTCCGGTGAATGGAAAAGAGTTTTCGCTTTTCGGGCAGGGCGTGTTTCATTTGCTGGAGACGATGGGAAAGCCATCGATTTGCGCGATCAACGGATTTGCGCTGGGCGGCGGATGCGAACTGGCGCTGACTTGCTCGATTCGAATTGCGAGCAAGACGGCGCGGCTGGGACAGCCGGAAGTGAAGCTGGGGATTTTACCGGGGTACGGCGGATCGCAGCGGCTTGCGCGGCTTTGCGGAAAAGGCGCGGCGCATGAGTTGTGCCTGACCGGTGAGATGATTGGGGCGGAAGAAGCGCTGCGGATTGGGCTCGTGAATCATATCTATGAGCCGGCGGAATTGTTGCCGGCAGCGGAAGCGATGGCGAAGAAGATTATTGCTAATGGACCACTGGCGGTGAAGTTCACGATGGAAGCGATTGAGCGCGGCGTGGAGATGCCTCTGGAAGAGGGATTGTTTCTGGAGGCGACACTGTTTGGCGTGGCGTGCGCGACGGAAGATATGCGGGAAGGGACGAAGGCGTTTTTAGAGAAGAGGCCCGCGCAGTTCAAAGGCAAGTAGTGGCTCCGCGAGGAATTTGAGCTACGCAAATGGCCTTTCTCAACACAGAGGTCACGGAGAACACAGAGGGCACAGAGAAGAAATTGAAATGGCGAATATTGAGCCTACACAAATGAGTGGAGAGCTGAGCGCAACGGGATTGCGGTTTGGAATCGCCGTGAGCCGGTTCAACAGTTTTATTACCGAGCGGCTGCTCGCGGCGGCGGTGGATGCGCTGGAGCGCGCGGGTGCGACGAGCAAGGAAGTGGACGTTGTGCGCGTGCCGGGTGCTTTTGAGTTGCCGTTGACGAGCAAGAAGCTGGCGCAGACTGGGAAGTACGATGCGTTGATTGCGATTGGATGCGTGATTCGCGGCGAGACGGCGCACTACGATTATGTTTGTTCGGAGACTTCGCGCGGATTGCAACTCGCGCAGATGGATACGGGAGTGCCGGTGATTTTCTGTGTGCTGACTGTGGATACGCTGGAACAGGCAATTGACCGCGCGGGGTTGAAAAGCGGAAACAAGGGATTTGAAGCGGGACTGGCGGCGATTGAGATGGGACGGCTTTCGAAGAAATTGCGCGGCAATGCTGGTGGGGCAGTGGCTAATGCTGGCCAAAAAAAGAAAGCGCAGCGCGGTTAATGTCCCTTCGAACCAAGGCGCGCGAGTACGCGATGCAGATGCTGTTCCAGTCCGAGATGAGCCCACAGGATGCGAAGAAATTGGAAGAGAAATTCTGGAAGAGCGCAAAGGCGTCGGATACGACCCGCGAATTTGCAAATGCCTTGTTTGAGGGCGCGGCGAAAGAGGTTGCGACCGCGGATGAAGCCATTGCGAAGCATGCGGTGGATTGGAAGCTGGAGCGAATCGCGGCGATTGACCGGGCCATTTTGCGACTGGGAATTTATGAATTGCGGCAAGGCGAGACGCCGGCGCGAGTGGTGATCAATGAATCGGTGGAGCTGGCGAAGAGGTTCTCATCGCAAGAATCTTCCGCGTTCGTGAACGGGCTTCTGGATACCGTCCGTAAGTCATTGATTAAGATATAGTTAAATGTCTCATTGTATTTGATAAACCGCGCGAAACTTCCCGACGCGCCGCGGGTTTGATCCCATAGTCGGTTGGTCTGAATCAGGTCACGAAGGCTAAGAGCTCAATTTAGGAGAGAAGTCCATGATCACTATTGGTGTGTTTAGGCGAATTACCGTGGCAGCGGCTTTTGCGGGATTGCTTTCTGCCGGAACCTGGGCGCAGACGCAAGATCCGACTCCGCAGCAGCAGGACGTCAAGCAAGACAAGAAGGATATCCGAAACGACAAAAAGGATTTGAACAAGGATCGTGCGGACCGGAACGCGGATCAGCGGGATATCAACCACGACAAGCGCGACCTCAACAAAGATCGCGCCGACCGGAATCAGGATCAACGCGATATCAACCATGACCGGAAAGATCTGAACAAGGACCGCACGGACCGCAACGCCGATCAGCGCGACATCAACCACGACAAGGGCAAATTGACCGCGGATGAAGCCAAGTATGGCAACAACAGTTCACAGGTCGCGGCCGACAAAAAAGATCTGCACAGCGATCGCGTGGACCGGAATAAAGATCAGCGCGACATCAATCACGACCGCAAGGACTTGAACAAGGACCGCGTGGATCGCAACAAGGACCAGCGCGACATCAATCACGACAAGCGCGACTTGCACGCGGACCGCAAAGACCGCAACAAGGATCAGAAAGACATCAACAAAGACAAGAAGGACCTGCACAAGGATCGGGCAGACTTGCATCGCGACCGGCACCACAGGTAGTCAAAAGATAAAAACAACAAGAGCCGCCCCGAAGGGGGGCGGCTTTTTGTTTCTACAGAGCGAATGTGCCCTCGAAGATGCGAACGGCTGCGCCGCTAACGCGGGGAACGAGTTTCTTGCCCTTGGTGGAAATTTCAACTTCGATATGGCTGGGGCGGCCCATTTCGACGCCTTGCGAAACGCCGAGCGTGTGGCCGGGGGCGAGTTTGCCATGCTTGACGAGGTATGCGCCTAGCGAACCAGCGGCAGAGCCGGTGGCTGGATCCTCGTAGAGTTCCCAGGGCAACATGCCGCGCGAGAATGCTTTGTCGTTGCCTGAGAGCGCGAAACAGTAAGCCATGGTCGCGTTTTTTCCGAGCAGGCGGCGAAGCTCGCTGATGTTCATTTCGATCTTAGAAAGCGCCGCGCGGTTCTTGAGCGGAACCATCAAATTGAAAATGCCGGTGGAAACACATTCGGGTTCGAGATGCGAGTCAAAATCCTTTGGAGAGAGGCCGAGCGATTTGGCGAGCGCAGCTTTCTTGATCTTGCAGGGCCTGAAGACGGCCTCGGTTTGCGTCATGGTCACGCGGTTGGGGCGGCCATCCTTGAAACGGATTTCGACGGGAAGAACCCCAGCTCCGGTCTGCTGCATGATGTGCACGCCGCCTTCTTGCGCGGGGACGACGCCGAGTTCGGCAAGAAGGAACCACGTGCCGACAACAGGATGCCCTGCGAGCTTCAGTTCCTGTTGCGTGGTGAAGATGCGGAGGCGGGCGAGAGCGCGGTCATCGGTCGGCTTTTGGACGAAAACGGTTTCTGCGTAATTCATTTCGCGCGCGATGATTTGCATTTGATCGCTAGAGAGGCCGTCTCCATCCGTGAACACGGCGAGAGGGTTACCTTCGAAGCGATTCGTGGTGAAGACGTCGAGTGTGAAGTAGCGATGCAACATTCTGGCTCCCTAAAGTTTATGAACGGTGGCTGCGACGGCTTCGAGAGCGCGCCGCGTTGTTTCGAGCTTGTTTGTCTCGGAATAAATGCGAAGAAGATTCTCCGTGCCGGAGGCGCGGACTAGCACCCAGCCGATGTCTGCGAGATAAAGTTTGCTGCCGTCAAGATTTTCGCGGCGCGTGACCGGAAGATTGAGAAGTTCGTCGCACTGGCCGTCGGAAAAATAGGCGATGGCCTTTTCTTTTTGGCCGGGCTTTACGTCGAGGTCCACGCGGCGGTAATGGAATTCGCCAAATTCAGAGTGAAGTGACGCGAGAAGTTCGCCGAGGGATTTGCCGTGCCATGCCATCAACTCGGCGAGGAAAAGCGCGGAGACGGTGGCGTCGCGTTCGGGAAGATAAAGGCTGAAGCCGATGCCGCCGCTTTCTTCGCCGCCGATAAGGATGTTTTGTTCGAGCATGAGCTCGCAAACGTATTTGAAGCCGATGGGAACTTCGTGAAGGGTTCGGCCAAGTTTTGCGGCGAGCTTGTCGATTAGCTTGGTGACGGAGAAAGTTTTTGCGATGTCGCCCGGGAGATTGCGCATGCCGGCGAGGTGCCAGACGAGGAGCGAGAAGATTTGATGAGGATTGACGAACGCACCCGTGCGATCGACGGCGCCGATACGATCGCCGTCGCCATCGGCGGCGAAACCGGCGTCGTATTTTCCAGAGATGACAGCGTCTTGCAGCGCGCGGATGTGCGGTTCGATTGGCTCGGGGTGGATGCCGCCGAAACGCGGGTCGCGCGTGCCGCGAATTTCGTCGCAGGGAACGCCGTGGCGTTTGAAAAGTTCAGGAAGCACACCCGCCGCGGAACCATGCATGGCGTCGGAAACGAAACGGAATTTGGATTTGCGGATGCGATCCCAGTCGACGAGTTTTTCGAGCGTGTCGAGATAGGGAGCGCGGGGCTCGAGCGGCTGGATTAACTTTGGTTGCGGCGGGAGCGGAGGGATTTCGCTCGCTTGAACGAAGGCGATTTCGGTTTCGATTTGCGCGACGATGGAGGGAAGCGCGCTGCTGCCATAGCTGGCTTTGTATTTGAGACCGTTCCAGTGATAGGGATTGTGGCTGGCGGTGACAACGATGCCGCCGGCGGCGTTGCGCTGGCGAACGAGTTGAGAGACTGCCGGAGTGGGACAGGGCTTATCGCAGAGAAAAACTGGTGTGCCGGTGGAGCTAAGAACTTCGGCGACGATATGCGCAACAGTGTCGGATGCGTAGCGATGATCGAAGCCGACGATGACGCCTTTGCGTGCGTCTTCGCCGCGGACAACATAGCGCGCGATGGCTTGTGCGACGGTACGCGCGTTGGCGAACGTGAAATCGTCGGCAATGATGCCGCGCCAGCCGTCGGTGCCGAACTTAATCGAGGACATGAAGGGCCAGTATAAGCGAGGTGGAGGCGGAGGAAACAGCCGGATTGGCTGGTAACGCAATTTGGGTGGGCGCATTGCCGATCTGAAGATCGGCCACTACAGGAGGTCTTTGCGTTTTTGTTCTTCGAGGTGTTTGACGAGCTTGGCGACGTCTTGCGCACGGTCGCGGGGGACGATTAGTAGAGCGTCCGGAGTTTCGACGATGACCAGATCTTTGACGCCGATAGCGGCGACAAACTTTCCCGGGCTGTAGAGGAAATTGCCGGAGGCGTCGATTGTGTGGCCCTCGCCGGCTAAAACATTTTCATCGGGCTGACTGGCGAGGAGTTCGTAGACAGCGGCCCAGGAACCGATGTCGCTCCAGCCAATTTCGGCGGGGATGACGAAGACTTGCGGCGCGCCGGATTGTTGCGTGGCGCGTTCGAGGATGGCGTAGTCGACGGAGATGTTTTCGAGCTTTGGGTAGATGGCGCGGAGTTTTTTGTCATAAGCGCGCGTGCCGATGGCGGTGGCCAACTTTTCGAGCTCGGCGTGAGTTTTTGGAAGATGGCGCTCGAGATTTTCGAGGAAGGTGGAGACGCGCCAGAAGAACATGCCGGCGTTCCATTGATAGTTGCCGCTGGCGACGTATTCCTGTGCGACGCTAAGTGCGGGCTTTTCTGTAAAGCGGCGAACAGGGTAAGCAGAGAAACCACCGGCGTTGACAGGATCTCCGATTCGTTCGATGTAGCCGTAGCCGGTTTCCGGGCGCGTGGGAGGAATGCCGAGGACGACCATGCGGCCGGGCTCACGAGCAATGTCAAGGGCTGCGGCAACGATGTTGCGATATTTTTTGGGCTCGCCGATGAATTGGTCGGAAGGAAGAACGGCCATGAGCGCATCGCCCTTGGCGGCGTGACGAATATGAATCGCGGCGAGGGCGATGGCGGCGGCGGTGTTGCGTCCCACTGGTTCGGTGATGACCCGTTTGCGTGATGCGGCAGGCAATTGTCTCTTGAGCGCGGCGGTTTGTTCGGCGTTGGTGACGCTCCAGATGCGGTCAGGCGGGACGAGAGGGCGAAGGCGCGCAACGGTTTGTTCGAGCATGGTTTGCTTGCCGACAATGTTGAGGAGCTGTTTGGGCGTGCGCGTTCGGCTGCGCGGCCAGAAGCGTGTGCCGCGACCTCCGGCGAGGATAACAACGTGAGTGAGTAGATTCTTGTTGAACATGAAAGAAACAAAAATTTAACACAGAGCGCACCGAGAGCACAGAGACCACGGAGAAGAATGACGAGGGCAGAGGAAATTGCCCTCTAAGACAATCGGCTAGCCGAAGACGGTACGAGGCAGGTCAGTTGGAGCGGCGCCCGAATCGATCCAGCGCTTTTTCGACGCCGGAAGATCGGGGACGTAGGTGCGAATGATGGAGGATTCGTGAAGCGGCTGGATTACGAAAACGTCGAGGTTGGCGGGAATGAACCAGCACTGGCCAGGGGAATATTGGGCTTCGCCGCCGGTCCAGCGGAGTTCCCCTGTGCCTTGCAGAATGATCAGGAGTTCGAAGCGCGCTTTGTTGGTGGAGCAATCGCAGAGGCCGGCGTACTCGGCGCGCTCCGTGGCGAAATATTTGCATGCCGTGAGAAGCGAGCGCGTGCCCCTTTGCGTAGGTAGCGCAAGACGGGGGATTTTTTCGATGGGACCGCCGCTGAAATTTGTTACGTCGAGCGCCTTTTCGAGATGAAGTTCGCGCGGTTTGCCGGACGGATCGACACGGCCGTAGTCGTAGACGCGGTAGGTGAGATCGGAATACTCCTGCGCTTCGAAGACGACCATGTTTGGGCCAATTGTGTGCTGGATGCCGGGAGCCACAAAAAATGTATCGCCGGGTGCGACTGGGTGGCGTTGAAAGAGATTCTCGATCGTTTTACTTTCGAGACCTGCGACAAATGCTTCTTTCGTGGTGCCCGGCTTTAATCCCAAGAGCAAGGATGCTCCAGGTTTTGCCGAGACGATGTGCCACATTTCTGTTTTGCCCCGCCCACCGGCCGCTTGTTCGCGAGCAGCGGCGTAAACATCATCGGGATGAACCTGGATGGAGAGTTTGTCGGTTGGGAAAATAAATTTTGTGAGCAGAGGAAAGTTTCCAGCTTGCGCAAACATCGTGCCGCGCCATTCGGCGGGCATTTCGCGCCATGCATCTTTCAAAGCGATGCCGGAAAACGATCCGGCGGAGATACGGCAGTTGATGTCAGAGAGCCACGCTTCCCCGATGGGCTCGCTAAGATTAGCCTTGTCAGGAAATAGAGGCGCGAGCGAACGTGAGCCCCAGAGACGCGGGCTGAACGTGGGTTCGATGCGAAATGGCTCCGGGTTCATCAGGGACGCTGGCCGTCAGGATGCCGAAGTTCAATATTACTCGGAGATCTTCCCCGCAGTAAAATCACGTTGGCACACGGCGTCAATTAACAAACAGAGAAACGCAAGCTACGCGGCAGCAGCGCGCGAGAAGAACTTTGCAATGCGCCGCAAGCCTTCTTCGATTCGTTCGATTGAAGTCGCGTAGGAAATACGCAAATAACCGGGAGCGCCGAAAGCCGCTCCGGAAACTAGCGCAACGTGCGCTTTTTCGAGGAGCAACGCGGCGAGTTCGGAGCAATCCTTGGCCAATGCATCTGGGCCGGTTCCGAGCCGCGCAGATACATTTGGGAAAACGTAGAAGGCGCCGCCAGGTTCACCGCAGGTGATGCCGGGAATTGCGTTGAGGCCGTCCACGATGCGACGGCGACGTTTTGCGTATTCGGCAAGCATTGCCGGCACGCTGTCCATCGGACCGGTCATAGCGGCAAGCGCGGCGTATTGAGCGATGGAAGTGGGGTTGGAAGTGGATTGGCTTTGCAGCTTCACGGTAGCGGAGATCAGTTCCGCGGGAGCGAGCGTATAACCGAGGCGCCAGCCGGTCATCGCAAATGTTTTCGACATCGAGCCGATGATGATGACGTGGTTCTTTGAATCGGGCAGACTCGCAACGGAGAACGGTTTGTTGTCGCCGTAAGTGAAATGCGAGTAGCACTCGTCGCCCATGAGCCAGATGTTGTGCTTCTTGCAGAGGTCGAGCAGCTTTGCGCACTCCTCGGGAGGAGTGACGCCGCCCGTGGGATTGCTGGGCGAATCGAGAATGAGCAATTTTGTTCTTGGTGTGATGACTTTGGCCACGTCCGCTGCACGAACGGCAAAGCCATCTTCGGCGCGCGTTTCCACGACGGCAGGCGTTGCGCCGGTGTACTTGACGATGTCGGGATAGCTGACCCAATACGGCGCGGGCACGATGACTTCGTCGCCGGATTGAACAAGCACGCTGATGACGTTGAAGATGGAGTGTTTTCCGCCAACGTTTGTGACACATTCCTTCGGCTCGTAGCTGGAGCCGAGTTCGCGCTTGTGCCACGAACAAATGGCATCGCGCAAAGGCATGACGCCTGGCGTGGGAGTGTATTTTGTCTTGTTCTCGTTAATGGCTTTGATGGCCGCCTGCTTGATGTGGTCCGGAGTTGGAAAGTCCGGCTCGCCGGGGCCGAAGTCGGCGATGTCCACGCCTTTGGCTTTGAGTTGTTCCGCGGCGGCGATGACGGCGGCGGTCGGCGAGATTTGGATGCGATTGATGCGGTCCGTGAAGTGCACTTCGTCTCCTTATGAACTGCAGAATTTCTTGCGAGCGCCAGTCCCGAATCAAGAGACTTTAGCTTTGAGCCGTTCTTCCACGATTGGCGGAACGAGGCCTGTCAGCGGTGCGCCGAGCTGCGCGATTTCCCGCACGAGCTTTGAACTGAGATAGCTGTATGTCAGGCCCGGGAGCATGAAAACCGTTTCGAGGCGGCCTTCAAGCTTGCGATTCATGAGAGCCATCTGCAATTCGTATTCGTAATCGCTAACGGCGCGAATGCCGCGAAGAATCACTCCGGCTCCGCGTTTGCGAGCGTAGTCCACGAGGAGGCCATCGAAAACGTCTACTTCCACGTCCTTCCATTGTTTTGTGACTTCACGCAGCATATCGACGCGCTCGCTCACGCTAAAGAGCGGTTTTTTCTCAACGTTTTGCAGAACCGCCACGATGAGCAGGTCAAACATTTTCTCGCCGCGCTCGATCAGGTCGAGGTGGCCGTTGGTGACGGGGTCGAACGAACCCGGATAAATGGCTATGGACGTTTTCATTTGCGATGCTGCAACGTTTTTCGATTTTAACCCAAGGCGACGGCGAAGCGCGCGGCAATCTTGCCCGGAAAATGGCGGGGGAACCAGTCCGAAATGGACCAAGCGGAATTCGCTTCGCAAATGCGCGGCAATTGTGCCACTATCCTTTGGCTTGCCGCTACATAGCAGTAAATCGGACGGCTGGACGCCATTTTCTGGAGGTTTGGACTCAACATGCAATTGCGCGCATTCGGGAGAAGAGCAGCGATGCTTTTGATTTTGGGTTTGCTGGGCGGCGCGAGCGCGCAGCCACAAGCTGCGCCGACCTTGAACTTGATGCCGTGGCCGGCGAACGTGCAGCAGGGAAGCGGCGCGCTGAAGATTGATGAATCGTTCCGCGTGACATTCACGGGACATACCGAATCGCGGCTCGATCGCGCCGGTCAACGATTTATGGAACGGCTGCACAAGCAAACAGGGATTTTGTTTACGAATTTGGGCGGCGACACAGCGAAAGCGACGCTCGTCGTGCATACGGACAAAGCGAGCAAACAGATACAGGAGTTGGGCGAAGATGAGTCGTACACCCTGGAAGTGACCCCGCAAGGCGCGAAGCTGAACGCGGCAAATCCGCTGGGAGTCCTCCGGGGGCTACAGACATTCTTGCAGTTAGTGGACGTCTCGCCGGATGGATTTGAGGCGCCCGCGGTGAGCATCAAGGATCAGCCGCGCTTCCCTTGGCGCGGATTGATGATTGATTCGAGCCGGCATTTTACGCCGCTGGACGTGCTGAAACGCAACCTGGATGGAATGGAAGCGGTGAAGCTAAATGTGTTTCATTGGCATATTTCAGATAATCAAGGATTCCGCGCGGAGAGCAAGAAATTTCCCAAGCTGCAAGGCGCCGGCTCGGAAGGGATGTACTACACGCAGGAAGAAATTCGCGACGTGATTGCCTATGCGCGGGACCGCGGATTGCGTGTTGTGCCCGAGTTCGATATGCCCGGGCACAGCACTTCGTGGCTGGCCGGTTATCCTGAGTTCGCGAGCGGCCCCGGGCCCTTCAGTGTGGATCAGGGGTGGGGAGTTATGGATCCCGCAATGGATCCAACGAATGAGAAGCTGTACAAATTCCTCGACGGATTCATTGGGGAAATGGCAAAGCTGTTTCCCGATCACTATTTTCACATCGGCGGCGATGAAGTGAACGGCAAGGCCTGGGACGCGAATCCGAAGATCCAGGAATTCAAGAAGGCTCACAATCTGAAAACGAACGAAGAGTTGCAGGCGTATTTCAGCGGGCGCGTGCAAAAACTGGTGAACAAACACGGCAAAGCGACGATTGGATGGGACGAGATATTTGTTTCTGGCGCGCCGAAGGACATCGTCATTCATTCGTGGCGCGGGCCGAAGTCTCTGGCGGCCGCGGCGAAGCAGGGCTATCAGGGAATCCTTTCGAACGGCTATTACATTGATTTGATGTGGAGCGCGGCGCGGCACTATGCAGTCGATCCATTGGGCGGCGATGCCGCGGCTCTTTCTCCCGAAGAGCAAAAACGGGTGCTGGGCGGCGAGGCGACGATGTGGTCGGAATATGTGAACTGGGAAAATATCGATTCGCGCATCTGGCCGCGAACGGCCGCAATCGCGGAGCGATTCTGGTCGCCGCAATCGGTGACGGATGTGAATTCGATGTATTCGCGTCTGGAAGACGCCAGCCAAAAGCTGGAGTGGACCGGACTGACGCATAAGACCTACTACCGCAAGATGCTGCAACGAATTGCAGGAGCGGCGACCGCCGACGAATTTTCCGCACTGAAAACCTTGGTGGATGTACTGGAGCCAGTGAAGAATTACACGCGGGAAGAAACGGCGACCTATCACCCGACCAACTTCACGCCGCTAAACCGGGTGGTGGATACAGCTTCGCCGGAAAGCGATGTGGCGCGGCATTTTGACAATGCGGTCACTGCGTTTGTAAGCGGATCGTGCAAGGATACGGCTGCTTCTGCGCACTTGCGGACTTGGCTTCTGAAATGGCAGGCAAACGATGCAGCGTTGCAGCCTTTGGAGCAAAGATCGTCCTTCGTAAAGGAGGTTGCGATCAACTCCCAGGATTTGAGCGCAATCGCGGGAATTGGCCTGGCAGCGCTCGATGCAATCGCAAAAGGGACGTCGCTTACGGATGAGGAAAAGACGCAAGCGACGGCTCGAATTGCCGATGCAAACAAAGGAAAGGCGCAGCTTCTTCTGATTCCGGCGGCAACGATTCAGAAATTAGTCGATGCCGCCGCGAGCGGCGGAGCATGCACGGCCAAGAATTAGTCAGCCGGCGCGATGTTATGGCAAACGCCGGAGCCTGAATCGCGAAACCCCTTGACTGCATCCGTGGGAATGAACTCCCACTCATACCTTCCGGGCCAAAGCGTTAGCTTCAGAACGCCGAAGCTTTCCGCGTTGCGTTTTTCGCTGTTCGCGATAGGGAAGCCGAGAGGATCATGGCTACGGCCGCCCGTTCCCACTACAATTTCACGGATTCCATTATGGGGGTCGGCGTTGCCGTTGGCGTCCTGCGGCGCGAATCGCTCGTAAGAGTGTTCGTGTCCATTGATCACCAAGTCGGCATGAGCATTGTACAGATCTTGCCAGAGGGGGCGGAGCTCCGGGTGCAGCGCATGTTTCTTGAAAATTCCGCTGCTGTATAACGCGTGATGCCCGAATGCGAGGATGCAGGAGTTGGGATGAGCGGCAAGGTCTTGCTTCAGCCAGACTTCTTCTTCGGATCCTGCGGCGCAGCCACTCGAGCCCATTTGCGGACAATTTGTATTCAACGAAACGATGTGCCACGGGCCCAAGTCAAAGCTGTAATAGCCTTGGCCGCGTGGTCCAGCTTGCTCGCCCCAATAGTCGAAGTATGCGGATCCGTTTTTCGAGCCAAATTCGTGATTTCCGGGGGAGGGGTGAGTGCGGTTCTTGAATTTGCCCCAGGTTTTGTCATAGCAATCCCTGAATTCCTCCGCCGTTCCTTTTTCATAGGCTAAGTCGCCCGCAGCAAACACTTCTCCAGGAATGGATTCGATTAGCCTGGCTGTTTGCTCAGCGCCTTCTAGCGCTTTGCAACTTGCTATGTCACCCGCTCCGACAAGTACGTACGGCTTTCCATCGGTGGAAGAGGACGGAGAATGGGCAGCTCGCCCCGGCTTGGCCGATGATTTTGCGGATTGTTGTGCTGGGGTGACAAATACAACCAGAAAAGAAACCACGGAACAGCATGCGATTGCGAATAGTTGCGAACTGTAACCGGAAAAACGCATTGAGATGATCTCCAGGAACCAGTCTCCACTTGGAAGAGGATCCGGGTCAAGGCGTTGACTTGCGCTTGCCATTGAATCCGGAAAATAACTATTTAGAGGCGATTTGCTTCCGCTTGATGAAAATGAGTGGAAAGGCATTGCCTCGAATAAATATCATAAGCTGTTGAAAACATGCGGCTTGAGTAGCCGACGCGCCCTCTAATGTTTGACAGAAGCGATTTTTGGGTATAGACTTCAATACGCGACTGAATCAGTCGTATATGAGTTTTTGAGTTGGGGGCATGCAGTCAGATGTTCAAGCTTTCTAAGAAGGCCGACTACGGCTTGATTGCCGTGAAGCATTTGGCCATGCATCGCGACCAGCATGCATGCAGCGCGAACGAGATCGCGGACGAATACGGAATTTCTTCGACGTTGATGGCGAAGGTTCTGCAAAAGCTGGCTCGGCAGAACCTCGTGGCGGCGAAACACGGCTCAAGCGGAGGCTATCAACTTTCGAAAATGCCGGATCAGATCAGCGCTTTGGAAGTGATTACGGCGATTGATGGACCAGTGTTGATTACTTCCTGCGTAACGAGTCACGGAAATTGCGACGCGACATCCAAGTGTTCGGTGCGGGAGCCGTTGCGCAGGGTCAATGACAGTATTTTGAATGTGCTCAACACGGTGACCATCGCGCAGATGAGCGAAGAGCCGCAGCAAGAACACGTGCTTGTGGCGCTGAAAGCGTAAGGGATTTAGGGAGAAGGAATCATGAGTGTGAAGCTGCCAATTTATTTCGATAATCACGCGACCACGCCGGTGGACCCACGCGTTCTGGACGCGATGCTGCCGTACTTCGGTCCGAAATTCGGCAATGCGGCAAGCCGCAACCACTCGTTTGGCTGGGCCGGCGAAGAAGCGGTGGAAAACGCGCGCGCACAGGTGGCTTCGCTGATTGGGGCAACTCCAAAAGAGATTATTTTTACGAGCGGCGCGACCGAGAGCGACAACCTGATGATCAAGGGCGTCGCGGAAATGTACCGCGAAAAGGGCAATCACATCATCACGCAGGCCATCGAGCACAAAGCGGTGCTGGATACCTGCAAGCGCCTGGAAAAGTACGGCTACGAAGTGACTTACTTGCCGGTGCAAAAAGACGGCCGCGTGGATCCGGAAGAGGTTCGCAAGGCCATCAAGCCGACGACGATTTTGATCACAGTCATGTACGCCAACAATGAAATTGGCGTGATCAATCCGATCCAGGAAATCGGCAAGATTGCCAAAGAGCACGGGATTATCTTCGCCGTGGATGGAGTACAGGCCGTTGGCAAGATTCCGGTGGACGTACAGAAGGACAATATCGACCTTCTGGCAATCAGTGCGCACAAGATTTATGGCCCGAAGGGCGTCGGAGCGTTGTACGTGCGCCGGCGCAATCCTCGCGTGCAGCTTTCGGCCGTGATTGACGGCGGCGGCCACGAGCGGGGCATGCGTTCCGGCACGCTCAATGTTCCGGGTATCGTCGGGCTCGGCAAGGCTTGCGAAGTGGCTCAGCAGGAAATGGCCGAAGAATCCAAGAAAATGCTGGGGCTGCGCGAACGGCTCCGCAAGGGGCTCGAAGCCAGGCTGGATGAGGTGTTCATCAACGGCTCGATGGAGCATCGTCTGCCGAACAACCTCAACATGAGCTTTGCCTATGTCGAAGGCGAATCGCTGCTCATGGGCATCAATGACATCGCGGTTTCGAGCGGTTCGGCCTGTACTTCGGCCACTCTGGAACCGAGCTATGTCCTTAAGGCTCTGGGAGTTGGCGAAGACTTGGCGCATACCTCGATTCGCTTCGGTTTGGGCCGGTTTAACACCGAAGAAGAAGTGGACTATGTGGTCGACAAGATGGTCCAGGTGGTCAGCAAGTTGAGAGAGCTTTCCCCTCTGTACGAAATGGCCAAAGAGGGCATCGATATTTCCAAGGTGAAGTGGCAGACCGCATAAGCGGTTCCTGCATCTAAAACAAGGGAAGTAACCCAGCAGAAAAGGAAGAGGAAGAAATGGCAAGCGTGAGTGAAGGGACAATTCGAGTTCATCGTTCCATCGCGGGAACGGGCGCGGCGTTTCGCGTTGCGTTTGTGCCGTATGCGGAAGGCGACGATGCCAAGCCGGCAGGGGAACGTGCATTTAATCACCTGCAGGAAGTGCGCGCGTTCCTGAAAGTTTTGGGAATCGGCGCGGACTACATCAAGGATGTGCTTCGTCAGTTGACGATGGGCCGGTCGGCTTGGGTGCCGAACGTTTCCATCTCGGAAAAAGTATTGCGGAACGCGGGTTTCGTCAGCATCGGAAACCTGGCGCGCAGCAATTAATCTTGGAAAGAGTTCAGCGCGGCCGCGCAAGCTGCCGCTCAGGAGTGGTTTATGGCATATAGCGACAAAGTTGTAGAGCACTACAACAATCCCCGCAACGTCGGAAGCCTGCCAAAGGAAGATCCCAATGTCGGGACCGGCCTCGTGGGCGCGCCGGAGTGCGGCGACGTGATGAAACTGCAGATGAAGATCAATCCGGATACCCGGGTGATCGAAGAGGCGAAGTTCAAGACCTTCGGCTGTGGGTCTGCCATCGCCAGCTCTTCGCTGGCAACCGAATGGGTGAAGGGCAAGACGGTGGATGAGGCGCTGGCGATCAAGAACACGGACATCGTCCGTGAACTGGCGCTGCCGCCGGTGAAGATCCACTGCTCCGTGCTTGCTGAAGACGCCATCAAGGCGGCCATCGGCGACTGGAAGAAGAAGCACAACATTGAAGTGCCGGCTTCGGAGAAGCCCTCGCACTAAGGCGCTGAATTATGTCCACGGAAACTGTCAGCCCGGCGACGCCAAAGATCCATCTGACCGAGAAGGCGGCGAAGAAGATTCGCCAGTTGCTCGAAAAGGATGGGGTGTCTCCGGAAATCGGTGGGCTGCGTGTGGGCGTGCAAGGCGGTGGGTGTTCAGGTCTTTCCTACGCGATGCGGCTGGATACGCAGGCACGCGACCGCGACAAGATTTTCGAAGAGTTCGGCGCGCGGATATTTGTGGATCCGAAGAGTTTCTTGTACTTGAACGGCACTACGCTTGAGTACGAAGAGACGCTGATGCGGCAGGGATTTGTCTTTCAGAACCCCAACGCCGCTCGGAACTGCGGCTGCGGCAGCTCGTTTACGGCATAAATGCCACGATCGTGATTGGGATGGCTGGCCGCAAAATGCGCCAGCCATTTTTGTTTTGCGGTGAAATCCAGATGTGAGGGGAATTCGGCCTGGAAATGACTGCACCTGCGAAAACCAGCGCTTTGCCGGCGGACTATTTCTGCGTATTCGGATTGCCGCGCAAATTGTGGATTGAGATGAACGCCCTGGAACAGAAATTTTTGCAGTTGAGCTGGAAGCTGCATCCGGACAATTTTGTGAATGCGAGCGAAGAAGAGCGCGAACTTTCGTTGAAGCGCAGCTCAGAGTTAAATGACGCGTACCGAACGCTGAAAGATCCCGTTGCACGGGTTGAGTATTTGCTCGCGATTGAGGGCGAGCGCAAAGAAGGCGAGAAGAAGCAGCAAGCTCCGCCAGAATTGCTCGAAGAAGTGTTTGAATTGAACGAATCGATGGATGAGTTGCGCGAAGCGAAAGCGGCAGGGCTCGAACTGGACGGAATGAAGGAAAGATTGCACGCCGCCGAGACAAATTTCGGGCAAAAGCTGGCTGAAGTTGATGCTGATATGCGGCAGACGGCGAAAGATTGGGACAATGCCGTGGATGCTGGCGCGGAAGAAGCTTCTCGGAAGCAGATTATGGCTCGCTTGAACGATCACTTGAACCGCCGCTCGTACATTCGGAATCTGGTTTTAAACGTCGCCAAAGAATTGGAAGAGGCATAAGCGGAGCATGGGACGCATAGTGGGAATCGATCTTGGGACGACGAATAGTCTCGTTGCGTATGTGGATTCGCAAACGGGCCGGCCCAGGTGCATTATCGGGCCGTACGGAAGCACGCTTTGCCCGTCCGTTGTGAGTCTCGACCCCGATGGAAACGTAATTGTTGGCGAACCTGCGCGCAAGAGACTACTAACTCAGCCCGAGCGCACCATTTACTCCGTGAAACGATTGATGGGCCGCGGCGTGGCTGACATTCAAGATGAAGTAAAACTGTTTCCGTTTCGCGTTGACGCGGCGAGCAAGAACGTCATTCGTGTACAACTTGGCGATAAAAGCTTTACTGCGCCGGAAATTTCCTCTTTCATTTTACGCGAACTGAAAAATTGGGCTGAAGCTCATTTTGGCGAGTCCGTGGACCGGGCCGTGATTACGGTTCCAGCGTATTTTAACGATGCGCAGCGCCAAGCGACAAAGGATGCCGGGAAATTGGCCGGGTTGGATGTGTTGCGGCTCGTGAATGAGCCGACAGCGGCGTCACTGGCCTACGGGTTGCACGAAAAACAGCGAGGACTGGTTGCCGTCTATGACCTCGGCGGCGGGACGTTCGACATTTCCATATTAAAACTCATCGCAACGAGCGAAGGCGATATCTACCAGGTGCTGTCTACGAACGGTGACACCCACCTCGGCGGCGACGATATCGACAATTTGCTGCAAGCTTTCATTCACGAGCAGATTCTGCAAAGCGATGAGATCGACTTTTCGCCGCACGGCGAAATTGCGCAGGAGTTGCGCAAGGAGCTGATCTCGTTGAAGCACGGGCTTTCTGAGAAAGAGTCGGCAAAGCTCCGTTTTCCTTTGCCGAATGGAAAGACGTTTGAATTCGAGTTCACGCGCGGAATGTTGGATGCCATGATCCGGCCCGTAATGGAACGAACGATGACCCCAGTAAAGCGGGCGCTCGCGGACGCGCAATTAAAACCTGAGCAGATGGACGAGGTGGTATTGGTTGGCGGGACGACGCGCACTCCATTCATTCGTCGCACAGTGCAGGAATTTTTTGGACGCGCACCACACACCGAACTGAATCCGGACGAAGTCGTTGCTCTTGGTGCGTCCGTTCAGGCAAATATTCTCGAACGCGGCGTGAGCAACATGCTTTTGCTTGACGTAACGCCGCTTTCTCTGGGAATCGAAACTTATGGCGGCGCTATCGGAAAAATCATTCCGCGCAATTCGCCGATTCCCGCGAGCGCACAGGAAATGTACACAACGGGCGTGGACAATCAGACAGGAATAGACATTCATGTGCTCCAAGGCGAACGAGAACTTGCAAAAGACTGCAGGTCACTCGCACGATTCACCTTAAAGGTTCCGCCTGCGCCCGCTGGATTGCCACGAATCGAAGTGAAATTCTTGATCGACGCGAATGGCATTCTGCAGGTTGGCGCGAAAGATGTTCGCACCGGAGAACAGCAACAAATCGAAGTGAGGCCGAGCTACGGTCTGGATGACGCTGAAATTGAGCGCATACTCGAAGAATCCATCGAATACGCCGAGCAGGATTTTGCCGAGCGGCAAGTGATCGAAGCGCGCACGGAAGCGGAAAGCATTCTGGTCGCAACAAGCAAGGCTCTTGCCGGCGATCAATCAAACGCACTTCCTGCGGGAGACCGTGCCAAGATTGACGCCGCAGTTGCCGCCTTGAAAGAATCTGTCACGGGCAGCGACTACAAGCTGATTCGCAAACGGATCGATGAGTTGAATCACGCTACACAAGATCTTGCTGAAATCGTGATGAACAGCGCGATTTCCAGCGCGCTGAAAGGCAAAAGCGTCGGAGAAGTGTAGCGCCGGGTTTCAGCCCGGCATGGCAAGCTATTGGGGGAGCGAAAATGGGCGGCACGAATCCTTATATTGAAGAGACAAAATACACGCCGGCGACAAAAAAGTTCAAAGTGACTTTTCTGCCGAGCGGCAAAACGATCGAAGTGGACCCGGCGAAAATTCCCTACGGTCACAACGGACTGCCGGGAAGCATTCTCGATTTTTCTGAAGCGCTGAAAGCAGGGCTGGACCATGCGTGCGGCGGCGTTTGCGCATGTTCCACGTGCCACGTGATCGTGCGCGAAGGCCTCGAATCCTGCAACGAAGCGACGGATGCGGAACTCGATGAACTCGACGAAGCGCCTGGAATCACGCCGAAATCGCGTCTCGGCTGCCAGACCGTTCCGGACGGCACGACGGATATCGTCGTGGAAATCCCAGAGTGGAACAAGAACTATGCGAAGGAATTGGATCACTAGGGGACGCCAGAAATCATGCCGCACACTTTTGACTGGGATAATTTCGAAGATATCGCCATCGCACTGACAGACAAATTTCCGGACACCGATCCGCTCACTGTGCGTTTCACCGACATGCACAAATGGATCACGGAACTTGATGGGTTTTCCGGGGATCCGGAAAAGTCCAACGAAGCGAAGCTCGAAGCGATTCAAATGGCCTGGAACGAAGAGTTTCACGACCGCGAAAACTAGGCCTCATGCTTGTGGCTGATGAAAAATTCCCGTATCCTAGAAGAGTAGCAACCCGCGACAAAGTGCCGCTATGGTGCAACGGTTAGCACGTAGCCCTTTCAAGGCTAAAATACGGGTTCGATTCCCGTTAGCGGTACCATGACATAGAGTTTGGTTTATTCGCGACAAGTGATACCGATAGATAGACAGAAAAAACTCTGCAAATGCGGCCATCCCAAGGCCACACACTGGCGCGCGAACAAAGTCGCCGAAAAGTGTTCCCAATGCTCCTGCAAGAAGTTTAGATGGATTAAAGAGGCCAAGTAACAGCCAGCCTCTCCCGCCTGCAGGAAAACTAAAAAGAAAAGCGAAGCCGGGCCGCCACGCTGCGAGGAGCGCCAACTGAAGTTCCTGAAAAAAGGCTGGCAAAATTGATGACGTTCACACGGTCCGTCAGATTCGAGCCCTGTACTTGAAGCGAAGCGGATCGCTCCTCTTTGCGATTCAGCCAAAGTCATTATGCGAATTGAGTGCTTAGCGCTTTCCAGATTTGCGCGCCGAATTGTAACTTTTTGTTACATCTCAAGTTCGTAGTTCTAGTCCTCGAAGCCTTTAATCTTCTTAACTCATTGATAATGCGTATTTTAATGATTGGCTGCTCTTGGCTGCTCACTTGCACCTTCTCTACTCGGAAGTTGTGTTCTACGTTGACCGGAGTCATGCATGAAGCCTGAAAAAAAGGCCCACAAAAATGGGTTCTCGCTCCTGGAAGCGGTGGTGGTTGTCGCCATCATCTCCATCCTGGTTGCGACCTCAGTTATCGGCATTCAACAGCTCTTGAGCAGCTCGAGATCCGATGCGGCTGCGAACACAGTTGTATCCCAACTGCGCGCCGCCCGTCAGCTTGCCATCTCGCGCCGGCACAACGTGCAAGTCACAGTGAACACGAGCGTCGCCGCACCGAATTTCGCTCCTTCGATCAGCTACGTTGAGATGGCTACTGGCGCTCTCACCGAAGCGCTTCCCGCGGTGGTGACGGTGCCACTGCCTCCCAATACGAATTTCCTCTTGCAGCCGGGCCAGGGCGATACCCCCATGGGGTTTGGCAATACTTCGGCCGTCTACATCGGCGGAGTGAGCGGCGGTCCTGCGACGATGTTCTTTTCCACGACTGGAGCTTTCATGTCTGGCAACGCTCCGATCAACGGCACGTTCTTTGTTGGAATCGACGGAAACCCGGGTAGCGCTCGCGCTGTAACGCTCTTGGGCAGCACGGGCCGTGTCCGCACGTACTACTGGGCCGGAGTCAGTACTCAAAACCCAACCGGATGGCGTGAGTAATGGAGAGGAAAATGCCAGCAATTCGCAAATCCACTCGTCAACGCGGCTTCACCCTGATCGAAGCCATGATTTCCATCGTCATTCTTTCTTTTGGCGTGCTCTCTCTCGCCGCCGTCTACTCGCAAGGTCTGTTCTATGCGAATACCACGCAAGTCGACTACATCGCAGAGAAAAAAGCGGAAGCGGCGATTGAAACGATTTTCACCGCTCGGGATACGCAGCTTCTTACTTGGTCCCAAATCAATAACACGAATGGCAGCACCATTGGCGTATTTTTGCCGGGTCCACAGCCTTTGTATGCGCCTGGTCCGGACGGTCTGATTGGAACAGCCGACGACGACGCAACGAATCCGGATGCGGTGATCACCGGCCCAGGCCCGGACGGAATTCTGGGCACGGCCGACGACACGAAGACCAACCTAAATCCGTGGATGACGAGGACCATTCAGTTTCAAGATGTAAACGGCGAACCGAACTTGCGTCAGATCACCGTCACCATCAACTACACCGTGGCCAACAAGGTGCGTTCCTTTGTACTGGTCAGCTACATTTCGGCTTTTGCCTGAGGCGAACATGAAACTACGCAAAAACAAGAAACAGGCTGGCTTCTCCTTGATTGAGCTACTCGTCTCAATCGGGGTAACGACGGTCATCCTCGGTGCCACGCTCCTCGCATTCAAAGATGCGGCGAATACCCAGCGGGGCGTTGCCTATAGCTCGGATATGAACGACAACCTCCGCGCTGCATTGAACCTGATTCAGCAGGACTTAGTTCTTGCAGGGACTGGCATCCCCACCGGGGGCATTCCCATTCCCAATACTCCGAATTCCGCGAACACTTGCAACACCACTGCTCCCCCCAACCGCCCAACCTTGACGGGTACTCTTACTTTTCCAACTTGTAATTTCGTTCTTCCGGCGATTGAACCCGGTTCTGCTTTGGGCCCGCTCATCACTGCCCCGGACGCGGTCACGGGCAACCCATCGAATCCCAACAGCTTTACCGACATCATTACAGTTCTTTACGCAGACAATGCTCTTGCTCTCGACAATGATCCCATCAATTCCACTGCTTGCCCGGCGGGCAGCATCTCCGCTGCGGGCGACAGCGTGACCTTTGATGCCACACCGAATACATGCCAACCGCTCGGTACGTCGTCTGCCAATGGCGTGACTCTGAATGCGGGCGACTTGATCATGTTCAGCAACGCAAAGGGCAATGCAATTCAAGCGGTCACTTCGGTCTCGGGCCAGACTGTCAAGTTTGTTTCGGGCGATGCGTTCAATCTCAATGGCAGAACCGATCCGCAAGGTACGATCAAACAGCTCCAGAACACGGACTCCAGCGGCAATCCCAACGGCACCTATCCTCCAACCACGGCTACCCGTATCTGGATGATTTCCTATTACCTCGACAACATTACGGATCCGGCCCACGTTCGTCTCGTCCGCCGCGTCAACTTCGACCCGACACCCCTCGCGCAGCTTGCGGTTGGCGAAACGCTCGAAAACATGCAGTTCACATTCAATTATGTGGACGGGGTCAACAACCCTTCGAATCAGATCGGCGTCCCTACCGGATATTCGGAAAATCAGATCCGGTCCGTAAACGTTTTTCTCGGCGCGCGTTCCAACTATTTTGACCAGCAGCGCCAGCGTTATACGCGAGTGAATTTGCAGACTCAGGTCAGCTTGCGAAGCATGGCCTATCGCAACAGGTACTACTAAAGAGGAGCTATGAAAATGAAAGCCTCTGCTACAAGCACGTCCAAACAGAGCGGCATCGCGCTGCTGACGACGGTTCTCTTGCTTCTGCTGATGTCCAGCATGCTCGTCGGCTTCATTGTGCTGGTAAACTCCAGCCAGAAGCTGAACAGCAACAATAATGATTACGGCCGTGCTTTCTACGGTGCGGAAGCCGGCATGGAAAAAATGACGGCCGACCTGGGGAATCTCTTCGACTCCAACTATTCTCCAACGGGCACGCAGGTTCAGGCGCTCACAACGACGCCGCCCCCTATTTCTGGTATCAGCTATGTCAGGGGCGATGGGACGAGTGGGTATGCAATCACGTATCCGGGTTATCCGGGAAACCCTACCGCGACGAACGCCACGATCAAGTCCGGCGCCTATCAAGGCATGACCGCGCTGGCTACGCCCTACACTCTGACGATCAACGCGCGTACAACCAATGGAGCCGAAGTCAAACTGCAGCGCACAACCCAAACCGTAGGTATTCCGATGTTCCAGTTCGGAATATTTTGCGATGGCGATTGTACTTTTCACGCCGGTCCGAATTTCAATTTCGGCGGCCGCATGCACACCAATCAAAACTTATTCCTGTCTCAGGGCGATGGCGCTACCTTGACCATGTCCGATCGAGTCACCGCCGTGAAGAATATCATTCGCACGAATCTGGGAAACGGCTGGCCCACGAGCAGCGGCTACAATGGAACGGTCAACATCACGACTTCGCCGGGAACTTCCTCTTATCGCGCAATGGCGATGAACGAGGGAAGTTTGACCGGCAACGTCGGCTCTTCCGTGAATCCCAACTGGAATAGCATTTCTCTCGGTACCACGAATTACGCCGGCAACGTTCGTAACGGAGCCACCGGCGCAAAGACGTTGAACCTGGGCATCGTTGCCGTAGGCGCCGGAAGCACGCAATCCATTGATATTATCCGCCGCCCGGTCAGCGCGAGCGAATCCCCGGCGATTCAAGCGGAACGCCTCTATTCGCAAGCCAGCTTAAAGATTCTTCTCTCGGACGATCCAGGCGACATCATGAACCTTCCCTGCATTGATACGTCCACACAACCCTTCGATCTTTCCCAACTGGCCCAGCCGTTCACCAAGTGGCCCACCTCGACCTCTGTCACGACCCTCCAGACAAAAATGACTGCGGCTGGGACGATTTCCATGCCGATGGCTGCTTCCGGCGCAAACACCGGCACAACAAACTCCAGCAGCTACGTTTCCGCGGATGGATATTGGCTGCCGTATGGCTATCCCATCGTTAAGGGCTTTATCAAGATTGAAGCTCAAACCGCATATGGCACGCCTTGCGGAACGTGGAAAGATGTGACGCTTGAGATTCTCAGCCTCGGATATGTCGGCAAGAACCTTAACCCCTATGGCAGCCTCACTTCTTCGCAATACGCCGCACCTGGCGCTGCTGGTGCACCGCTACTTGCCCTCAGCACTTCCGGCCAACTCAGCGCGAATCCAGGCGGCTGTGCTGATCCTCATCCCAACGCTGTGATCCGCCTGGAACGAGTGAGGGACAATCCTTCCACTTGGTCCACTTCTGCAAACTGTGGCACCTTTACGGCTGCTTCTCCTGGACTCCCGTCAGACTTTTGGGAAAATACGCTCTTCGACTCGCGCGAAGGGCAACTCCGCGAAACCCCGATTACTTCGGGCACATATCAAAATCTTCCGACTCTGAATGGCACCATGCACTACATTGAACTTGATGCCAAGAATCTGGCGAAATGGTTCGCCGGCACGATCGGCTCCTCCGGCCCTTCCACAAAGGATGCTTCCGTGGCTCCGAACGACTTCTCTGTCTATATTTCGGATCGCCGTGGAAATTACGCTCCCAGCCAGACCTGGACAGGCACCTGGCCTCCGCTCTCTCCGCAGGGGCACGAAACCGGTGAATACGGCTGGACGGACTTCGCTAATGGCGGCGACGCGGCTAATGGTTGCCCCAACAACACCCTCAATTCAGGCGAAGACCTCGATGGAACGGGCCAACAATATACTTACGGGGCCAACAATGCTTACATCATTGCCGCTGGAACCGCAAAAACCACCTTATACGGGATATTGTCCGGTTCGATAACGGGCGCAGCGTCCAGCGCATATGGGAAGTACGGGGTATACAACAACCTCGTCAACGGTGCCACCGGTGCTATCCGGGCCAACCCCAACTGCAGCATCCCCAGCTACTCATCCGCCAGCAGCGGAACCCTTTGGCCCATGATGTTTGCGAACAACAACAACGCCGCACGCGAAAATCCCGCGCTATTTTTCCGCCGCGCAGTGAAGATCGTCAACGGCAACAACCTGACCGCTCTTGGCACGTGCCCCGGCTCCGTGGCCTGCGGCCTGACCATTTCGTCAGAGAACCCGGTTTACATTCAAGGCGACTACAATAGCAACTCTGCTGGTGGCGGCTTCGCTGACGCTCACGTGGCAACTTCCATTCTTGCGGACGCGGTTACTTTCCTTTCCAGCAGTTGGAACGATGTCAACTCGTTCGCGTCGAACGAATACAATGTCGGCACTCCTCGTGTTGCCGTGCAAACCTACTACAGGACTGCCGTAGTGTCTGGCAAAGGCATTTCGTTCCCGTACTTCACAAACGGGGATAGTGGTAGCGATGGCGGTGTGCATAATTTCCTGCGGTACGTGGAAAAGTGGGGCGGCCTCACCCTGAATTACCGCGGTTCCATCATCAGCCTGTATTCCAACCGCCAAGATGTTGGTATCTTCAAATGCTGCGGCACGGTGTACACGCCGCCAAGCCGCGGCTACAACTTCGACGTCGAGTTCCTGACCCCGGCCCTGTTGCCGCCGCGCACGCCGCTCTTCCGCGATGTCAACACTACAGGCTTCACGCAACTCTTGCTGCCGAACCAGTAAGACCCTCGAACAAGCTCATTCCACAAGAGCCTCGGCTTCAGCCGGGGCTCTTGTTTTTTTGATCCAGAATTCGCAGGGCTTTTACGGCGAAGGCCGAATTCGCGTTGTGAATTTGAGGCTTGGCGAAGGCACAAAGCAACTGGAAAGCGGCGGCCACCCCGCATCCGTCGTCCCATTCCGGCAAATCGTGGTCAATGCGTTGCTCACTTGCGATGGATCGACCGCACCATTCAGCGGTTCCGCATAAATTCGATAGCTGCGGCCCACAGCCAGCGCTTGAATCAGATAGCCGCCGTCAAATTGCACAGGTCCTGGCGCAGCGCAGCTCCAGCCCCCGAGCGTTCCCGCGACCACGTTGCCGCTGGCGGCATCAATTGCTACCACATGCGTTCCAAACAGCCCGCTCACGCCGGGTGGACTTGCCGGCAGCGACAGTGGATTCGCGGGGAGAATTTGCCCCTGAATGGAACCAATATGCACCGTGTCGGTTGGGTCCGGGTACAAAACTCGCAAGCCGGTGCGATCATCGTCCGAAAGTGGCGCATCAAGTGCCTGCGCAGTTGGCCGCATCCCGCTGAACGTGCCCGGCCCCGGCGCATAGGGAAACATCATCGCGCCCCAGATTGCGGAATGGCTGAAGCCGAAGAAGTGTCCGAGTTCATGAGTGAGGATCGATTCCAGGTCGTACGATTTCGGATTTGCCGCGAGCACAGCGGGAGTAGCAAAAACTACGTTCGAATCGCTTGGATTGAAAAAAATATCCGCGTCCAGTATTTGTCCCGGCGAAACAGAAGCCACACCGTTTGCGAGTTGCTCGCCGGTATGATCCGCAGTAACCACTCGCGTGAAGGCCAGAACGCCGGGTGTGAACGCCATATCGGGCTGCTCGAAGCAAATTGAGTTCAGGCCGTCGGCACCGCAAGAAGCAGCGGAGGTTACGCGAACAAGCGGTGCAATGGACGCGGGTTTCAAAGTTGTGCCCGATACTCCTGTCCAGACTCCCAGCGATTGTTGAATCACTTGTTCGATCTCGCTCAAACGTCCATTCGCCGTCTGGTCTTGCGTCAGAATCGTCACGGGGTTCGCGGAGAGGGAGGTGTTCCAACGCAAGGAAATGCTGTTTGCGGCCGTGGGTTGGCGCGAGGGAACCGGGCACGCGGAGCCGCCGGAAATGGACGCAGGCAGGCGAACGTCCGGCACCGTTTCGTTGAACGAATATCCGGCCGCCTGCAAAGTCATTGCAAGCGCCAGCAAACAGGCCGCCGGAGTCAAAGCCACTGCTTGAAACTCGCGTTTCGAGAATCCTCTCGTCATTGGTTTTCCCTTTCGAGCGCTCTCTTCAATTTCAATTGAAAGACTGCCAGCGGCACATTGCGTACTCCACCGTGCCGAAACTTTCTTGTCGCCGGATCAAACAATGGCATTTCTGCCGAATCCTGCGTCACGCGGGTCAGCCCGTTGTTTGGGTCCCGGGAAATTCGAAATGTTCCCTGTGCCCAGCCGAGCACGGAGGGTTCTTTGCCCGGTGCATCCCATAGGAACAAATACGCTTCTTCGCCTTCCCGGAAATTCGGCACTCCATCCACGCGCGATTGAATATGCGCCACTTTTCCACCGGGAAGAGAAATGCGCAAAATCCCCGGCGCCGCACCCTTGCTGCGATCAAGTACCGCAAACTCCGTCTCAGTCCAGATTTCGCCATTTCGCCAGACGCTTGAGGCGGTCAGGCACCGCACGCGCACAATCGCCTTCGCTTTTGTCGCCAGTTCATCGAAGCTCAACCTTGCAAGCGTCGTGGCCCGCGACACAGCGGCGAGCACCGTTAATCCTATGAAAAAAAGCGTCCACAACATTTTCCTGCGCGCCACATAGCTCATCTCATTGCACCTCAAGAACGCCGCTGGCGGCTGTCATGTCCAGATTTGTGTTCTGAATGAAAAGCGTTCGATCGCCGAGCCCCGCAGCGGATTGCACCTGCAGGGTCAAGTGAATGATCCCTAGTCCCGCCGGCTGCTTCGCAATCACTGAGACATCTCCCGGCCCCGAAATTATGTACGTCATGCCCATGTCCAGCCCGCTTTGAGAAAACACACAAATCTCCGCGGTGGAAACTCCGCTCGCCGGCCGCGCCAGAGGCACGGGATTCCCTGCAAGGGTGCACGAATTGTTGATTGTGCTGAACGAGCCGAGCGCAGCGATGTTCAGATCCACATCGCTGCTGGGCTGTGAAACTCCTGCCGTAGTTGGTTCCACAACGACAATGTCCTTGCCCGTGGCAACTGGCGCGCTTGTTGTCAACGAAATCTCGTCGCTCGATCCATCCAGGGCCGCAACGACCAGAGAAACTCCGTTCGATTTCGTTCCATCCGGATTTTGAATTTGAACAGAGAGATTCCCAACAGCCTGTGTGTCTAACGAGGTGATCGGAGCCGTACATTCGTTTGCCGAACTGCACGTTGTCGTCCGCGCTGTTCCGCCAATCAACAACCTCGAGCCGATTCCATTTGCGCTCGGCACGAAGCCGCTGCCATCCACGCGCAACGTAAAGCCGTTTGCTTCTCCCGCATAGACGCTCGCGGGATGCAGCGCCAGAATATTTGCGCCGGTGGAAATCGTTATGTTTGCGAAGCCAGATTGCGAAGTGTCGTCTGCGCTGATGGCCACCAACTGGATCGCATCTGGACTTGGCGCAGCCGGCGGCGCCGCGTAAGTGCCCGCAGAATTCACTACGCCGCACGCGCCAGCCGAAACGCATCCAGAACCTTGCAACTGCCATGCCACAGCCTGATTGCTTGTCCCCAGTACATTCGCTGTAAATCCCTGTACGGAAAGGGGAGCGAGCGTCACATTCGCGGGCAGCACGCTGACCAGCACGTGATTGATCACGGTGATTTGTGCCGAACCTTGTATCGCAGGATTTTCCGCACTCGTTGCTAACACAGTCGCCGGATTCGGCGAAGGAATCGCGCCTGGCGCGAGGTAATCCACCTGCGTTGCGTTTCCGCTCGCAAATGGCTGGCATGGGTTGGAACCAACCGCACAAATCCGCCCAACCGCCGCGTTCCCTCCCGTGATTCCGTTCACGGTCCAATTCAAGTTTGCGTCTTGTGTGCCAGTTACCTTCGCAGACAGCCTCACTCGGTGAACTACCGCAAGCGTCGCGGCGCCCGGCGTGACACTCACGTTGGCACCCTGCTGAATCGTGATGGTCGTATGTACTTTTTTGGCCGGGTCCGCAACCGGTGTAACGGTAATCGTCACCGCATTCGGGCTCGGTGCATTCGCAGGAGCGACATAGCTTGCGGAAGACACTTCCACGTTATTGGCGTCAAATTGCGTCGACGCCTGTACGATCGTTCCGCAGGAATTTCCGCTGCATCCATTTCCGGAAAGGCTCCAAGTCAGTGTCTGACTCGGACTTGAGTTGGGAATTGGAGTCAGTGTCGCGATCACGCCCACGGTGCTGCTCGTCCCCGTGCTAGCTGGGGCAGTGATCTGCAGCGAAAAGCTGCTCGTGATGTTGAGCGATGCCGTCGCAAATTTTGATGAGTCCGCCGCACTCTGTGCTTTCACCACTACCGAACTCGCCAGAGGAAGGATTTGCGGGGCCGTATAATTTCCGTTCGCATCCACGCTTCCGCAGGAACTTGGACACGACCCGCCGCTCAGGCTCCACAATATTGTCGTGTCAGGCTGGCTGCTGCTCGTCAGCAACGCTTGTAGCTTCTGGGCTGACCCAAGTTCCACATTGGCGGAACCCGGAGTTACCGCAATCGAAATGTCGCTGGTCAGGGTAACTTGCGCCAAGCCGGACTTTGTCGAGTCCGCCACGCTCGTCGCCGCAATTTGCACCGTAACATTCGCGGGCAGGTCCGCAGGAGCTTTGTAAATCCCCGCGCTGGAAATTGTCCCCACCGCGCCATTCCCACCGGAAATTCCGTTCACGCTCCAGTTCACACCTCCATTCGTCGTGTTCTTCACCTCCGCAGTGAACGTCTGCGTGTTTCCCAGCAGCACCGTACTCGCGCCCGGTGCAACCGTTACGGAAATGGAGGGAGGTGGTGGCGGTGGCGGACCCGAGCTTGCGCCTCCCCCTCCGCAGCCCTCGAAGCTGAAGCCTCCCGCTATTGGAAGCGCGACCCCCAGGCAAAAGGAGAGCCTCACACGGATTTGCCGAAAGGGTCGCACACACGGGCGAAAAGCAGGCGAATGGCCATGCGTTCACGGCGTGCTTGGTTGACCGTTAAAAACTCTGTAAGATGTGTATTTATATGTAGTTACATGGATGTCGGTTTGTCGTCTGGACCTGTCCAGCTGCGAAATCGCTGCTCCTCCTCTCCCTCGATAGTTCCAAATCGGAACCAAATGCAGTTCACCCAGTCTCAATCCGGCACTTAGCGATTTCTCTTTACTTCCTTTCTTCCTTACCTCATTACTTCCTCTTTGAACCTCACGCCACACCACGGCGTCTGGCAAATGTACGCGGTCCGCGAAACCTCGCACGCACCGCAGAAGGCAAGGAATGCAGGAGCTGATCCTGATCGAGCCGGGAAGCACGGCCCCCAAGTTAGGGAAGACGGAATGGACGCGGGAAGCGGAGCACGCCGCGATTCGCAGCGAATTTGAAGAGCGTCTCGCTGACTCCAGCGGCCTGGCTTTCCGCGTGGCTCGTGGCGTCCTTAAAAATGACGCCGACGCGGAAGACGTCGCGCAGGAATCGCTCATCCGCGCGTTTCGCAAATTTGCGCGCCTTCGCGATCGCAATCGCTTCCGCGCCTGGCTGGTTCGCATCAGTTTTCGGCTCGCCCTCGATCGGCTCCGTTCTTCGAAGTGCCGCGAATTGCGCGAAGCCGAATGGATGCGCGAACAGGAGCGCTCGCGTCCGGCAAATTCACAAGCCTCGCGAGAATTTCAACAGCACCTCGAACGCGCCATGGAGGAGTTGCCGGAAAAATTGCGTCTCGCGCTTCTGCTGTCCGCGATGGAAGGCCACTCGCTCGAAGAGATAGCAGTATTGCTTTCCGTTCCGGTCGGTACCGTAAAGTCGCGAATCTTCTTTGCACGAAAACAGCTTGCGGAGAAACTCAGATGTTTTGTGACGCTTACAACAAATCGCTAACGCAAGCAGCCGCGGCGGAAAGGGAACTCACGCCCGCGCTGCAACAGCACCTCTTCACGTGCGAATCCTGCCGCACCGCTTTCGCCGAAGAACAATCCCTCTTCACCGCCATCGACTCGAGCCTTCATACCGTCGCCAATCCCGAAATCCCCGCCACTCTCATCCCCCGCATCCACGTCGCGCTGAACAATATGCCGGTCTCAGAATCGAATCTTTCAAAATGGACATCTACAGGAGCCTTAATCGCTGCAGCCCTGGTGCTTTTCATTACCCTCAATCTCAAAGATCGTAAGTTCCAAAACTCAACTGAAAATGTAAACGATCAGGCTTCTACGCAGGTTTCCGTATCACGATCTGGCCATTCGTTTCCGCCTCATGCGGAGTCTGTTGAACGGGTTCCTTCTCGGAAGACATCTGCTATTCATCCCCATACTGCCCCAGTTGCAATGACCGCGAACCTCCCAGAGGTTTTATTGGCTCCTGGTCAGCGCGAAACGACGGAACGCTTCGTTCAGGCCATGCGCAACGAGCAATTCCGCGATGAACTCTTGGCTAAGAAGGGAAGCAAAGAAGCTGTTTTGGAAGCTCTAGCCATGAAGCCAATCAAAATTGAGCCGCTCGCGCCGGTCAGCAGCACGGGTGATTAAGCTCATAGCGGGTGCGGGCACTTTGACGATTAATTTAGGAGAAACGACGTATGACGAAAAGAAAGCATTTACTAATTTTGAGCTCGCTTGCATTTCTTTTGGTCCCTATCGTTCAGGCTCAAGACGAACCCAAACATGAGACTACGCAGCATCGCGAAAAGGAAGTGACGCCGCTCCGCGTTCAAGTTCTGTTTATAGAGTTCGAGGGCGAAAAGAAAATCAGTAACCTGCCCTACACGCTGCTTGTCAATGCAGACGAGAAAGGCCCGCGAGCTGCCCTCCGCATGGGTTTGCGCGTCCCCATTGTTACTGGCACTGGCGGAGACAATCGGCAATATACTTACCTAGATGTCGGCACAAATCTGGACGGCTTCGCCACCAGAAACGACGACGGTAGATTCTCTTTGCAGCTCAATGTGGAGCGTTCGACGATCTATGGTCCAAACTCCGATCAAAAGGGTTCTGCCTATGAGGGTGCACGGCTCAGCGGCGAAACTCCCGTCATTCTCTCCTTCCGCTCCCAAGTGAATCTTGTCATGCGCGATGGCCAGACCATGCAGTCTACGGTGGCCACAGACCCTCTTACTGGTCGTATCCTAAAGGTGGAGATAACGGTCAACGTCATTAAATAAGACGCACACTCATTCTCGCAGAAGAAAATTGAGCGCGGAATCCAAGCTCGAATAGCGAAAAGCGTATCCAAGAGCCTTTAACTTTCCCGGCACGACGCGCTGGCTAGCCATGAGCAGCGCGTCTGCCATTTCCCGTCCTAGCGCCAATCGCAACGCAATCGGCGGCACAGGAAAAATCGCAGGCCTGTGCACCGCACTCGCCAGCATTTTCGTAAACTCCGCGTTCGTCACCGGCTGCGGCGACACCACGTTCACCGGCCCGGAAATCGGGGCAAAATCCACCGCTCCTTGAATCGGTGTTCGCTCCAGGCACAATTTCAAGATTCCCACCACGTCTTCGAGCGCCACCCACGACATCCACTGCTTCCCGCTCCCCAATCTCCCGCCCAATCCCATTCGAAACGGCGTCAGCATCTTCGCTAGCGCGCCACCTTGTTTCGCCAAAACAATTCCCAATCGCGCCAGCACAACCCGAGTTCGCCAGGTTTCCGCCTTCAACGCCTCCGCTTCCCACTCGCGCGCAATCTCAGCCAGAAACCCATCGCCCGCCGCGCTCTCCTCGCTCAACTCCTCATCGCCACGATTCCCGTAATACCCGATCGCCGAAGCCGAAATGAACACGCTCGGTTTCACATTCATTTTCTCAATCGCTTGAATCAACGCCCGTGTCGTACCAACGCGGCTCTCGCGCAGTTCCTCTTTACGCTTCGCAGTCCATCGCCCATCCCCAATAGGCGCTCCCGCCAGATTCACCACCGCATCCGGCCCAACCGCCGCCCCGCCCAGCTCGCCCGTCGCCGGATTCCACGCCACGTTGAACCCGCCCGCGTTGTCATTCGCATTAGTCTCGGGCCGCACAAGCCGGCAAACCGAATGGCCTTCCTTCACCAGCGCCCGCACCAGCGCCCTCCCCACCAATCCCGTCGAACCTGTCACCAGAATTTTCATGACTTAGACGCTACGGCCCGCAACCGTACCGGTCAAGCTCGACCTCAACCTTTCCCGCGCTCTTCGCGTTAGAATGGACTCAGCAACCTCGAACCATGCAAACCCGTGTCTTATTTTTCGGCAAACTCAAGGAACTCACCGGCGCCGCCGAGCAGTCGGTCGAACTCCGCTCGGGCGCGACCATCGCCGATCTGTTTGATCGCTTCAGCAACGAAACGCCTGCTCTTGCCTCCTACCGCTCCTCCGTCGTCGCCTCGCGCAATCAGGAATTCGCACCCTGGAGCACAGTCCTCGAACCCGGCGACGAAATCGCTTTCCTGCCACCCGTGAGCGGTGGCTAATGTCTCTCTCTGCCCACGACGATCTCATCACGCTCGGCCGCGACCCCATCGCCCCCGACGCGCTCATCCGCCATGTTCGTCAAGCGCACGACGGCGCTGTAGTTACCTTCGACGGCTGCGTCCGCAATCACTCCCACGGCCGCGCAACCTTCTATCTCGAATACGAAGCCTACGAATCCATGGCCCTCGAAAAAATGCGTGAAATCGCGGCTTCGCTTCACACGCTCTTTGCCATTGATTCCGTCGCCATCGCGCATCGACTTGGACGCCTCGAAATCGGCGAAACCAGTGTCTTCATCGCAGTAAGCGCGCCGCACCGCAAAGCCGCTTTCGAAGCCTGCCGCCACGCCATCGACACTCTCAAGAAAACCGTCCCCATTTGGAAAAAGGAGTTCTTCGAAGACGGCGCCGTCTGGGCTGACGGCGAATTGCCTCCCGTTCCAGCGGCCACTCCCGCCGTGAAACCGGCATCTTAATCTTTCAATGACGCCCACACCCTTGCGCGCCTCGCTGGCCCTATCACTTCTTGCCGCCACACTTCCTTTGGCTGGTGCGCCACAGGAAAACCCAAACCGCCCTCCTTGGGCGCAAAAGAACAAGCCCGCTGGCGAAAAATCGCCGCAGTCCACCGGCACCGCCTCAGCGAATGATGACCCGGTACAAGATCGCACGACGATCAAGGTCAAAGTGAATCTCGTCAACGTTCTCGTCAGCGTCCTCGATGAAAACAACCGGCCCGCCGCCGATCTTCCCGTCGAAGCGTTTCAAATTTCAGAAGAAGGCAATCCGCAGAAAATTGAAATTTTCGAGACTGAAACCAAACAGCCGCTCGATCTCGCCCTTATGATTGACGCCAGCCTCAGTGCGCAAATCCAGATGCCAACTGAGCGCGCTGCCGCGGCCCACTTCATCCAGCAGGTTGTTCGCCCCGGTGACCGCCTTGCTGTCTACGGTTTCGACGAAAACGTCACACGTGTGGCCGATTTTTCGGACAAGATCCCCGCACTCCAGGATGCCGTTCGCAAAATTCCGCAGGGCGCAGGCACTTCCATTTATGACGCCATAGTTCTGGGCTCAAAGAGCCTCGCCGCCCAGAAGGGCGAACGCCGCCACGTCATCATTCTTGTCACGGACGGCGGCGAAACCACCAGTCATTCCGATTTCGAGGCCGCTCGCAAGGCCGCCGTCCGCTCCGACACTCTTCTTTACACGATTTTGATTCGCACCATGAAGAGCGAAAACGGCCGTAATACTGCCGGCGAGCACGCGCTGCAAACCATCACGGAAACCACCGGCGGCGCCATATTCTTTCCGGATAGTGTCGCCAATCTCGGAATCGTCTTCGATCAGATTGACCGCGAACTCCGGACGCAGTATCGCCTCGCCTACTATCCCAACCCGCGCGGCCCAGCAGACTCTCTTCGCAACATCGAAGTCAGCGTCCTCGGCGACTACAAAGTTCGCCACCGCAAAAACTACTACATGGGCCACGAGTAGTAATCGATGCCTGTGTAGCGCCGCGGCTTTAGCCCAGCAACTTCGATTGCAACCGCACCACGAACCCCTGCTTCACGCCGCTTTTGTAGAGCCGACACGTCAGGGCGGCATTTTCGATTGAAGCCGCGCCAAGTCCTCAAAGATGTGCATTTCCTACTGCAGCAAGGTCCGGATGCATCAGATGAAACCCCGTCGCATCCTGATACGCCTTCGCAAACGCCAACAACTCCGCCTCACCGTACAATTTCCCCAAAAACGTCAAACTCACCGGCGTTCGCGGCCCGCCCGAATTCATGAAATCTCCGGGATCTTCCGATTGCGGCTTTGGGGCATCTTCCCCGCGCATTCCATTCGGCAAAATCACCGCTGGATGCCCCGTCAAATTGGTGATCGTCAATTGCGGCCCGCCCGACGGCGTCACAATTACATCGAAATCCTCAAACATTTTCGCCATGGCTTCCATCAACAACGTTCTCGCTCGTGCCGCCTGTATATATTCCACCGCCGGAATAAATCTTGCCGATCGAAACGTATTCGGCCAGTCGTAATCCTTCTGCGAAGTCAGCAACTTATCTCTCCCAGTCCGCGTCAATTCGTCAAACGCCGCCGCCGATTCCGCCGTCAGCATGATTTCCACCGCACCGGCGGGGAACTTCGGCATCTCGACAGGAAGCGGTTTCACTCCCATCTCTTGCAGCTTCGCCAGCGTCGCCTCCAGGAATTTTCTGTCGTATTTTGCGCGCGCCTGAAATATCTCACGCTGTTTCTTCTGCTCGTCGCGCTTTTTCTGTTCCTCAGGAGTTTTCGCCGGCTCTTCTTTTTCTGCCTCTGCCGGTTGTTCTTTCGGCGGCTCAAACGCAGTCTTCACGTATCCGACCCGCAGCTTTTTCCACTCCAAATTCGCATCCCAGTTGAACGCAGCCGCTTGCACCGTCCGGTCCTTGCCGTCCCTCCCGCAGATCGCATCGAGTACCAGTGCGCAATCCTCCACCGTTCTGCAAATCGGCCCCAGCTTATCCATGCTCCAGGAAAGCGCCATCGCGCCCGTTCGCGGCACCAATCCAAAGCTCGGCCGCAATCCCGTGCATCCGCACCGCGTCGAAGGCGAAGAAATCGAACCCAACGTTTCCGACCCGATGCTGAACGCCACACATCCCGCCGCCGTTGCCGAAGCCGGCCCTGCTGAAGATCCGCTTGATCCCTGTTTCGTATTCCACGGATTCCGCGTCACTCCTCCGAACCAAACATCTCCCTGCGCTAGCGCGCCCAGCGTCAACTTCGCCACCAATACTGCGCCCGCCTCATCCAACCTCTTCACAACGGTCGCATCCTCATCAATCATCTGCGTTTCGAATCCAGCCGCGCCCCAAGTAGTTCTGTATCCTTTTGCCGCCAGCAAATCCTTCGCGCCCCAGGGAATACCATGCAGCGGCCCGCGATATTTCCCCGCAGCAATTTCATCATCCGCTTTCTTCGCCTGTGCCATCGCCCGTTCTTCAGTCAATGTCACGACAAACTTCAGCGTCGGGTCGTACTTTTTCAATCGCCCCAAATACATCTGCGTCAAAGCCAGCGACGAAACTTTCTTTGTCCGCACTAGTTCCGCAAGTTCCCGTACGCTCGCAAACGCTAAGTCCTCCACATTTTTCAGTCGTGAGCCCTTCCAGCCTTTCGGCATTGCCGACATCTTCATGGGCCATTTTTCCGTCCCGAATTTTGCCGATGATGTGACCGGATCGAATATCAACGCTGGCGCCACCGAATTGGGCATGTGCAATTTGTAAATCTCTTCATACCCGCTCGCCTGATCGTTCAGGTTTTCCAGCATCATCTCCTTTTGCTCATCCGAAATCGCCACATCCGCAATCGTCGCCGCGCTATCAATCATCTCCTTGGTGACCTTCTTCACACCCACGGCCTGCGCCTGCCCCCATAACACGCCCGGCAGCAGCGTCCCTGCAAATCCCATTCCCGCGCACTTCTTTACAAACTCCCGTCGCTCCAGCATCCTCGTCCTCCAAAAATCTCTGATCTTTGCCAGCGGACTATACCATCCCCGCCAGCAACGCATTCATGCGCAACTTCGCTGTATCCATCCCGTTCTCGCTTACTCGCCTTCTTGCTTTTTGTAGTGCCGGGCTTCTGCCAGGCACCTGAACGGCCCCCTTCCATGTTCAGCCGTACCATTTCCCGCTCTGAGGCCAGTAGCTCATCATCCCTTTTCGTCCTAGCATCGTTCATCCAATAGTCTGCGGCGGCATCCGCATCTTTCCTCCCCTCCCCTCCCCTGCCATGCATTCTTCTCGTCTTCACTGGTCTTCGGTCTCTGGTCTTCCAACCTCTTAGTCAGCTACAGTACTCGCCATGACTACAACAAAACCTCTCCGCCTCGACATGAACGAACAGATCGAGTGCGCCTTCACCCTCGCCTCGCGCTTCTACACCGATCCCCATATCCTCGAAATCGAGAAAGGAAAAATCTTTCGCAAAACCTGGCAACTTGTCGGCACCACGATGCAGCCATGCGGCGAAACGTCTGGAGCGAAAAAGACCATTGCCGATCCTGAAACCTATTTCACCGCGGAAGTCGCCGGAGAACCCGTGCTCATTATCCGCGACAAACAGGGAACACTTCGCGCCTTCAGCAACGTCTGCCGCCATCGCGCCGGCCCCATCGCGCTTGGCAGCGGCTGCAAAAATGTCATGCGCTGCCAGTATCACGGTTGGACCTATACACTCGACGGAAAACTAATCGGCACGCCCGACGTCGACGGCGTCGAATTTTTCGATCGCAGCACCATGGGTATGGTCCCGCTGCGCCTCGAAACCTGGGGTGATTTGATTTTCGTCAATTTCGACAAGGGCGGCGAATCGCTCGCGACTATTCTCGGCGAGATCCCCAGTCAAGCGCGCGGCTTCGATTTCGAAAATCTAAGACTGGCCGAACGCCGCGACTACGTCATCGATTGCAACTGGAAGGTTTACGTTGACAATTATCTCGAGGGCTATCACATCCCCATCGCCCATCCCGGCCTGATGAAAGAAATCGACTACGCGCAATACCGCACGGATACATTCCGCTATTATTCGCAGCAGTTCGCGCCAATCCGCGCCAGGAAGCCCGGCGATGCCGAACGTGCTTATGCTCCGGCTTCCGGCGGTTTGAAGGAAGCGCTCTATTTCTGGATTTTTCCCAATCTGATGCTCAACATCTATCCGGACAACTTTTCCACAAATCTAATTGTCCCGCTATCCCACGACAAAACGCTCACCATCTTTGAATGGTTTTTTCACGACACGGAATCGCCGGCCGCAAAAGATCGCATCGCCAAAGCCGTCTCATTCAGCGATGAAGTCCAGCAGGAAGACATCCTGCTCTGCACCAATGTTCAAAAGGGATTGAATTCTTCCACCTACGACCGTGGCCGTTATTCGGTAAAGCGCGAAAACGGCGTCCATCACTTTCACATGCTGTTGAGGGAATTCCTGGAAGGTTAGGAAAAATTGGATGCCAGCAGCAACAGACCAAGCCGCGCGCTTGCAGTCGCAAGAGAAATGGGAGAAATGTGGCCCACGTGAGCGGCCAACATTCGTCGAAAAATATCCGGCTCCGCGGCAAGCGCACTGACGACGCGCTCCTGCAATCGCGGCTGTCTTTCCAGCAGCAACAGCATGCGCGCCATGATCGCTGCACGTAGCCGAAGCCGCTTGTGAGCGCGGCCGTAGTTCGCCAAACTGCGATTGGCGATTGCCTCAGCCAGAGCTTCCGCCTGCCGAAACGCCAGGCTCAATCCCTCGCCTGTGATTGCGTCGACGCTTCCCGAAGCGTCGCCAATCAGCGCCACTTTTCCGGCGTGAACAGAGGCGAGGAAACAGTTGCCGGTGACTGCGCCGCGTTCCGCGGATACCGAATCCGCGCCGCCGAGCCGCGCTAAAACTTGCGGGAAATATTGCAGCGCTTCCCGCACGCGAAGTTGCGGGTCACGAGAGAGGACAACAACGCCGACTTCCGTGTTCGAGACCGGCGTGATATAAAGCTGAGCGTGCTGGCTCCAGTGAACCTCCACCATGTCGCTCCAGGGAGCGCACACAAAATGCAGCCGAAATGCGTAGCGAAGTCTTGCGTTGAGGCCGCGGTCGAGTCCGGTCCACGATTTTACGCGGGAGTGAAACCCGTCTGCGCCGATAATCCAGTCCGCAGAAACCTTTTTCGCTCCCAGAGAAACGCAATTCGAGGAGAGGTTCGTTACCGGAGTTCGCTGCAGCATTTCCACGCCGAAGTTTTCGGCGGCACGCAAAAGCTGCCGATGAAGGACAACGCGCCGCATGCCAAGTCCGCTGCGAAAGGGGAATGTTGCTTCGGCGGTAGTGCGCGCATTGATAAAACAAATGCCGTGGAATGTGCGGCCTTCGTTCGGATCAAGCGAAATGCCGAGCCGTTCGAGCGCCGCGAGGCCTTCCGGCAGAATGCCTTCTCCACAGGCTTTATCGCTGGGAAAATCGCCGCCGTCCGCGACGGTGACGTGCAGGCCCTTGCGCCGCAGCGCAATCGCAGCGACCAGCCCCGCCGGTCCGCCACCAACCACAAACGCGTGTTCCCGATTGCCCATGAGGATGACCTGAGCGGACCTCATCTCTCCCCAACCGTCGTTGCATATCTGATTGCCGACAAGGTGAAAAGGTTGCAAAGAGTTCACAAATCGATTTGCAAACGGCCATTACGAGAGGCGAAATGCGCATACAGCCTGCGGATGCGATTTAGTTCAGGCTGAGTTGAGTTCTATTGGTTGACGCCGCTGGAGAGGAAGCCGCCATCCACGGCAAGAACGTGGCCGGTTACGAAACTTGCTGCGTCGGAAGCGAGAAAAACGGCGGCGCCGGCGAGCTCTTCGAGTTTGCCGAAGCGGCCCATGGGCGTGCGGATTTTGAATTCCTTGCCTCGTTCGGTGCCGTCGAGCAAGCCAGAGTTCAGTTCCGTGCGAAATACTCCGGGAGCAATGGCGTTGACGCAAACACCTTTGCCGGCCCATTCGATGGCGAGCGATTTTGTGAGCGATGCGACTGCGGCTTTGCTGGCGGAGTAGGCGGCGACTTCATAGAGCGCGACGAACGAAGCAAGAGAAACGATATTGATGATGCGGCCGTAACCGCGCTCGATCATGTGGCGGCCAACGACGCGGCAGGCCCGAAGCGTTCCGGTGAGATTCGTTTCCAGGATGGCGTTCCAGTCGGCGTCGGGAACATCGATGGTCGCGGCGCGCTTTGTGCGGCCGGCGCAGTTAACGAGAATTTGCACGTGGCCAAATTCGGCGACAGCGGCGTCGAGCAATTTCTTGATGGTGGATTCGTCGGTGACATCGCACGGAATTTCGAGCGTCCGGCGGCCGAGTGCGCGAATTTCTTTTGCCGCAGATTTCACAAGGTCTTCGCGCCGGCCAGTGGCGACAACGTCCGCACCGGCTTTCGCCAACCCCTTGGCGATTTCGAGGCCTATGCCGCTTGTGCCGCCGATGACCAGCGCTGCTTTGCCGTTCAATTCCAGTTGGGGATGTCCCACTCGTTTTTGCTCCGTGAATGAGTCAGAAATGCATTCCGATTCTACAGCAGCGCGGGAGCAAAGTTACAACGCGAATCACGGATGCGAAAGTGATCGTGTGTTGTCCGGGACGGTGCACGATTGGTAGGTCGGCGGTTTTGATGAGACTGTTGCGAGTTCCGATGAGCTGAGGCTCAGTTTTCGGTTTTCGCGGCCCCTTCGAGACTTAGGGTAAACAAGAGGGCCAGGCTACTTCAGCTATGGTGGTTCCATGTTTCCACGTTCTGCGGCGGCTTGGTACACTGGTGGCTCATCTTTAGTGAGGCGCTGACTCTCTGACAGGCAGGGCGAAGCGCCAGGAGGCAGTTATGACAGGAGAAGGAGCCGCGCGAGCGGAACAAACCACAATGCTACGCATCAACGATACAGCGCCGAACTTTACAGCAGAGACGTCCGAAGGCCCGATCCACTTCCACGAATGGATTGGCGAGAGCTGGGCGATTCTGTTTTCGCACCCGAAGGATTTCACGCCTGTCTGTACGACCGAGCTCGGCTACATGGCCGGGCTGAATCCGGAGTTCAAGAAGCGGAATGTGAAGATTCTCGGTCTAAGCGTGGATCCAGTGAGCAGCCACAGCAAGTGGGCTGTGGACATTGAAGAGACACAGGGCCACAAAGTGAATTATCCGATGATTGGCGATCCGGAGCTGAAGGTGGCGAAGCTCTACAACATGCTTCCGGCGGAAGCGGGAGAGTCCTGCGAAGGAAGAACTCCGGCGGACAATGCGGCCGTGCGAACGGTGTTCGTGATTGGGCCGGACAAGAAAATCAAGCTGATGCTGAGCTATCCGATGAGCACGGGACGCAACTTTGACGAAGTGTTGCGAGTGGTGGATTCACTGCAACTGACGGCAAAGCACAGCGTTTCAACTCCGGTGAACTGGAAGCCGGGAGACGACGTGGTGGTTCCGGCGACGATGCCCGAGGAAAAAGTGAAGCAGCTCTTCCCGGGCGGTCTTCGGACGCTGAAGCCGTATCTGCGTTTGGGCAAACAGCCGAAGTGAAGTAAGGGTAGAAAGTTATAGGAAGCTTTAGGGGCTAAAGCCGCCGTTTTTTTGAAGCTTTGAACGGGGGCTGAAGCCCCCGCCTCCTATGAAATTCAAACTAACGGGTCTGTCGAAATGACCGAGCGCGAGAGGGGTCAGCCATGATCCTCAAACAGTTTTATCTGGGATGTCTTGCTCATGCGTCGTATCTGATTGGCGACGAAGGGACGGGCACAGCAGCAGTGGTTGACCCTCAGCGCGATATTGGGATTTATCTTTCCTTCGCGGCGGAACACAAACTCCAAATCAAGCATGTGATTTTGACGCATCTGCACGCTGATTTTGTCGCGGGGCATCTGGAATTGCGAGATCAAGCGGGTGCCACGATCTATTTGGGCGCGAAGGCCCAGGCGGAGTACAAGTTTGTTCCTCTCGGCGATGGCGCCGCGATTGAATTTGGGAACGTGCGATTGAAGGCCCTGGAAACGCCCGGACATACGCCGGAGTCGATTTCGATCGAAGTTTTTGATTTATCGAAGAGCGCCACGGAGCCACACGCGGTGCTGACGGGCGATACATTGTTTGTGGGCGATGTGGGAAGGCCGGACTTGCGCGCTGCGCTGGGATGGTCGGCAGCGGATTTGGGTGCGCTGCTTTACGATTCGATTCAAAAAAAGATTTTGCCGCTCCCGGACGCTAGCCTGGTGTATCCGGCGCACGGTGCAGGATCGCTTTGCGGGAAAGCGATCAGCAAGGAAACGGTTTCGACGATTGGAGAGCAGCGGCGGGTGAATTATGCGCTGCAGCCGATGAGCAAACAGGCGTTTATTGAGCTGGTGACGGCGGATCAGCCGGAAGCTCCGCCGTACTTTGTGTATGACGCCGTGCTGAACAGCAAGGAGCGCGCGACGCTGGATGAAGCGCTGAAGCAGGAATTGAAGCCGCTGGATTTGCGCGATGCGCTGGAATTGCAGAAGAGTGGCGCGCAGATTCTGGATACGCGCGAGCCGGAAGAGTTTGCGGCGGCACATCTGGCGGGCAGCGTGAACATTGGGTTGAGCGGACAATATGCGACGTGGGCGGGAACGATTTTGAATCACGAGAACCCGATTGTGATTGTGGCGAATCCGGGAAGGGAATCGGAATCAGCAATTCGTTTGGGAAGAATCGGCTTCGACAACGTTGCGGGGTTTTTGAAAGACGGGATGCGAGCCGTGGAAACGCGGCCGGATTTGACGAAGAAATCCGAACGATGGAGCCCTGCGCTTGCGGCGGAGATCCTTGCGAAACCGGATGCGCCACAACTTGTGGACATTCGCACGGCCAATGAGCGTCAACAGAAGATGATTGAAGGCAGCGCCAGTTTGCCACTGAACCGGTTGGCGGAGCGGACCGGCGAATTGAAGAAGGACCGGCCGGTGCTGGTCTATTGCGCGGGCGGATACCGGTCTTCGATTGCGGCGAGCATTTTGCAGCGAGAAGGATTTGAACACGTAAGCGAAATAGCAGGCGGGATTGCAGCCTGGGAACTGGCAAAGCTGCCTGTGAATGCAGCTGCAGCACAAGCGTAAGAAGAGCTGGTCTGAAGCCCCGCCCCTACCATGCCGACTATTCGACGCGGCAGTAGCAGTAGAGGAATTGCTGCGTTTTTCCGAACGGCGTTTTGTGGAGTTCTTTCGCGCTTTCAATGAGGCGAAACTTTGCGCCAAATTCGCCGTGAAGCTCATTAGCGTCGTACCGCATTACCCTCAATCCGCTACATTCCATGGGCCCTTCGGGGCCGAACGTACTGACGATAACGTGGCCGCCGGGTTTGACGGCATGGGCTGTTTGGCGCACGTAAGCAAGGCGTTTTTCGGGTGTGGTGAGGAAGTGAAAGACGGCGCGATCGTGCCAGACGTCGTACGACTGCGCTGGAAGCCGCGCTGTTTCGATGTCGGAAGCGATCCAGTGGACTTTTTCCGCTGCTGAACCGAGGCGCGCTTTTGTGAATTCGATCGCTTTTTCGGAAACGTCGAGGACAGTGACGTCCTCGCAGCCACGCGCGAGAAGATCGTCCACGAGTGTGGATTCGCCGCCGCCGATGTCAATGATTGAGGCGTTGCGAATGTCTGTGGCGCGTTCGATCAAGGCCAGCGAAGTTTCGAGGTGTGCGCGGTAC
>JAFDVY010000209.1 GCA_018268785.1 Acidobacteriota bacterium | reverse complement strand
CGCGCCCGGCATCAGCCGTTCCAGATCGTACGTGACTTTTTTCTGCTGAATGGTGCGCGCAATGCCGTCCTCGATCATCTGCGCCGCTTCCGTCCATCCCAAAAATTCAAACATCATCGCGCCGCTCAGCATCACGGAGCTTGGATTGATCACATCCTTGTCCGCGTATTTCGGAGCCGTGCCATGAGTCGCTTCAAAAACGCCAAAGCCGTCGCCAATGTTCGATCCAGGCGCCATGCCCAGTCCGCCCACCTGCGCGGCGCACGCATCCGACAAGTAATCGCCATTCAAATTGGACGTGGCTAGCACGCTGTATTCATCCGCTCGCATCAACACCTGCTGAAACACAGAATCCGCAATCCGGTCGTTGATCATCAGCTTCTGTTTCCACTGGCCTTTTCCGTGCGTCGCATGAATCGAATCCAGCGTCTGTTTCACTTCGTCATAAACCGACTTCTTGAACGAATCGACCGCCTGTTCAAGCCCCGGCTCGATCATCGCAGCGTTTTGTTCAACGGTCAGTCCAGCGTTCTTGTCGAGGTTGTCCAGAATCCAGCTTTCGCGCTCAGTCACTGTTTGTGCGCGAAACTCCTCCTGCGCCAACTGGTAGCCCCAGTCGCGGAATCCGCCTTCGGTAAATTTCTGAATGTTTCCCTTGTGCACCAGCGTCACGCTCTTGCGTCCATGCTTCAGCGCATACTTGATCGCGCGCCGCACCAGCCGCTTCGTTCCAGTCGGCGAAATGGGTTTGATGCCCACGCCCGAATCCCAGCGAATCTGCTTTTTACCGTCCTTCAGCATGTCGTTATTCAAAAATTCCAGCAGCTTCTTCGCTTCCGGCGATCCACTCTTCCATTCGATGCCGATATAAACGTCTTCCGTGTTCTCGCGAAAAATCACCACATCCAGTTTTTCAGGATGCTTCACAGGAGAGGGAACTCCCTCAAAATACCGCACCGGTCGCTCGCAAGAATAAAGATCCAAAATCTGTCTCAATGCCACGTTCAACGAACGAATCCCGCCGCCCACTGGAGTCGTCAACGGCCCCTTGATCGCCACGCGAAAATCGCGAATCGCCTCAACTGTATCGTTCGGCAGCCATTCCTTGAATGTGTTGAACGCTTTCTCCCCGGCGTAAACCTCAAACCACGCAACTTTTTTCTTCCCGCCATAGGCGTGCTCCACAGCCGCATCAAATACGCGCCGAGAAGCTTTCCAGATGTCGCGCCCCGTGCCGTCGCCTTCGATGAACGGAATCACCGGTGTGTCCGGCACCTGCAATTCGCCGTTGGCGTATCCAATCGCGCGCCCTTCCGGCGGCACGGCCAGCCCGTTGTAAACGCTCTTCATGCAATTTTTCTCCCGAGGGGTTAGTGCAATCCGGCTGTAGCTCCATTGGCTCTCGCAACGTGCCCAGCCGAATTTGGAACGATACCACAACGCCGAATCATGGAAAACTGGCGCAGCGGTATATCTGGAAAAACATTGCTTGCAAGCGCTTGTTGCAACTTATAAAAGAGTGGAACGTGGGGTGTGCGAACAAATTCGGCGGTGAGGAGATGAAGTCATGGAGATGAAGTCATGATGATGGACTGGAACGAATACCATAAACAGGTTGGAGCGCGAATCGGCGACGTAATGAAGGTTTCAGCCGATACGGTTCGCGGATATCAGACACTTTCAGCGGCAAATTCGAAAACCACTCTTCTCGGCGAAAAAACTCGCCAGCTGATTTCGTTGGCTGTGGCCGTAACCACCCGTTGCGATGGCTGCATCGTCGTGCACACCGATGCAGCGCTGAAAGCCGGGGCCACAAAGGAAGAAATTGGCGAAGCGCTGGGTGTCGCCGTCGCCATGAATGCCGGAGCTGCGCTGGTCTTTTCTTCGCGCGTAATGGATGCCGTTGCAGCTAAGTCCGGCCAATAGCCTTCTGGTACCGTGCTGTCTCACGAACTAGCTTGGTATCTCAGGGTGAGACCCTTTTTACAGGTACGGTGAAACGTCCTCCGCTATCTTCAATGGTCAATCCGCTCCGACTACAGGGCGTCAATGCCGAGCTCGCGGAAACCTATATCTTAGTGTGACTTAGCCCAAGTTGTAGCGCTATGGCTCCCCGGGCACAACTTTCAATATATTCCCCAACTTGGCACCCGCCATGCTCCCTTTTTCATTAGGCAAGGGTGTGGGAATTCTCCCTCCTGCTGTCTTTGCAACTTCTAGCGATTGGTCGTGGCCGATGGAAACGTCAACCAGTAAACGCCGCCTCGCGCAGTTAATCTGCCTGGTCGCGGTTTTCGGAATTGGAACGGGGATTGTGATTGCTCAGCAGGAAAATGATCGTAAGGTAATCAAAAAGGTGGAACCGGAGTATCCGACCGTTTTGCGCGACAAGGGAATTGGTGGCACCGTGCGGTTGCGCGTCACTGTCAAGGTAGACGGCACAGTGAAAGACGTGCAGACGATCGGTGGCAACGCCGTTCTCGTGGAGTCTGCAACTCGCGCCGTAAAGCAGTGGCGCTATGCTCCAGGCGAACATGAGACAGTCATTGATGTTTCAATTCACTTCGGCCAACGCCCGTAATTTCCAGTCTCAGCAGAACTGATTCTCGAGATGTTTGTAGGGGCCGCTTTCTGAAGCGGCCTTTTTCTTTTCCATTGTGGCGGGTCTTACGGTCCACCCGCCCTCTTAAGTTTAGTCGTAGTATTCCTGGCCCAGGTGAGTGATCAAGTCTTCGCCCATCATCCAGCGCAGCGTATTCTTCAACTTCATGGATTGAATAAAGAGGTCGTGCTCGGGATAAAGCCCCTCGCCTGCCATCGGCGACTTGAAATAGAAACTCAGCCATTCCTGAATCCCGCGGAATCCCGCGCGTTGCGCCAGGTCCATAAACATCACCAGGTCCAGCACGATCGGCGCCGCAAGAATCGAATCGCGGCAGAGGAAGTCCACCTTGATCTGCATCGGATAGCGCAGCCATCCGAAGATATCGATGTTATCCCAACCTTCTTTGTTGTCGCCGCGCGGCGGGTAATAGTTGATGCGGACCTTGTGGTACATCTTCTTGTAAAGATCCGGATAAAGCTGCGGCTGCAGAATGTATTCGAGTGCGCCGAGTTTCGATTCTTCCTTGGTCTTGAACGAACCCGGATCGTCCAGCACTTCACCGTCGCGGTTGCCTAAAATATTCGTCGAATACCAGCCGTCAAGCCCAAGCATGCGCGCTTTGAACGCTGGCGCGAGCACGGTCTTCATCAGCGTCTGGCCGGTCTTGAAGTCCTTGCCGCTGATTGCTACGTTGTGGTCCAGCGCCAGTTTCTGAATCGCGGGAATATCCACGGTCAGGTTCGGCGCACCGTTCGCGAAGGGAACACCGCTCGTAACGCACGCCCACGCGTAAAGCATCGAAGGCGCAATGGCGGGGTCGTTCTTCTTCATCCCTTCGACAAACTTTTCCGGCGTCGAATGTACGCCTTCAGGCTTGATAAATACTTCCGTTGAAGCGCACCAGCAAGTTACCAGCCGCGAAACCCTCCTGGTCTTACGGAAATTCTCGATGTCATCCTTCAGTTGCAAGGCCAGTTCGTACTTGTTCTTCGCCTTCTTGACGTAGGTCCCATCCAGCCGCTTCACATATTCGCGATCGAACGCGGCCTTCATCGGCTTGATCGTCTTCAGGAACGGCTTTACTTTTTCCAAATCCTGATAATTCAGCACGCCCGCTTTTTCCGCCGCCTGGTAAGCGTCGTCCTTGAACAGATCCCAACTCCCGAAAACGAGATCGTTCAAATCCGCCAGCGGAACAAACTTTTTGATCAGCGGTGAGTTATTATCCGTGCGTTTGCCCAGCCGAATCGTGCCAAGCTGCGTCAGCGACCCAATCGGCTGCGCCTTCCCCTTGCGCACCAGCTCCACGCCCGCCATCAATGTTGTGCTCACCGCGCCCATTCCCGGAAGGAGCACTCCCAGCTTTCCTTTTGCTGGCGCAATCTTTGCAGGCTTTTCCATTCTGCTCCCTCAAGCTACCGGCCGCGATTCCGGCCGTCGGATTTGAATTTTACAGATTAAGCGGGCACGGCTCCCGAAAATTGTCCCCAAGCAAACAAGCAGTATCGCGCAAAGCGAAGCATTGTTGCAAATCGAGCCAATGTGATTCTGATAGTTCGGTCCCGGTCAGCGTGATTATTGGGTCCTCCCAAGCTCTTTGCACAATCGCACTTCAAAGAAAAGGCCGTGCGATCTCAAGTTATACTCTTGCTGGTGGCTAGGAGCCAAATTCGCTTGATATTTGCAGCAGGGCTGTTCCTGTGCACTGCTGCAAACTGCGTAATTGCCCAGTCAAAGCGCGATTTGAGTGCTTGGATTGATAATCGCGGATCAGTGCCTCCTCTCCCTCAATGGTTCTCTTGTGTCCGAGATTTGGAGCACAAGCCATACTCCAAATCAAGAACGCAAGAGTGTTTGGACTCAATTAAGTCTCATTCCGAGATCGAAAGAGGGAGTGTTTCCTACAAACGACATAAACATGGCGACGCTCTGACGTTCCACATAGATTCGCCATTCCTCACTATGAGCGATGTTGACCTAGGCATTTCCGCAGGGGACCTTGCAAAGGTTCACGCTCTGCTTGCAGTTAACGGAAACGCTCTAAGTATTGGCGCACCCTACGAACCTCAGCGTGAAAGCTCTACCT